>CAIZLM010000336.1 GCA_903933805.1 uncultured Bacteroidota bacterium | reverse complement strand
GGCAGCAGCGCGGTACTCCTTTTCAGCGACTTTGTAATTGTCGCGGTCGTACGCATGGTCGCCATTTTTCAATGACTGGTGAGCAGACTGGGAGAATACGGCCACGGAGCAGCAGAGTACGCAACTGATGAGCCCCATTTGTTTAGAACGATAGGGAGTCACCGGGCGTCTTCGAAGTGCATTGCGCAAGTGATTGATCATCAGTATTATTTAATTTTCACGTTGTAAGAAACAAACAACTCCAGCAAGAGCAACAAGATTGCCGGCAACAAAAACCATTGATACCAAGATTCCATGGAAGCCAAAGAACGCACCGCTGTAGCGCGTTTTTGAAGCCCGTCAACAATATTTTTCAATGCAGCAATAGCTGCATCACCCTGACTGACGTTAAACGCCTGTCCCCCCCCTGCTGCAGCGATCTTATCCAACACCGAGTCTTGGAGGCGTGTAATGACTACCTGTTTGTTTTCATCGAGTTTATTAGCATCTAATCCCGACTCCGACAATGGAATTGTCCCCCCGGAGGCAGTGCCCACTCCAACCGTACAAATCAGTGTTCCGTCATTGAAAGCATCTTCCGCTTTTTCAAGTGTGTTGTCATCGTGGGTTTCCCCGTCAGAAAAAACAAGGAGCATTCTCCCTCCTGCTGGTTCGGGATCAAAAGACCGTTGAGCCACCTCAATGGCGGCGGCAATATCGGTTCCTTGCGCTGTCAACATATCGGGTGACGCACTTTGAATACTTTGGAAAACAAATGCGTAATCACTGGAAAGCGGCATTTGCAAAAAGGCATTACCAGCAAAGAAAATCAGGCCAATGCGTTCTCCTTCCAGTTTTTGAACCAATTTTTTGATAAATATCTTAGATAACTCCAGCCGACTTGGCGCAATATCCCGACACAACATGCTTTGGGAAATATCCAGTAAGATAAAAACATCGGATGATTCCTGTGTGGTGGTTTGGTTTTTTGCACCTACTTGCGGATTGGCCCAAACGATTGCCAACAAGACAAAACCCACCATGACAAGCATGTTTTTCAACCAAAATTGTTTACTCGAAAACCGTGGCAACAGGGAAGTTGTATCGCCCAATCGCAACAGTGCTTTTTGTTGCCACCTAAACCACGACCACCACAGTGCCAAGAGTAGCGGCACGATGGTAAGCAAGTAAAAATGATCGGGATGGGCAAATTTTAGCACTACTAAATACATTAAAATGATTCGACGTGAGTGTGTTAAATCAATGGAACATTACCCTGTCAATCGAACTTTGAGCAAGGAGGACAAATTTTTGAACGCTGTTTCCCATTCTGGTCCGATGAACACCCATTCCCCTTTCCGATAACCTTTTGTGATGAGGTAAAAAATATTCTGGCTTCTCCAAATATGCGGCTTAAGGCCAATTTTAGTTACAATATTAAGCACTTCTACAATCCAGGTTACACGAGGTACAGAAGATTCATCCAGGTTAATTTTTTCTATTTCATCAAAAACGCGTTGTCCAATTGCGTGGTTGAGCATTTCCTCGTCGTTCAACTTTACGTTCCAGCGTTTTATGTCAGCTTTAATACGCCGCAATACACGTAGATCACCCATTTCAGGATTGTCAAAGAAGCTTTTCAAGTCTGCATTGAGCAAGTACGATGCGATGTTGTTCCAACTGGCCGGCATGGGCATTTTAGCCTCTTCCAATGCCGACATGAGTTGATAATTTTCGTTGAAAACATTGCGGAAAGTAGATTCCGCAGAGTCTAAGCTGTTCTCTGTAATGGCTTGGATAATGGCTATTTTTTCGTCAGAAAACAGACTTGACAATGAAAACTTTTCAGGTCCAAAATACTCTTGTAAGACTCCAATAAGTTCGCCCAGATTAGCTGCGCGAAAAGACTTACTGGTTCTGGTGCACATTTCTTCAAAAGTATTGCGGTTCATTGAACCTGAAATATTGCCGATTACATGCTGTTGTCCCAAATAAAGCACTGCGTAACAAAAAGTTTTTTCAGCATGGCTAACACGGGAAGTAATTCTCAGCCTACCGATGGCGAATTTCGGGGTTCCGGCTTCTATTTTTTCAATAAAATCTACGGATGCGACGTAGTTGAACAGATTTAATCCAGCTGGGTTTTTTTCAAAAAGCGAAACGATGGCGAAATGTGTGGCTACCCTTTCCAATGTGACACGGGTTGGCACAACATTTTGGATAAAACTGACTGCGCCGTTGGCCATTACATTGCTGGGGGCCTCGGCGAGACGACGCGTGAACTCCGGAATGAGATCTACGCCAAAAACGTCTAAAGCATAGTCCATGGCTCGAAGGGCGTACTGGAGAATCTGGTTGGTTTCAATCCCGGATATTTCGTCAAAAAACCATCCGCAACTGGTGTACATCAGAATGGCGAAACGTTGAATTTCCATGAGGCGCAGGACAGCGACCTTTTCCAGTTGGCTCAATTCACGTCGGGCATGCTTTTTAAGAAAGTCATTGACGGCCTCGTCTGAGCGGTCCAGCAAGACAGCGATATAGTCATTTCGGGCAGTCCATGGATCGCGCAGAAAACGGTTGCCTTCGCGTTCAAACAGGGGGGTTAGTTCATCGCGCAGCCAGTCGAGTGCGTCGCGCAGGGGTTTTCGCCAGCGCTGGTTCCAGCCGGCGCTTCCGGTATTGCATCCACAGTCTGCACGCCAACGTTCTACCCCGTGCACACAGCTCCAGGAAGATTTTTCGTGGATCTGAACTTCCCAGGTAGGCGGGAACAATTCCAAGTACTGGCCATAATTAGTGAGGGTAGCCAGTTGGTTGTCTTCGATAAAATTGAGGCTATCTGCCAGGGCCATTTCGCCAAAACGGTGGTGGTGTCCATAGCTTTCCCCATCTGTTGCGACATGGGAGAGTTGAGGTTCGTCGTTGTTGTCAAAAACACTTGCCAAGCGTTTTGAGAGTGCCTTTCCGCTGTTGAGGAGCCCATTAAAGGCAACTTCCTGTGCTATTTCACCGTGGTAAAAAAAGAGGGCGATCCGACGTCCACTGGGCAACAGACACCAATAAGGATGGCGTGTATCGACGGAGTCCGTTGTCACGGGTTTCCAAGCTGCTTCCTCTGCGCGACCCATGTCGGGGTTGGCTTTAATTGGTCGTACTGATTTTGCCTGTCGTGGCGCGAGAATGGTGTATTGGATTCCATGCGCGGCGAGCACTTCGAGCGTTTCGGTATCTACGGCAGTTTCAGCGAGCCAAATTCCTTCGGGGTATCGATTAAAACGGTGTTGAAAATCGTAGATGCCCCATCTAACCTGTGTCACTTTATCGCGGTAATTTGCGAGGGGCATAATTAGGTGGCTGTGCACCTGGGCAACGGCGGATCCATGGCCTCCGAAACGTTCTGCGCTGCGAATGTCAGCTTTGAGAAGTAGATCATACGCATCTGGATCATTTTCTTCCATCCACGAGAGCAACGTGGCGCCGAAATTGAACGAGATACGGTTGTAATTGTTGCGAATTTTAGTAATCCAGCCTGATTCATCCAAGATTCTGGCGGCGGCATTGGGCGCATAACATTCAAAGTTTATGCGGGCATTCCAGTCGTGAAAGGGGTGTGCGGATTCTTGGTGTTCCACAGTTTCCAACCAGGCATTTTCACGTGGTGGCTGATAGTAGTGGCCGTGGATACAGATATATTTATTTTTGCGAGACATAAGGGCAAAGATAAAGATATTTTGTAACTGATACGGTAGCGCGCTGTGCTGGCAAAAAAAGGCCCACTTTGTGGTCTCCTGGTCAACCATTGGAGGTTTTGGGAGATAAAACGAAACTAGAAGGG
>CAIZLM010000335.1 GCA_903933805.1 uncultured Bacteroidota bacterium | reverse complement strand
TGTCAAACAACGGAATGGTGTCGGCATTCGTAAAACCGCCGTCCATCACCGCTATCCAGATACCACGTCCACGGTGTCCTGCTGCGTAGAGTGATGGTACCTGAAGCATACTGTTTTGGAGGGTTGCGTAACCGAGGGGATACTCTAAGCCTCCTGGATTGGGATACTCCAACACGATGGCCCGTTGTTTTTCGGGCCGGTTGGGCGGGTTACGAAATTTGAGGTGGGGGCCTAGGTATGCTGTACGGCGGACAAACGGCAACGTTGACAGTGTTTTTATGGCAGTAGTATCAGCAATGACGGTGGCCGCATTCAGCCACCGTGACACCCCGTGAATTTGCAGGCCCTTGTCGGTTAACGCACGGAGGTAGTCCGCTGAAACGGGCAGGTCATTTTCAACAATCTCAATACCGGATTTTTCCCGCCGCTCGATGGATCGCGGTGAGAGAAATTCTCCAGGATGGCAGGTGCAATACGGACTGTTGTTTTTATCCGTGAATTCAACCCAGTATTTTTTGAGTGTTTGAGACCGACAGCAGAAGGGCAATACTACACAGACAATCAAGATACGCAGCATCATGGGGAATATTTTCTGGCAAAGGAACGGTTTTCTCCCTTTTAAGATAGCGTACCTTTGTGTCAGAATTGGTAAACTGGTTGGGTGGCACGCTGTCTGGCCCAAAAAGCCCACTTTTTTGTCTCAGACGCGACCACCCTAACCAATTACCAGAGTTGTTATTGATGGTCTGTAACTATTTGCGTTTTTTGTCTCAGACATGACCCTAACCAGTTGCCTTTTTTTATCCACAATTCTTATCCCATGTCAATGGCATACGATTTCCAAATACTGACACAAAAATCAGAAATGCTGTTGTTGGCGCCGCTCCTCCAACAACTCAATTCCATGGTCACGCCTCAATACCTCGATGCAATGCTCGACGATATGATAGCCCACGGGTACCGCATGGCGACGGTGAAAATGGGCGTCGAATACATCGGTGTGTCCGGAATATGGGTGACGACGAAGCTTTACAGTGGCAAATACCTTGAAATGGACAATGTGGTGGTTGCTGCATCACACCGTTCAAAGGGTATCGGACATTTGCTGACGGATTTCGTGACAGCAATTGCCCGGCAGGAAGGATGCGCTATGTTGATGCTTGATGCCTATTTAGACAATCAAAAAGCCCATAATTTTTATGAAAGCCAGGGTTTTGTCAAGCGCGGGTATCATTTTTTAAAGAGTCTGTAAAGGCGCCCTGGAAGGTCTGTTCCATGGGCCACCAGACGCCAAAAAAGAGCATTTAGCAGGTTACAATTTTTTCCTTTTCGATGGTTTAGCCCAAATTTTTTTTGTATCTTCGCGCACAATTTTTGGCGACTTATTTTTTCTTACAAAACAACATTCACCGCTCGCCGCCATTGCTTTAGACGCGTATGCAAGATTCGAGGATTATTTCCATTAACGTTGAAGATGAACTAAAGACCGCGTACATTGATTACTCAATGTCCGTAATCGTCAGCCGCGCACTCCCGGATGTGCGCGATGGACTGAAGCCTGTTCACCGCCGTGTGCTGTACGGGATGCTTGATTTGGGGCTTTCCTACAATAAACCCTACAAAAAGTCTGCCCGTATCGTCGGTGAAGTACTCGGTAAATACCACCCACACGGCGACAGTTCTGTGTATGATACCATGGTGCGTATGGCCCAAGAATGGAGCCTCCGATACCCCCTCGTAGATGGACAGGGTAACTTCGGTTCTATGGACGGCGATAGTCCGGCAGCCATGCGTTATACAGAGGCCCGCCTACGCCGTATTGCCGACGAAATTGTGGGTGATTTGGACAAGGATACGGTTGATTTTCAACTCAACTTCGACGACTCGCTGGAAGAACCCAGCGTAATGCCAGCAAAAATCCCCAACCTCCTTATCAATGGTGCTTCCGGTATCGCGGTCGGCATGGCCACCAACATGATGCCCCACAACCTGTCGGAGGTTTGTGACGCCATCATGGTGGCTGTTGACAAACCCGATATGACGGTGGAGGAAATGATGGAGTTTGTGAAAGCGCCGGATTTTCCAACAGGGGGTATTATATATGGCCTCACGGGTGTTCGGGAAGGGTTGCGCACGGGGCGAGGTCGCTGTGTCGTCCGGGCTAAAACTGAAATCGAAACCGACGATAAAGGCCGCGAGGCCATCATCGTTACTGAAATCCCTTACCAAGTAAACAAGGCCATGCTGATCACCAAGATCGCTGAATTGGTCAATGAAAAGCGGGTACTGGGCATCAGCGATGTCCGTGATGAATCAAACCGTGAAGGGGTGCGGGTGGTCATCGAAATAAAACGCGATGCAGCTGCCAATGTTATTTTGAGCCAGTTGTTCAAATTAACACCCCTCCAAACCAGCTACGGTATCAACAATATCGCCCTTGTCAACGGTCGCCCAAGAACCTTGAACCTCAAGGATCTGATCGATGAATTCATCAAGTTTAGGCTGGAAGTTATTGTTCGCCGTACCAAATACGACCTTAGAAAGGCCGAAGAAAGGGCCCATATCCTAGAGGGACTACTCATCGCCCTAGATCACCTGGATGAAGTCATCAAATTGATCCGCGCTTCCAAAGACTCAGAAGAAGCTCGAACGGGCCTGATGGCAACATTTGGACTCTCTGAAATTCAGGCCAAGGCAATTCTCGCCATGCGTCTGCAACAACTCACGGGCCTCGAACGCGATAAAGTAAGGGCTGAATTTGACGAGTTGATGGTCAAAATAACCTACCTGAAATCTATTCTGGCCGACGAAGGTCTCCAAAGGGGTATCGTCAAAACGGAAACGACGGAAATTAAAGACCGTTTCGGCGATGCACGCCGAACAGCCATCGAAATTGATGAGGCTGATATCAGTATGGAAGACCTCATTGAAGACGAAGAGGTCGTTATTACCATCAGCCATGCCGGCTATATCAAACGCACCTCTATCACCGAGTACCACGCGCAAGCCCGTGGAGGTCGCGGCGCACAGGGCGTACGCACCCGCGGCGAGGACTTCGTCGAGCACATGTTTACGGCCACCAACCACCAAACCATCGTACTGTTTACGGAAAGTGGACGGTGTTTCTGGCTGAAAGTGTACGAAATACCGGAAGGCGCCAAGGCTACTGCTGGCCGTGTCATTCAAAATCTGCTCAATATTCCCAAGGAAGATAAAGTCCGCGCTTTTATCATCGTCCGCAATTTTAACGACGAGGCCTTCATCAACAGCCACTATATCATTTTTTGTACCAAGCGCGGTCAAATCAAAAAAACACTGCTGGAAGAATATTCCCGACCAAGACAAGGTGGTATCAATGCCATTGGGATCAATGAGGGAGACGCGCTCATTGAAGCAAAACTTACCAATGGCAAAAATGAAATCATTCTCGCCATTCAAAGCGGTAAAGCCATTCGTTTCAACGAACAAGATGTCCGCGCCATGGGACGTACTGCTTCCGGCGTCCGGGGTATTCGGGTAGATGACGAAAATGGTGATACCGTGGTCGGTATGGTGTGTGTCGATCCCGCAGATACCACCACCAGTATCTTGGTCGTTTCTGAAAAGGGCATGGGCAAACGCTCCGCTTTGGAAGACTACCGTGTCCAAAGTAGGGGCGGTAAGGGTTCCAGGACGATCAATGTTACCAAAAAGACAGGTCACCTGGTGGCCATTAAAACCGTCACCGACCAAGACGACCTCATGATCACGACCACCAGTGGCATCACCATTCGAACAGCCGCTGATGAATTAAGGGTCATCGGACGTGCTACTCAGGGGGTTAAACTCATTCGCTTGGAAGAATCTGACAGCATTGCCGACGTCACAGTCGTGGCCACAGCAGTGGAAATTGAAGGCAATGAGCCCGAAATACCAACGGCTGAATAACCTGGTTTTTCAGTCGAAACCACTCGATTACAAAATATCGCAACTGGTTAGCTTGGTCGCGTCTGAGACAAAAAAGTAGCCATTTTTTGCCAGAC
>CAIZLM010000334.1 GCA_903933805.1 uncultured Bacteroidota bacterium | reverse complement strand
CAGACAGCGTGCCGCCTAACCAGTTAGCACCCTTTAAAACAGGGTAAGATATGCGTACCAACGTTGCTCAGCATCATTTTACAGGCACGGTACTTGGTCTCCAACCGCGAAGTTTTTTTAACAGCTTACAAAGTTTTAGGTTAAGCGCTGGATTGGCCGTAAAAAAATAGCCGTTGATGGTCATCCATTCTTTTTCTTTGACGATACGGTCTAGTTCATGGTAGTAAACGCGTCTGGGCTTGTCAAAAGCTGCACGCCAGTATATCCCTTTGCTGGTGAGCGCAAAACCCTCTTTACAATTACTCTTGAGGGAAAGGTCACTGATGAAATAGATCCTTTCTTGCCGTTCTGCAAACAGAAAATATTTGCAGGCGTTGGCCAGTAATTCCTGCTTCATGGTGATGAAATCAAAGTAAAAAACCTCAGTTTCATGGTCAAAATCCAGAAAGTCCTGTATCATCTCCCACAAATCTGTTTTTCCGGGAATGGCTTTTTCGTACTTTAAAATCTCAGAGGGCAATAGTACACCATTCAGATCAGGACAATATTGAATAATGAAAAAATCCAAGAGCCCCTCAAATGCGATGCCCAATCTTTTGTCAATTTCTTCCAATGCTTCACTGCCAAATCGATCCCATTGGGTGGCGATGTCTGCGGCAATTTGTCCCGATCGCAACTCATAAATATCCCTAAATCGGGATTGATAAAACCGTTCTACATAATCCCCATACTTTAGCACGTCGTGTTCCGCTTCGACGCGCTGTCGTAATTCTTTAAAAAACAGGAATTTGACTTGGTCTGTCAGCGAATCAACGTCAAAATCCAGTGGAAATATGGGCTCATACCGCTTTGAAAAATGTTTTTTCCCTTCAAAATGATACCCGCAGTGATGGCAGAAAACCGAAGTTATTGGCCCCAAGTGGGTACAAACAGGGCATTCTTTGGTTCGTTCTGTGATTTTATCGCCACAGCGATTGCAAAATTTAGAACCCGGTATGATCTCGGTTGCGCAATTTGAACAAAGCGTCATGTTTATGGTGTTTGTTGCGAAGCAATGTAGAAGACATATCCCGCTGTTTCATGCACGGTAGGAGACACAACGGTATGTACTGCTGCAACAAAGGTAAAACAAATTGTGTTAAAATAAAACACTTTTTTGTTTTTTTTGTAACTGGTTAGTGCAGACTCGTTTGAGACAAAAAAGAGGCCATTTTTTGCCAGACAGCGTGCCACCTGACCAGCTACAAATGGAGAAGGATCTTGCCGAGCTTTTACGTCGTGCAAAAGGCCAAGCGTAATCAAGGTTCGCTTTCTTCTTGGCTCAAGGAAATAACGTTAGGGGTTGTGCTTGGAACACCACGCGGGGCGGATGGTTTTGTTGGGGATGGTTGGGCTGGATGCACAGGCGCAATCGGTGGGTGGCTGTGGCCGTGGGGATAACCGTCCTAAGTGGGTGGGCGCTGGCGTATTTGTTGTGGACGGAGGCCCGACAGCGCGGAGAAGCAAGTACGGAAGGGGTAGGTTTTGAGTTGTACCAGAACGAGCGGTGTGATGTACTACACGCTGGCGACGGCTTCGGCCACGAAGAAGATGATACAGATGAAGTAGCATTGATATAAGCTGGGGTGTCTCGGAATGCCGAGGCGCCCCTTTATAAGTACACAATCATTGCCCCTAAACGCCCAGTACGTTTTTTTTATTACTCGGATTTTAAGTAACGCTGCCATAGATCTGGCCGGCGTTCTTGTGTTCTTTCCATACTTTGTTCGTGGCGCCAAGCTTCAATCATGGCCTCGTGGCCTGATCGCAGCACATCGGGGACGGGCATACCTTCCCATTCAGCGGGGCGTGTGTAAACTGGGGGCGCCAGTAAATTGTCTTGAAAGCTGTCGAACAGGGCCGATGTTTCGTCGTTCAAGACGCCGGGAATCAGTCGGCCAACAGAATCTACGAGTACCGCGGCGGCCAATTCACCGCCCGATAGCACATAATCTCCAATGCTGATTTCGAGGGTTATGTATTTTTGACGAATGCGTTCATCAACGCCTTTGTAGTGCCCGCACAATATGAGTATGTTGTTCTTCATACTCAGACGGTTGCACAGGGATTGATCCAGCAAAACACCATCCGGTGATGTATAAATAACCTCATCGTAGGCGCGTTCTGCACACAATTTATCGATACAAGCAGCTATTGGCTCTGGTTTCATGACCATTCCCGCGCCGCCGCCAAACTGATAATCATCTACTTGGCGGTGCTTACCCGGGGCGTAGTCACGCAAATGGTGCAGGAACACTTCGAGCAGCCCCTTGTCTTTAGCACGCTGCATGATGGAATAATTCAGCGGACTTTCCAGCAATTCCGGCAGCACTGTCACAATATCAAATCGCATCGTTCAAATATTTGTGCAAAGGTAATGCTTCATGTTCGATAGGCTCAACTTGTTGTTCTATATCCAATTTTGTGCGTTTATAAACGAGTATTGTGACGGTAATTAGCATGAACAGATATAGCAAATCCCTGTAGCTTTTGCTTATCTTTGCTACACAAAACTGCTCTACCATGGAAGTCCTCACCGCACCACACACCATGAGTTCCGTTGAACTCATGGACTTGGAAAACAAGTACAATGCCCACAATTACCATCCATTGCCCGTTGTTTTAGAGCGTGGACGGGGTGTATATCTTTGGGACGTTGAAGGCAAACGATATTATGATTTTTTATCTGCATACAGTGCTGTAAATCAAGGGCATTGTCATCCAAGGCTCATTGCAGCACTGACAGAACAGGCCCATAAACTGACGCTTACGTCTCGGGCTTTCTACAACAACTTGCTTGGGGAGTATGCGGCATTTATGACTACTTATTTTGGCTATGACCGTATTTTACCCATGAATACCGGTGTTGAGGCGGTGGAGACGGCGTTGAAATTGTGTCGAAAATGGGCTTACCAAGTGAAGGGTATTCCAGAGGGTATGGCGAAAATTATTTTTGTCGAAGGTAATTTCCACGGACGGACGTTAGCGGTGATTTCAGGCTCCAGTGACCCCGATAGTCGGGGCGGATTTGCCCCATATATGCCTGGTTATCATGTTATTCCTTACAACAATCTCCCTGCTTTAGAAGCTGCGCTACAAGATCCCCATGTCGCCGGATTTATAGTGGAGCCGATACAAGGGGAGGCTGGTGTCTATGTACCTGATGACGCTTATTTACCCGGCGCATTTGCCCTTTGCCAACAACACGATGTCCTGTTTATTGCTGACGAGGTACAAACCGGTATTGCCCGCACGGGCAAGCTTTTGTGCTGTGACCATGCGGGTATTAAACCGGACATATTGATCCTAGGAAAGGCTCTTTCTGGTGGGGTGCTGCCGGTGAGTGCTGTATTGGCAAGCGATGAGATTTTGTTGACGCTTAAACCTGGCGAACACGGATCCACCTTCGGCGGGAACCCACTGGCGTGCGCGGTTGCCATGGAGGCCCTAAAGGTTGTTGCTGATGAAAAATTGGCCGAAAATGCTGACATGCTGGGACTCATTTTTCGGACTAGAATGGAGGATTTACAGAAAAAACGACCCGACTTGATTGCGCTTGTACGGGGCAAAGGGCTCCTCAATGCCGTTGTAATACATGATTCTACTACTGGTAAAACCGCCTGGAATATCTGTCTAGCACTCGCTAAAAATGGTTTACTGGCAAAACCTACCCATGGAAATGTTATTCGATTTGCACCGCCTCTAGTGATGAAAATCGCCCAAATGGAAGAGTGCTGTTCCATCATCGAACAGGTCATGCTGACTTTCGACAATCGCAACTAGATAGGTTTACACGTCTCAAAAATAAATAACCATTTTTTGCCATATAAAACGGATTTTTTGACCAATGCATCGCTACGGTCAAAAAATTCTGCGAAGTATGGCGAAAAATGGCT
>CAIZLM010000333.1 GCA_903933805.1 uncultured Bacteroidota bacterium | reverse complement strand
TTATACCGTTCATCCGTATTCATTCTAGAAATTAAATCACGGTATGTTTGGTCACTGGAATTATCACCATTTTGGCCCTCTGGTATCCCCAGCGAGTAGAAACCGTATTCATTGCTTACGTTTCCCCTTCCCAAACCAACTACTTGAACGGTGGCGCCAATGAGCGTCTCGCCATTCTGGGCATCGCGCAGAACCCCGCTGACTGTGGCGTTTTTTTGGGCATAAAGGTGGAAGGTCAGCGAAACAAACAATAACAAGCAGCAGTTTTTCATGGAAATAGTCAATACAGAGATAAAAGGCTTTAACAGGGAAAAACGAACTTTGTTTTGTAAAGAAGTGTTAAAAATTGTGTTGACAGAATAAAAAAACGTAACTGGTTAGGTGGTCGCGTCTGAGGCAAAAAAGTGGCCATTTTTTGCCAGACGAAGCCGATTTTAGCAGGCCGTAGCATCGCTACGGTTAAAAAAATGGGCGAAGTACGGCGGGAAATGGGCCTTTTTGGGCCAGACAGTGTACCACTTAACCAGTTACATAAAAACGTAACTGGTTAGGTGGTCGCGTCTGAGGCAAAAAAGCGACCATTTTGGGTAAGATAGTGTACCACCTACCCAGGTATAAAAAAAAGACCCCCAACCATGATCATCAGGTGGAGGTCAAATTTCTTACGACAATCAACAGCTGCACTAAATACGTGTAATATTCGCTCCGATGGCATTTAGGCGGGTATCAATGTGCTGGTAGCCTCGGTCAATTTGGTGTGCGTTGTGGATGACGCTCTTGCCTTTTGCTGAAAGCGCCGCAATCAGCAGGGCTTGTCCGGCTCGAATGTCGGGGGAGGTCATCTCGATTCCCCGCAAGGGATAGCGGCGATCAAGTCCGATGACAACCGCGCGGTGTGGATCGCAGAGAATAATTTGCGCCCCCATGTCTATCAATTTATCGGTGAAAAACAGACGACTTTCAAACATCTTCTGGTGTACGAGTACGCTTCCACGAGCTTGGGTAGCCGTTACCAGCACAATGGACATCAAATCAGGGGTAAAGCCTGGCCAAGGGGCATCGTAAATGGTTAGGATGGAGCCATCAATAAATGTGTGGATCTCGTAGTGCTCTTGGGCGGGAATGTGCAGGTCATCGCCATTTCTGTTGATTTGAATACCCAGCCTTTCAAAAGTGTAGGGGATGATTCCGAGGTGTTCTATTCCGGCATTTTTGATGGTAATATCGCTCTGAGTCATCGCAGCCAGGCCGATAAAAGAACCAATTTCTATCATGTCTGGCAGGCAACGGTGTTCTGTGCCGTGCAATCCTTCCACGCCTTCAATGAGCAGTTGGTTGGATCCTATTCCTTCGATTTTCGCGCCCATGCGCACGAGCATTCGGCACAATTGCTGTACGTATGGCTCGCAGGCGGCATTGTACACCGTTGTTTTTCCCTTTGCCAATACAGCGGCCATCACGATGTTGGCAGTACCTGTCACGGAAATTTCATCCATGTGCAGGTGGGCGCCCTGCAGTCCTTCTTTGGGTTGTTCTACAAAGTAAACGTCTTTCTCATCGTCGTACTTGAATTCAGCACCAAGCTTCTGAAATCCTAGGAAGTGGGTATCCAACCGGCGTCTGCCGATTTTGTCGCCGCCGGGTTTGGGTAGGGTAGCGCGGCCAAAGCGGGCGAGCAAGGGGCCTATGAGCATCACCGAGCCCCGCAGGCGCTGCGCGTCGCGCATAAATTCATCAGAACGCAGGTACGCGATGTCTACCGTCCCGGCGCAGAACCGGTAAGTGTCTTCGGACAGCCGTTCAACGGTCACGCCCAAGCCTTGCAGCAATTCCATGAGCTTATTGACATCCAGAATATTGGGAATATTGGATACCGTGACCGGTTCGTTGGTGAGCAATACAGCGCTAACGATCTGGAGCGCTTCGTTTTTGGCTCCTTGTGGCTGGAGCTCGCCTTTCAAAGGCTGGCCGCCAATGACTTCAAAACTATCAAATTGCATTGAATGGGAGATGCTGGTCTGTTGTTACGAAAATGAAGTGCAAAAGTAGCGTGTATTTTGACGTAACTGGTTAGCGTGGTCGCGTTTGAGGCAAAAAAGTGGCCATTTTTTGCCAGACGAAGCGGATTTTTGTAGGCCGTAGCAGCGCTACGGTCAAGAAAATCGGCGTAGTATGGCGGAAAATGGGCCTTTTTGGGCCGGGTAGCGTCCTAACCAGTTACATTTTGACAATAAAAAAAACCTCCGATGGAAGTCCACCGGAGGTTCAGAATTTTATCAATCAAATATCAACTGCAATTAAGCAATTTTGACATCTACTGCGTTCATTCCTTTTTTGCCACGCTCAGTGTTGAATGTGACTTGATCACCTTCGCGAATGTTGTCGATAAGACCGCTAACGTGAACAAAAATTTCCTCCTTAGAGGAGTTGTCTACTACGAAGCCAAATCCCTTTGACTCGTTGAAGAACTTTACGGTTCCAGTGTACATTGAAAAAAAATTGAAAATTGTGATGTGGCAACTTGCCGATGTAAAGGTACGGCATTTTTCCACAATTATTTGATATTCAGTGTAATTGGTAAAAATAGTTTTTTATAAACCTAGAATAGCTTGTTTTTCAAGGTGCTTTCTGGGCAACATGGATGCCCTCTTCGGCGTAAAAAAGTGTCATGGGGCTTCACTGGGGCACTATTTTGTCAGAAGTAGGGTGTATTGGTCACTGTTGATCATCGCCAAAAGTGTCGTCAGGTTTTTTTCCCTTTCCTGCTTTTGGGTCGGTACTGGGGTCAATTTCGTCGTTAAAAGTATCTGGAGAAAAAGCCTCTTCATCACTTGCGGGGCCGAGCGCGCCCTCATAAGCAGCGCAATTGGTCTCGATACCCAAATCGCCATCAGGACGAATAAATCGGGCGTTGTAGTCGTATCCGGACTTTGGGTCGCGCTCCAATCGCCCAATAAAGTCGGCGAAAATTGGTCTTGCCATGCGTGCGCCTTGTCCGTCGGCTAGGTTTAAAAAGCGGATCCAGCGGTCTTCACCGCCTACCCAGGTTCCGACCACTAACCGCGGGGTAATACCCATAAACCATCCATCAGTATAGTCATTGGTGGTGCCTGTTTTCCCGCCCACCTCGCTTTTGAGGGTATTGATACCGGGCGCTCCTTTCACATTGTATTTCAACATTTCAATCATCACCCAGTCGGTATTGGCCGGTAGGGCAACTTTTTCCTCCAGCATAGACCGATACAGAATTCTGCCGTTTTTGTCTTCGATTTTTTTGATGACAAATGGGAGCCCATACATGCCTTTGTTGGCGAATGCGGCGTAAGCACCGGTCATCTGAAATACGGTAAGGTCGGCAGCACCCAAGCAAATAGCGGGGGATCCAGGGGGGATATAATAACGTCCATTGGATTGTTTGGCAGAATCAATACCCATGTTGTTGCACTGCCCGCGCACAGGCTCGGTATCTCCGAGTTGTTTCATCAAATAGGCACTGACGGTATTTACGGAGTTTTTCAGCGCTTCTTTCAGGTTCAGGCGGGCGCCAGAGTACGTTCCAGTGGAATTTCGCGGGGTCCAGTCGGCGATGTTTTGAAAATTCATGTACCGGGCCGGAATGGTAACGGCTTGGTCGTACACTTCAAAACAAGGACTGATATGCTGTTGGGCGATGGCTGTTGAATAGACGAATGGCTTGAAGGTGGAGCCTACCTGACGTTGCGACTGAATGTGGTCGAACTGGAAGTATTTAAAGTTAATGCCACCCACCCAAGCTTTGATTTCGCTGGAGGTGGGGTCAACTGCTAGGATACCTGTTTGCAGGAACATGCGGTGGTACCGAATGCTGTCGATGGGCGACATGACGGTATCTTTCTCTAATTTTGGGTTGTTCCAAGTAAAAACTTTCATTTTTACCTTTTTTTCGTATTGCTTTTGCAATCCAGCCCTAAGTGCCCGATACTGTATTTTAATGTCTTTCCACTCCTTGCTGTCCATAATCTTTCGGTAAACAACGGCCTGATCCACGGTTGCTTCGGAGCGGAGGCTGCCGGGTTTTTTCTCTTCGCGTAGCATCCGTTCCACATCTATGTCGCGTAAATCGATGCCCAAGCGTGTTTTGATGCGTTCGGCAGACGCGTCCATATATTTGGGCCACATTTTTTGGAATCTGTCGCTGTCTCGGAGTAGTTTCCAGAGTGATTCTTGTCTGTTTTTGATTTCATCGTCGGTTGCATCGCCTGATTTAAATTTCCAGGGGTCACGCCCTTTCCAAACCTGAAAAAATCGCGCCTGCGTCTTTTTCATGTGTTGTTGCATGGCTTCCTCCGCGTGTTGTTGATAAACGGGGTCTATGGTGGTATAAATTTTCAACCCATCTCGGTAGAGGTTGTATTTTGTTCCATCCGGTTTTCGCGCCTCCGGTTGTTCTAGCAGGTTAGAGGCTATTTTTTCCAAGTTGTCACACAAGTATGGGGCCTTATCATCGGAAAAAGTAACAGGTTTAAAATTAAGACCGATGGGCAATACTTTGAGGCTGTCGTATTGTGTCTCCGTAATACTACCATTGCGGCGCATTTGTGACAACACGATCCATCGCCTGCGCACACTGCGCTCCGGGTGCCTATTGGGGTTGAAGTAGGAAGGATTTTGTAGCAAACCAATCAGCATGGCCGCTTCTTGAATTTTTAGTTTCGATTGGTCTTTCCCGAAATATACCTCTGACGCAGCGTGTATTCCGTAGGCATTGTTGATGAAGTTAAACTGGTTGAGGTACATGGCCAGTATTTCCTCTTTCGTGTAAGCGCGCTCCAGTTTCACGGAGGTAATCCACTCGCGCAGTTTCATATACACCAGTTTTAGTGTTTTTTGAACCTTGTTGAGCCCCTCAAAATCGCGGTCTGAGTACAGCATTTTAGCCAGTTGCTGGGTGATGGTGCTGCCGCCACCCGAACTTTGATTGGCCATAAGTACGGTACGGACAATCACCCTGCCCACGGCGCGGGCATCAATGCCGCAGTGTTGGCGAAAGCGCTCATCTTCAGTGGCAATCAAGGCTGAGACCAGGTATGGATTGAGCTGGTCGTACGAAACCGGCACCCTGTTTTCAACAAAATACCGGCCCAATACCTCGTTGTTGTTGGCCAATACTTCACTGGCTTCTGCAGAAGTTGGGTCTTCCAACTCGCGGAACGACGGGATCGCGGTGAAATTGATCAGTAAAAATAGGAGCAACAGCGCGGCCATCCCTCCGGACAACAACCGCCAAGACCACCGAATTATTTTGCGGTAAATGGGCATACGTTTTTTCTGCATGGCTGCTTTCATACGAATCAGGTGCTGAGGTTCCATTGATTGTGCAGTTAGATAGGTTTTTTGAACAGTAATTTTGTCGTTGCGTTGAACTTTAAAAGTATGGACACTTGCGGGAAATACAAAAAAAACGAACGCTTATTGCACGAAAATATAGCCATTCAGGTAGTCCATTGACATTCCTGTATCGCCCATGATAACAGAACTGTTCTCCACCAAGATCCTAATTTTCCCTTTTTTGCCGTCAAAATTAACGACCTGCCCTGCAGCGCTGAGTTCAACGGTTGAATTGTCAGGCTTTCGTTGATCATACCAGTGTTGCATGGTGGCCTGGAGGTCAAATTTGTCCACCAAATTTCCATCTTTTTGCCCACCACCAGTCCACCACTCAATGGCCTTGCCGTCGTCGGAAAGTTGAAAGTAATACCCACTTTTAACCGATGATTCAGCAGCTTTTTTCTGCAGGGATAAGGGAAGAAAAAAGGAATAGCCTTTGATGGCTTGCATGGAAACGGGGGTTGCAGCACTTACTGTTATTTCTTTTGCCGCAGCGATGATGTCGGGCGCTTGGTCCATACCGAGCCAAGCGCACAACCGACCGGAAAGTCTGTTGTTGCCGGCCGCTTCGGGCAGGCTGTCAACTGGCATGGGAAGCATGGTTTGGAGTACAATGCTGCGGTTGCGGCTGTCAAGAAAATCAATGGCCGAACTAAAATCACTGAATTCCATGTTGGTGACCGCAGCGGTACCCGGCTTCATCTGTCCGTTTTCCCAGCGGCCGGTTTGCTGTAGAATATGGGTTAATCTGTCCAATTGGCTGCGTTCTGCTACAGCTCTGGCACTCATTGGGCCAAATGCCCAGGTCAGTGCAAAAAACGCCAAAGAGATGGGGATGAATTTGATGTTGTCTTTTTTTGAAACAAGGAAATACACGCCGTTCAGGGTAAGCCAAACGCCCAGATAAGCCACCAAATAACGTTTTTCTGTCATGCCATAGTCCTCAACCCGACGGCCAACAGCAACAAAAAGCAGGGCAGTCATGGGAAGCAATACCCACCAAAACCAGCGACGGAAAGCCTTCGCTTGGGGCGAAGGATCTTGTTCCGGAAGATAGTAACTGAGTAAATACGTGAATATTCCGGCGACTGAAAATCCCGTTACCAAGGAGCCTACCCAGCCCCTGGGAAGTGTCCAAGCGCCGATAATTTTAATGGAATAGGCATACAGAATTAAAAAATAAAGCCCCACAACCGGGATGAGGATAAATTTGCACAACTGAACGAAAAGAGGACTGTAATAGGAACGCTCTGCCTTTTGCTCAAAATTTTTGGGTAGGTGATACAGGAAATAGGCTGTGTTGAAAATACCGACTAAAATGAAAAAGAGGCGAGGGTATATCTTTTCGTCAATCCCAATGTCAAACAACTGGTCAACAGCCAGTATTGCCAAGGCCAGCCCGGCAAATAAGATCATGGTGAATGTACCTCCCACCACCAAGTTTTCAAAGAGTACTTTGTTGTAGGCCCAAAAATCACGGATAGGGCGGTTGTTCAGAAATGGCGCAACGGACACAAATAGGTGGGCCACTAGGACCAAGGTGATAAAGCCAGGCAATGCGCTGTACTCAAAATCGGTGGCCTTTGGGTCGAGCACATACCAATACCCACACAAAAACACCAGCCCAATACCCTGAAACAGCAAACGGCGTTTTTCATCCCAAAGTTTTGATAGCGCAAAAATGGTGAGTCCCGTCATCAACGGCAGTCCAAGCAAACATACCATGGATGTTCTGGTCAGCGTGTCCAAGTTGGAGGGACGTTCCAACATGATCATCAAGGCGGAAACACCCAACATGGCGACCAACATGGTGGATGGAAACTGACGTACCACCCGCGTAAAAGAAAGCAACAAAAAACCGGGGGAAGGAAATTTCATCTGTAAAGCTCTTTTTGGATGGTAAAACGATTGACAACAGGAAATTCGTACTTTTTACAATATTAGGTCTATTTTTTTCTCCCGCTTATTATTTTTTGTTGCGAGTATGGGTGCCGAAAACTGTAATGTTGGTGCGTTGATGATAAAAGGCCAACAAAACCAAGGTTATCAGGCCATAAAGGCTATGAAAAAGCCGGAATTTACAGTTACGTGGCATCAGTACCGCATAGATGTAAGCTCCGGCTTCACGTGTAATTATCCGTTTATGTGACTGGTTAGCGTGGTCGCGTCTGAGACAAAAAAGTGGCCATTTTTTTCGCTCAGACGCGACCACGCTGAACATTTAACCGGTCATTTATACGTGCAGCGCTCGGTTGCCGGTTGCTGCAAGACAAGCTTCTTTGAAAGCTTCGGTGTAGGTGGGGTGCGCGTGACTCATACGGGCGGCATCTTCTGCGGAGGCCCTGAACTCCATCAAGGCAACACCCTCTGCAATCATATCAGCGGCCCGAGCACCAACGATGTGAACGCCTAGGATTTCATCTGTTTCCTTGTGTGCCAAGACTTTGACCATACCATCCATGTCCATGCTCGCACGGGCGCGACCCAAGGCGCGGAAAGGGAACTTGCCCGGTTTGTACGGGATTCCCAATTCCTTGAGCTGTTCTTCTGTATAACCGACAGCGGCTACTTCAGGCCAAGTATAAACAACACCCGGAATGAGGTTGTAGTGTATGTGGGGTTGTTGACCGGCCATGGTTTCGGCGACAAAGACGCCTTCTTCCTCGGCCTTGTGGGCCAACATGGCGCCTTTTACCACGTCTCCAATGGCATAAATGTTTGGAACACTTGTTTGCAAGTGCTCGTCCACAGCGATACGGCCTTTTTCATCGAGGGCGATGCCTACATTTTCGAGGCCAAGTTGATCGGTGTATGGTTTTCGCCCCATGGCAATGAGGCAGTAGTCAACATCCCAGGATATTGACTTGGAGGCGTCATCCCGACTTTCGGCGACTACTTTCACCCCCAATTCGGTAGGGGTTACGGTGGTTACCGCGTGTCGGAGGTGGAATTTCACGCCCAAGTTTTTCATGCTTTTCATGAGCTCCCGGCTGCAGTCTGCATCCATGCCGGCGATGATGCGGTCGAGGTATTCTACCACGTGCACTGTTGTGCCCAAACGGGCATACACACTCCCCAATTCCAGTCCAATTACCCCACCACCGATCACGACCATACTGCTCGGAACGGCCTCGATGTTGAGGGCTTCGGTGCTGGTGATGACACGTTTTTTGTCGTAATTAAAATGGGGCGGAACAATGGGTTTAGAGCCTGTTGCGATGACCACCCTGTTGGCTTCAATTTCCTGGGAGGAGCCATTGGAGGCCATTATCTTAATTTTTTTGGCAGAAACAAAGGAACCATGTCCGTGGTAAACATCCACCTTGTTTTTTTTCATCAGAAATTCCACGCCCTTGTTGTTGTCCATGACCACCTCGTTTTTCCGACGGATCATTTGCGGCATATTGACACGCAGGTTGTTGAGGTCTATACCGTGGGTTTGGAACGAGTGACTGGCATTGTGGAAATGTTCTGAAGAGTCGAGCAGTGCTTTTGAAGGAATACAGCCTACATTAAGACAGGTTCCTCCCAATACAGTGTAGCGCTCAACGATGGCAGTAGTAAAGCCCAATTGGGCGCAACGAATGGCGGCTACGTACCCCCCGGGGCCTGAGCCGATGACAACAACATCGTAGGTCATTGGATAAATAGTGGTTTAACGGACTTGAACAGTTAACAATCAAGGAACGGTTGGTAAAAAAAGCCTTTATGAAGTCGGATCTTTTTTGGGTCCCCGTCCTTTAAATTTGCGTTTGTTTCGGTTTCTGTTTGGGTTATTTTCACTGTCCTGTTTGGGTGTTGGTGGCACAGTAGGTGTTTGGTTTGCTGCAGGCGGTGTTGGTGGTGTTTTTTCTAATTTGGGTTGTTGAGGGGGGCGTTGTGGTGGCACCTTGGGTTGTTCAGCAGGTTTTGTTTGTTGAGCGCCAAGTTCTTGACGTGGTGGTTGGCTGCTGGTACGTTGTTGAGGGGGTCTGTTTTCGGGTTTGCCTTGTTGAGGGCGGTTGTCAGGCCTGCGGTTGCGATCGTCGCGGCGCTGCATTTGATTGCGGCCCTGTGCGGCATCGTTTTGCGCGGCTTTTTCAACGGCTGCTGCTGCTGACTGGGAACGGTCGCGGGTACTTTTACTCTTTTTCTTTTTCCTTTTGCGCTGTTCTAGTGGCAATTGGATGACGTCGTGAACATTTTCGAAATCCGGTTCAATTTCGTCTGGTTCATCGGATTCAGGTACGGGCGCCATGGCGATGATTTCATCTAAGCTGCCTGGTACTTTACCGGACTTTATCAAATCAAGGGCTTCCCAGATCTGATCTACGTGAATGGCATAAAATTTACCCCGATCTTCAGCATATGTGTAGAACATGAGTCGTTTGAACACGTCGGTTTTTATCAGGATGGCTACTCCGGCGGCTGTTCTAAGTCGCTCTGCCCGATCCGGAAAGTCTTCCAGCGCGTCTATGTAGGTATCGAGTTCGTAATTGAGACAGCATTTCAGTCGGCCGCACATACCTGAAAGTTTGGTCTGATTGATGGCCAAGTTCTGGTACCTGGCAGCGGCGGTGTTCACACTTTTAAACTCAGTCAGCCAGGTGGAGCAGCAAAGTTCGCGGCCACAGTTGCCCAAACCACCGATACGGGCCGACTCTTGTCTGGCGCCGATTTGCCGCATTTCGATTTTGACTTTAAAATCGCGGGCATAATGGCGAATCAACTCCCGGAAGTCAACACGACCGTCTGCGGTGTAGTAAAAAGTACATTTTCGGCCATCGCCCTGAAATTCGACATCGCCAATCTTCATGTTGAGGCCGAGTGTGCGGGCGATTACACGTGCTTGTACCAACAGTCCTTTTTCTTCTCGGCGTACTTCATCGAGCCTTTCCAAGTCACGCTCGTGGGCTTTTCGCACCACAGCGCCCAGTCTGGCATCGTTTCGCACACGTTTTCGTTTCATCTGCAGGCGCACAAGGTCGCCACTGAGGGAGACCGTACCCACGTCATATCCCCCCGAAATAGATTCTACAATTACCCAGTCTCCGGTATTGGATCTCGTAAAGGGAGGGTTTTTGAAAAATTCTTTGCGGGAGCCATTCTTAAAACTTACTTCTACAATATCGAATGGCTTTACATCCTGTATGCCTTGTGCCGAGATCCAATCGTACGAATTGTGGCGGTTACAGCCACCGGTGGAACATCCGCCGTTGCTTTTGCAGCCGCCGGCGGCACTACTATCTTTACCTGTCGAGCAGGAACATCCTATACATCCCATTATGGTTGGTTATCAGTTGTTGGTTATGAATAATACCCTTACGCTGGTGGCAACGGTATTTTGTGCAAAGAAACTGTAAAAAAATTGCGATCTCCGAAAAAAGCGTGTTTCTCCTGGCGCTAAAAGTAAAAATTATGATCAATCAATATTATTTGGGTGCCACGACCGACAAAGTAACGGCTTAACAAGCCCATATATTTGTATCAAAGTCCGAATATCATACGCCTTTGAGTATCTTGTTCATTTGAATGGAAGAGTCGAGAAATAGTATTTTTGGGTTTGCGTTTCGTTCAACGAAGGTAATATTGTCGTTGAATAATCCGATTAATTGTCCAATTTTATCAAAATCCAAGACTTTGGCCATATTTTGAGCGGTGGCGAGTTCGGTGGGCCTTAGCCTCAATGTTGTATTGCCGGTGGCAACAAGCGCCATCATTTCCCGCAGAAAATGCAATCCGTAATGAAGGAACTGCTTTTGATTTTCACGGCCAAGTTTGGCGAATTCCTCCGTCCATTTCACCAATTCCACCGCGTTACCACGCCAGCATTTCCGCAACCAGTCCAGAAAATCGGCTGCATTGTCGTTTTCTGCTGATTCGGCAGCAGCCAAAGCGGCCCCAAAGTCACCACCGGCCAAGAAAGCAATTTGGCGGGCGCGTTCAGGGTCGAGGCGCAAGCGTTTTTCCAAGCCTGTAGCAACCTCTTCATCGCTGAGGCGGTCAATTTTTACCAGTTGACAGCGGGAAAGGATGGTGTTCAGGATTTGATCCTGATTTTCTGCAGCCAACAAAAAAATGGTCTGCTCCGGCGGCTCCTCTATGAGCTTCAGGAGTCGGTTGCCCTCTTTTCCCAAGTATTCAGGTAGCCACATGACCAATATTTTGTAGCGCCCTTCAAAGGCCTTGAGGCTCAGTTTTTTAATGATGGCGTTGCACTCCTCTTTGGTGATATTCCCCTGTTTGTTTTCAGCGTTAAGCCGTTGAAGCCAGTCGTTGGCATCTGAATAGGGTGTTTCTCCCAAAAATTTACGCCATTCCTTTATATAGTCATTGCTTACGGCGTTGGTGCCAACAGTCGGGAATGAAAAGTGAATGTCAGGGTGGACAAATGCTGCTGCTTTTCGACATGCTGAGCATACCCCGCAGGCGTCTTCCAAATCATTGTTGTCTGCCTGAAACAAGCCTGTACCGCTTTTTTCACATTGAAGTACTTGTGCAAATGCACTGGCCAAGGCTAGGTTGCCGCTGCCGGTATTGCCAAGAAAAAGCAGGGCATGCGGAACCCGCTCGCTGGCCGCAAGTTGCAATAAAAATGATTTTACGCGTTCCTGTCCGATGATATCTTTCATGCTCACCCTGCGAAGGTACGTGCCAATGACGTCTAAGATGGGGCACGATTGCAACTTTTTCTGAAAAAATAAGTTTCAAATCAACACACCCACTTGTTTCAACCCATTGACAAACGAATGAAGGTCTCTGTTTTCCGCCGCGCACATTTCAATGCCGCTCACCGCTTACACAATCCAAATTGGGATGATGCAAGGAACAAAGCTGTATTTGGCTTGTGCAACAACCCCAATTTTCACGGGCACAACTACGAACTGGAAGTAAAGGTAAGGGGTGAAATTGATCCTGAAACGGGTATGGTGCTGGATCTGGCGTGGCTTGCAGACCTGATCAAACAGCACATTGAAAACCGGTTTGACCACAAAAATCTGAACCTCGACACATTGGAGTTTCGCGAACTGATTCCTTCAGCAGAAAATATCTGCCTCGTGATCTGGCAGATTCTTCGGACGCATATTCCCCAAACATTTGATTTGTTGGTAAGGCTTTACGAGACGCCAAGAAATTTTGTGGAAGTGGGTGATTGTTGAATGATTGCAAGGGCTGTGTCTGGCGAAAAAACCAGTTTGCTATTCAGCGGACACCGTCCTTGGCGACACCTGACTGTTGCTGTATGGCAATGATTCAACCGCTGTTACGCCAACCCAAAAAAAACTGGCCACCATCCGGAGATGGTGGCCAGTTTTTTGAAGTTCACAAGGTGTAAGAAAGCCTATGATTTTGTAACTCATTAGGGGCACGCTGTAAGGAAAAAAAATTACCATTTGGGCCAGACAGCTCGCCTACTAACTAAACTACAGTTTTTTTAATTCCAACGCTTGGAAAGTGCGCCCGTTTTTGTCCGACAAGGCAATAACATAGTTTCCGGCAGGCTGATTGCTACAGGGGTACAAAGCGTTTGCGGTAGCATCAAAGCGCGCTACTTCGCGACCATCTAGGGTGAAAATGCGGATAACAGCCACGTTTTCTGCGTTTTCAAGCGAAAAATAATCTGTTACAGGATTTGGATATACCCGCACGTTGGCTTTGGGAATATCTTTGGTTGCGGTATTTTGGTTGAATAAATAAACGGCGATGGTGGTGTCGGATGGATTGTCTAGGTTGGTTATTTTAATGTGAACGACGCTTTCGCAAGCAGCTCCATTGCCATAAAAATGCACCAACATATCACCTACTTCATTCGGATCCATATTGAAATTCCGGAAGCTGATGGAGCGTCCGAAACAATTGTTTGGATCACAAACGGCTGTTTCACATCCTGGCGTAATGTTGATGACCTGACGTTCCCATTTCATGTGAATGGTGTTGCCGGTTAGGTTGGTAATTTTGGCGTCGGCGGGTACATCTTCATCTTCAAATGTGCCAACGGCTGTTGCAGGGTTGGGCTGAATAAGGCAGACGGATTGAGCACTAACAAAGGTGCTGACACCGATCAGCAACAGTAATAATGGCAGTAGATTTTTCATGTTTGAAATGTCTCTGATTAGCAGGTTTTAGTATTTTCAACAAAGATAGCTGGAGGGACCAAATTCCCGCACTAAATTTACGCAAATTGCCGTATTTTTAACGGATCGGACAATAATAGCCAAAACCAATGAAGTATAAACTTGGTGCTCTTTTAATTTCTTTAGTGACATTCCTGCAGTTGGTGCAGGGGCAGTTGCCTGCCGGTACAACGGCGCCAGACTTCAATGTCGTGGACATCAACGGCCAATCGCATCACTTATACGATGTATTGGCCGATAACAAGCTGGTGGTGCTCGAAATAAGTGCTACTTGGTGCCCCCCTTGTTGGTCTTACCACCAGAGCCAGGCGCTACAGGAATTTTATGTCGCCCATGGGCCCATGGGCGATGATCAAGCCCGGGTTTATTGGGTAGAAGGTGATCCTGATACCAACTTGGACTGTTTGTATGGTCAGGCAGGCTGCAACGACCATTCCGCCGGAAATTTTGTGGAAGGCACTCCTTACCCCATAATTAACAGCGATGCCATAGCCAGCGCCTATCAAATCAGTTATTTCCCGACAATTTTCGTCATTTGTCCCAACAAACGAACTTATGAAATCGATCCCATATCGGCAGAAGATATTTGGGGAAAGGCGCAGGCGTGTCCGGTGGCATTTGGCTCAAACAATGCGGGTATTTTTGTCCATGATCCGGGATACAATCTTCCGGAAATTTGCGGCGCCGTAAGCCTTCAGCCCTCTTTTTTACTCACCAATCTGGGTACACAACCTTTAACGGATGCCAGTATATTTCTGCAATGGAACAACGTTGAAGTGCAAACCATCCATTGGCAAGGATTGCTGCCCACGTATGGAGAATCGGTCATCGCCTTCAACAGTTTTCCAGTCACGACGGAAGGTGTTTTAAACACGGTCATTACCAGTATCAACGCCAATGCCGGGGACGAAGATTTTACCAACAACTACAAAAACAATGATTTTGCAAAAGCCCAACATTTTGACCAGACCAGTGTCGTCTTAAAAATCAGAACAGATGATTACGGCAAAGAGACATATTGGGAACTGCGGGATGAAGCGGGCAATGTGTTGGAATATGGCGGAAACGAGTTGGTTGGTCCCAACGGTGGTGGGGCATTTCCTCTTGGTGTCGCTTCCGGCATGGGGGCCTATTCGAACAATACATTGATCAAAGATACATTAGACTTGCCAGCAGACGGTTGTTACGCCATTCACTTCGTGGATGCTTATGGAGATGGTATGTGTTGTAACTACGGGAATGGCTATTTTAAATTGTACAATATTGACGATCCGGTCACGCCCATCTTGGTATCGGGTCAGTTTGAGGCCTACGATCGCCATGCATTTAGTGCGGGTTCTATTTCTTCCGTAGTAGAGACGGAAGCGCAATTTGTGGATATACAAGTTTTTCCAAACCCTGCATCGGATATGATTGGTGTTGAGTTTGATTCCCCGCACCAGGACGTTTGGCGTTTCTATGTGCTGAATATCTTGGGTCAAGCCGTTGTTTCATCCGGACAGCAGGTATTGGAGGAGGGGCACAATGCCATTTTATTGCCATTGGAAGGGCTGGCAGATGGTTTGTATTTTTTCGTGGCGACAACTGGGGGGAGCAAGCGTCGTAGTTTGCAGAAATTCTTGGTACACCATTGAGCTTGTTCACGGATCGGTTTCTAAAAAGGCAATATTTCTTTTCAAGCCGGCATATTTTACCCGCTTGACAGCAGATTTTTTAAAAATCTTGCCAAATACATCTTCCGTTAATTCTTGCCAGTCTTGCTTGGTCATATTGGTCAGGGAGGGGTTAGGCTCGAAGGAAGGTTCTGCATGCCGTTCCGAAAAACGGTTCCAGGGACAAACATCCTGGCAAACATCGCAACCAAACATCCAACCGTCGAGGCTTCCCTTAAAAGCGGCTGGAATTTCATCCCGAAGTTCAATGGTGAGGTAGGAAATACATTTGGAGGCGTCGAGGAAATAGCCTTCGGGTGCAATGGCTTCGGTTGGACAGGCGTCAATACAACGCCGACAGGTGCCACAATGGTCGCGGATTGGATCGTCGTACAGCAGCGGAAGGTCACAAATGATCTCGGCCAGGAAGAAAAAAGAACCGCGTTTTGGATGTATGGTCAGCCCGTTACGCCCGTTCCATCCAATGCCTGCCCGATGTGCCCATTCTCGCTCCATGACGGGTGCGGAGTCAACAAAGCAGCGCCCATCCACAGCACCAATGTCGGTTTGGATAAATTGCAGCAGCATTTTAAGGCGGTCTTTTACCACAATATGGTAATCTTCACCGTAAGCGTAGGAGGCTATTTTGGGCGCCTCATTGTCCAACTGTTTTTCAGGGTTGTGATAATTGAAGGTAAGACAGATGACCGTTTTGGCGCCAGGAACTAGGACGGTTGGATCTACGCGCAAGTCGAAATGATTTTCCATGTAGGCCATACGGCCATGAGCGCCCTTGTTAAGCCAATTTTCCAACTGGCGCGCTGCTGCGTCCAAGCGCTCGGCGCGGGCAAACCCAACGAATTCGAAGCCCAACCGATGGGCTTCAGAGCGGATTAGGTCGGTGTTTTTTTGGGCGTTTAACATGGCGTATTATGGGGCATATTGTCCCGAATAATAGGTTTGGTAGGCTCCTGAAATGACATCTTCCAACCATGCTTCATTGTCGAGGTACCATTGTACGGTTTCCCGAAATCCTGTTTCAGCGGTTACGGTTGGTTTCCAACCCAATTCGTTTTGCAGTTTAGACGCGTCAA
This sequence comes from uncultured Bacteroidota bacterium, assembly GCA_903933805.1. Taxonomy (GTDB): domain Bacteria; phylum Bacteroidota; class Bacteroidia; order Chitinophagales; family Saprospiraceae; genus M3007. Next base: position 5,114 of record CAIZLM010000333.1, on the reverse strand, counting down.
TGGCGTAACGTCGGTCGTGTCCTGGCCGATCTTTTACGAATGTGATGAGTTGACGGGATGTTCCAGGTGTTCTGCCCAGCAATTCATCCAGCATATCGCAGAGTGTCGTTACGAGGTCAATATTTGTCCACTCGTTGTTGCCTCCAATATTGTAGGTTTCGCCGGATCGTCCGCGGTGATAAATGGTATCAATGGCCAAAGCGTGATCTTTTACCCAGAGCCAATCGCGGGTATAGAGGCCATCACCATAGATGGGCAGTGGTTTGAGTTGTCGGATATTGTTGATAATGAGGGGTATCAGTTTTTCTGGAAAGTGGTTGGGGCCGTAGTTGTTGCTACAATTGGAAATAACCACCGGCAAATGAAAGGTATGGAAATAAGCGCGTACAAAATGATCACTTGCTGCTTTGGAAGCGGAGTAGGGGGATCTGGGATCGTAGCGTGTTTCTTCTGTAAAATAGCCCTCTTCGCCGAGTGATCCATATACCTCGTCGGTGCTGACATGGTAAAAACGTTTGCCATCCAGGTTTTCGCCCCAAATATGTCTGGCGGCATTGAGGAGGTTTACCGTACCCAGCACATTGGTTTCCACGAATGCTAACGGATTGGAGATTGATCGATCCACGTGGCTTTCTGCAGCCAGGTGAATGATGCCATCGGGCTGGAAGCGCTGCATGATTTCGGCGAGTTGTGTTGGATTGGTGATGTCGCCTTTTTCAAAAAAATAGTTGGGAGCAGTGTCCAAGTCGCTCAGGTTCTCAAGGTTACCGGCATACGTCAGGGCATCGAGGTTCACGATGCGGTACTGCGGATATTTGGTGACAAACAGTCTAACGACATGAGAGCCGATAAAACCTGCGCCGCCTGTGATGAGGATGGTGTGCATCGTATTTGAGCTATTAAAGATGTTGGGTTATTATATTTCCACTGCGTGTTTGAAATACTCGTAGGTAAGTTTTAACCCTTCTTCGCGGTTGAATTTTGGTTCCCAGCCCAGGATGGTTTGTGCTTTGGTGATGTCAGGACGACGCTGTTTGGGGTCGTCAACGGGCAGTGGGCGATAATCTATGTATGCTTTTGGGTTTTGCACCAGCGCCATAACTTCATGGGCAAACTGCATCACCGTTATTTCTGAAGGGTTTCCGACATTGACGGGGAGGTGATAATCACTCAAAAGAAGTCGGTAGATGCCCTCCACCAGATCATCTACGTAGCAGAAAGAGCGCGTCTGTGATCCATCTCCAAAAACGGTAAGACCTTCTCCGCGAATAGACTGAGAAAAAAAAGCCGGAAGTACCCTCCCATCATTGACACGCATACGCGGACCGTAAGTGTTGAATATTCTAATGATGCGCGTATCTACTTGGTGGTAGTTGTGGTAGGCCATGGTAATGGCCTCCAGAAAACGTTTGGCCTCGTCGTACACCCCCCGAGGCCCAACGGGGTTTACATTACCCCAATATTCTTCTGGTTGGGGATGCACATGCGGGTCACCGTACACTTCTGAGGTAGATGCTACAAGAATTCTGGCGCTTTTTTCTTTTGCCAAACCGAGCAGGTTGTGCGTACCGTGTGCGCCGACCTTCAGGGTTTGAATGGGCATTTGGAGGTAGTCGATGGGGCTGGCTGGCGAGGCAAAATTGAGGATATAATCAAGTTTTCCCGGTACATGGATGAATTTTGTTACATCATGGTGGTAGTATTCGAAATCTTTTTCCTTAAAAAGATGCTCGATATTGGCCAAATCACCGGTGAGTAGGTTGTCCATTGCAATGACTGAAAATCCTTCCGCCATAAATCTGTCACACAAGTGTGATCCGATGAAACCGGCACCGCCAGCAATTAATACGCGCTTTTTACTCATAGATGTTTCTTTATTTTCGTAACGCTTTAGACGCGAACACCTAACGAGTTACACACTTTATTTATTCGATTTTGCCTGAAATTAGGCGTCAATTTATGGGTGGATGCAGCGTTTATGACGACATTCGATCAAAGTATGGGTTTGCCATTTTCAATGTTCTGCCGAAAGCCCCCGCAAAGATAACAGGTTCCTTCGTCCTATATGCGCTATGATTTTAATCCGATACTGCTGTTGTTGAATAACCTATGTTTACCCAGTGTTTTAGCTGCCACCAGCACCACCAAGGGGATTGCAGCGGAGGGTAATTCTTGTGGCAGCCATATCCAGCCCAACAGCAGCAGCAAAGCAATTATTCCGACACCGAAGGAATAACGTTCGGCAAACACGGTGTGCCGCCTCCTAGAAAAATAAAGCAAATGCGTTGGTAAGGCCCACAGTATATTCAGGTTCCATTTGGTTGCTGAGTGGTCTGTTGCAAACCACAGCAACGCAATCACCAGTCCTGCAACACCTAAAACCGGCCAAAAAATAGCATCAAATATCTTTTCTGCCCGAATATTAGCCATAGACAGCAATCCGATCAGTGCTACAAGGCACATCATCCAAAGTGGCCGGTCAAGTGGGGTTGGTTTGAAATCGAGTTGGACAATGCGATTTTCAGGAATGTTTCGTTCGGATGCGACGAGCATTGCCCCCGTGTTGGTGCGTGCTTTTCCCATCAGGTCGTGCACGTAATCTGGCAGAAACATGTGGTGGGCCGCCAGTGCTTTTTGATCGGCTGGAAGGCCGAGCACAAGGTCAATGCCAAATCCAGTCCACGGCTTATCCAACAAGTAGGGGCGAAGTAATTGTCGCATGGTAACGTCTTTGGTCAATCCGGAGGTGTCGTATTGCAGTTGGTGATAAAAGGTTTCTTCCAATACATCTCGGATTCGGGTGGCGCAGTTGTCGTAGAAAAAGTCGTATTTATAGTACCGATTTTCCTCTTTATAGTTTTCCTGTAGCAGGTCAAAGATGCGCTGTTTTTGAGCTTGGTCTAGACTAAACAACTGCTCTTCCATGGGGCGCTGATCCTGTAAATTGCCATATTCGAAACTGCGATAGGGCTCGACATCCAGGTTGTACAACAATTTACCACGACAGAATTTCAGTAAAAAATTGGGTTGATCAAAATTAAAAGTACCAAAGTTATAGCAGCGGTCAAAACGTTGTTCGGGATCTTTTACCCGAATGGCACTGTGCCCAAAGGTACTGTACACGAATGGGCCGGGTGCGACCGTCATCAGGCTGATGCGTGCAGAATCAGAGAGTGTAATGCTTTCCTGCGCTGGACTTTGAGTGGACAAAGCACAAAGGATTGCCAAGATGATAACTTGCTTCATAGCACGAGGTGTATTTTATGGAAACTTCAAAGGATATCCTTTTGGCGTAACTGGTTAGGTGGCATGCTGTTTGGCACAAAAGGTCACTTTTTTGTCTCAGACGCGACCACCAAACCAGTTACGGATCGCCAATATTTTTGGTATTGTTAGATACTATTGTACGCGTAGTATTTGGCCGATTTTAATATCATCATTGGTCATGTTGTTCAATTGTTTGATGCGCGCCACGGGAATACCATAGTCACGTGACAATTTGTACAGGGTATCGCCTTTGACAATGCGGTGGTAACCCTGTTGAACGGGTTCTTCGTCCGTTGTTGTTTGGGGTTTTGAAGGGTTTGGATCAGGATTATACTGGCGCGGGTCGCCTGGGAAAGGAACATCGCTGGTTGCGGGTGGTTTGTTGACGGGTGTCGAGGGTTTTGTTTTTTCTTCGTTTTGAGTGTTTGTCTGACCAGGTTTGGTATTACTTGGTGTGATTTCAAAATCTAGATCATCATCATTGACCATCGAATTGGATTTTGGCGGAGTGCTTTCCCCCTCTGTTGTAGGGAGGGAGCCTGGGCTATTGGAGTCGTCTCGAAGTTTGATTGGTTTGCGCATGGCAAGTACCTTTCGCAAACGAACACGCTCGTTGGTGGCCGGCTCCTGACCCTGAACGAGACCGTTTCGAGCCAAAAGACTTTCGAGTTTTACCCCATATAGTTGCGCTATTTCAAACATGGACTGGTTTTCACGGACGGTATGTTCTGTTGCACGGCCGCCCCACTGGTCTTTTTTTGATTGAATATAAACCCGGGTGTTGGGGTTCAGCGCTACGTTGGGTTTGTACCCACGATCGTTGTATTCAACGATTTTTTGGGTATTTATACCGAAAGTACGGGCAATATCTTCCAGCGATTCACCTGGTTTTGTTGCAACAACTTTGGTGTCGTTTACCCGTCCTACTCTGTCATTGGTGGAAGATGGATCATTGTCATCGGTTTTGGAAGGAGTGGTATTTACCCCTAAATCAGGCTCTGAGGGCTTCATCGGAGATGTAGGAGTGTTTTTAGGGCCCGGCAGGTCATATTCATCCAAGTGATACCGTTCGATGAGATCAATCAAACTGGTAGCGTATTCGAGAGACGTGGCATAACCGGCGGCCTGAAGACCATGCGCCCAAGATTTGTAGTCTGTACGATCCAGGTTGAATAGGTAGCCATATCGGGGTGTTTTTTTGGGGTCTTTCAGGAATTCTCCGTGGTCGAGGTAACTTTGTTCAACCGTTTCATATTTTCGGAAGCAGGACTCCTTAATATTTCCCTTGTCATCGCGGTCGTCATCTGCACGGTAGAAAGTTTTTCCGTTCCAGTTACCGCCGCATTTTATGCCAAAGTGGTTATTGGCTTGTCGGGCCAATTCGCTGGTTCCGGCGGAGCTTTCTAGAATACCTTGAGCCAGCGTGATGCTCGCAGGAATACCAACCCGCTCCATTTCAATCACAGCCGCTTGGTTAAAGCGTTGTACATAATTGAGGTTTCGGTCGATGGGGGCACTGGCTACGGCACTTGCGCTAACCGTACGTTCTGTCATGGTTGTTCGGTCAATTCCCTTCTCTGTACTTTTTTTTGAACTGGTATTGGGGGTAGTATTGATGGGCGCAATTTTTTTGAGCACATCACAACTTTGGGCTAGTAAAGCCAGTAGGATGAAAGAAGTTGCAACTATTCTCATGGTTGGTTTTAATTTTCGAATTACGTGTTAAATACCTTTGAAGACTAAAGCTGGTTGTTCTAAAAAAATAGGGCCTTGTTGGGTGGGACACACATCGTACCACCTAAGTCATTAAACCAATAATATTATACTAAACGCCATTTTATAAACTC
>CAIZLM010000332.1 GCA_903933805.1 uncultured Bacteroidota bacterium | reverse complement strand
TTGCAGGCGTATGTGCCCCCGATGACAGTAGAAACGATATTGTAATTCGTGGCAATTCGCCAGTTGGTGTGTTGTGGCGTATTGACGGCATGAATGTTACCAATCCCAATCATTTTGCATCAGTAGGCACAACGGGTGGTGCAGTAAGTGCTTTAAATACCAATTTATTAAAAAATTCCGATTTTTTCACATCCGCTTTTCCTGCCGAATATGGCAATGCCACAGCTGGTGTGTTTGATATAGGATTTAGAAATGGCAACAATCAGAAAAGAGAAACTACCGTGCAAGTAGGTGTTATTACTGGTATAGAGGCCACAACCGAAGGGCCTTTTAGTAAAAAAAGTGACGCCTCGTACTTGGTGGGATATCGTTATGCTTTGGCGGGTGTGGCACAAAAATTTGGCATCGATATTGGAACAACAGCTACACCTTCTTATCAGGATTTGTCTTTTAAATTGAATAGTGGAACCACTAAATTGGGCAAATTTTCAACGTTTGGAATTTTAGCGACAAGCACTATTGCAATTAGTGGCGGAACTACAAATACGTTATATGGCAATGGGAACCAAGTAGATTTTGCTAGTAAAATTGGGATTTTTGGCATCAATAACTTTAAAAAAATCAATAAAAAATCTTTTATCAGCTCAACTATTGGGGTTAATTATTCGAGTACAGACCAAACTGGATATGCAATAGATAGACCTACCAATACTACTTTCATAAAAGAAGTTAGCAACGTTGCCAAAACAAGTTACAACATAAGCAGTACATACAATTTAAAAGTAAATACTCGACTTTTCTTTAAAGTAGGTATTCAAGACGAAATCATTGGTTTAGACTTGTTATACAAAACCAAAAATAGGCTAGATGATGACTACAAGCAAATATGGAATTATAAAAGCAGTACCAATTTGGCACAAGCTTATGCCCATGTTAAATATAATTTAACCGAAAAAATTGTCTTGAATGCAGGTGTCCATTCGCAACGGTTTTTCTTGAACAACTCAAGTGCCGTTGAACCTAGAGCTGGAATGATATACCATGTAACCAATAAGAGTAGTTTTAATCTTGGCTATGGCTTACATACGCAAATGCAACCGATCAATGTATATTTTTTACAAAGCACCGATGCCAGTGGCAACACTGTTTACAACAACAAAGATTTAGATTTTACCAAAAGCCATCATTTTGTTTTGGGTTATAATATTCAGCCATTGAATGACTGGCGCATGAAAACGGAAATTTATTATCAATCTATTTATAATGTACCTGTCAATACTTTTTCAAGCAGTTATTCTATGCTAAATACCGGCGCTACATTTAAAACAGATTTACAAGACAACTTAATCAACAGTGGCACAGGAAAAAATTATGGCGTTGAACTAACCATAGAGAAATTTTTCAACAAAGGATATTATGGCTTATTTACCTCTTCAATATACCGCTCAAAATATACAGGAAGCGATGGCATAGAAAGAAACACCGCTTTCAACGGAAAGTATGTTTTTAATGTATTAGCAGGGAAAGAGTGGACCGTTGGAAGTCAAAAAAGAAATAAATTATCAGCTGATTTTAAATTTACCAATGCAGGCGGTAGAGCATATACCCCTATTGACCTAACAGCTTCTAACACAACTGGGCACGAAGAACTTTCTACCAATGCTTATTCCAGTTTTTATGACAACTATTATCGGCTAGACATCAAAGCAGGTTACACCCTGAACAGTGGGAAAAGAAAAATATCACATACTTTTTCGTTGGATTTGCAAAATATTACCAACCATAAAAATGTTTTCTCCCAAACCTATGACGACAAAATGCAAAATATTAACACAACCTATCAACTCGGCTTTTTTCCGAATGTGGTTTATAAATTGCAGTTTTAGCGCAAGCATCCCACAAACCCCATATTGATGGTACAATACTGGCACTCCCACATACCGCAGCCTGCGTTGGCTTTGAGTTAGGCTTTGGCGGCGGTATGCGGGAGTGCATTGATGGCGGCTATTATTCGTGTCAATGGGTTATCCGAGCTCGACCATTTATCAATAATGATGGGCATATATGAGAGGGATATACAACGCAGAGGAGGGAAAAATGGGACCGCCACATTCATGGGCAATTGACTGTACACGGCACTAGATCCTTATTCAATTGGAAGGATATTCAAAAGATTGACCATACAGTTCTCCATATTGCCAACGGTCAAAACAAAGTTTTGTTTGACTTTCAAACCGTTAGAAAACTCTGCTGGCCCCCAACTAGGCATTTTTGAAAGAGCCGTAACCAGTATTTCGTCAATTTTTGCATCTTTTGATGGCATGACAACTTGAATATCCGTAATACACCCCTGTTCGGTAATGGTAAATTTAATGGCAGTCAAATCATAACCCGTAAAACTTCCTGCTTCAATATTTACAATACTGTTTTTTTGCAGATATTGAATCAATTGCTCTACGCCTTCGCTATAAAAAGCATTTTTATCAGGCATGATCGTAACCTTGAAATCATATTGCTTCACTGTGTTATTTTTCAACGAATTTTCAGGTAGATACATTACGCTTACAGCAATATCCCTACTACGGTCAGCCAATCGAATCAGTTCTTTTTGCTCTTGATTCAAGACATCGCTTATACCCGAAGCCTTTGTTTGGGTTCCATTTTTATAGGCTGAAATTTCCACGGAAATATATTGTCTTACCCAAGATGTGGGGTACCGTTTGTCCAAATCCGTAAGTGTGTTTATTTTATCCAATCTGTTTTCTTGGATCGAAATGGATGGTACAACTTTGTTTATTTGAAATTTCAGATCATTCTGGGCAAAACTGTTGAAAGCACATCCGATAGAGAGAAGCACTACGAGTAAAATCTGATTCTTTTTCATGCCTTAGTTTTTGTAACTGGTTAGTGCGTTTGTACATGATAGATAAAAATACCGCCATTTTCTATCAGTACTGTTAATTCGCGCAGCAGGTGCGCGCCACAAACGCTGTGTTTGCAATCAAAATAATTGAAATAGGTTGCCCAACAATCATGTACAGCCCAATTTTGTAATTCCGGTAAAATAGAAATGTCTGCTCCATGAGCTTCCCGTCCACGGTTAAAGTGAACGAAAAGATACGTATAAAGATTGTAACAGGTTAGCGTGGTCGCGTCTGAGGCAAAAAAGCAGCCATTTTTTGCCAGACGAAGCGGATTTTTGTAGGCCATAGCCTCGTTACGGTCAAAAAAATGGGCGAAGTATGGCGAAAAATGGGCCTTTTTAGGCCAGACAGCGTGCCACCTAACCAGTTACGTAAAAACAACAGCCACTTTTTTGTCGCAGACGCGACCGCGCTAACCAGTTGCGAAAACAAAATATATTTTGCCGACAAAGCAGCAAAAAAATAGCTTGATGCATCTTCAAAAGCGCGTACCTTCGGGAAAGTAAACAGCCGAGAAGCTGCCTATTGTCCCTTTTATCGAGCATTCTCTTGAGCGAACATGAACTTATTCGGGGGTGTCTGCGCGGTTCTGTGCAGCATCAGCGCGCCTTGTACGAGCAGTTTGCCGGCAAGATGTACGGTGTTTGTTTGCGCTATGCACGCAACCCCTCTGATGCCGCAGATATTTTACAGGAGGGCTTTTTGAAGGTGTACACAAAGTTGGATCAGTTTCAACACCAGGGCTCTTTTGAATGGCATGCTTACTTGGTTAAACTAGTTGAAAACTGGTGGTGTCCTTTTACTCATGAGAAAAAAGAGAGTTACAACAATGCCAAGATAGATAAGTCTTTTTGGCATATCTATCCCGAAGATGCAATTAAATTGGAGCCAGAAGACAGAGATAATGAAATCTGGAATGATTCAAATGATAAATGAAACAGACTTAAGGAAAAGGTAACAAACCACTCCTCAAGAACTTTACCATTGATTTATCTTTATGCAAATAGGCCCTTATCTCCTTAAAAATAATCTGATACTGGCCCCAATGGCTGGTATCAGTGACCGCCCTTTCAGGGAACTGTGTAAACAATTTGGTGCTGGTTTGGCTGTCTCAGAGATGGTGGCATCAAATCCTGCATTACGATATCATAAGCGAACCTTATTAAAAACCACTCATAACGGTGAAAGTGGCCTAAGATCAGTCCAGATATTAGGCACCAATCCAGAACAAATGGCTGATGCAGCAAGATTTAATGCGCAGAGTGGTGCACAAATTATTGATATAAATATGGGTTGTCCGGCAAAAAAAGTATGTTCGGTAGCCGCTGGTTCCGCATTATTAAGAGATGAAGTTCTAGTCCAAAAAATACTTGCTGCTGTTGTTAAGGCCGTTGACGTTCCGGTTACTCTAAAAATACGAACCGGCTGGGATTTAAATAGCCGTAATGCCGTTGAAATTGCAAAAATAGCTGAAAATTCAGGAATAGCAGCCTTAACCTTGCATGGTAGAACCCGTGAATGTAAATTCAATGGGGAAGCTGAATATGAAACAATAAAAAAAGTTAAGCAATCCGTCAACATTCCCATAATTGCCAATGGCGATATTGACTCCGCTGAAAAAGCTTACTTTGTTCTTAATAACACGGGTGCTGATGCCATCATGATAGGACGTGGTGCTCAGGGAAATCCATGGTTATTTAATGAAATAAATTATTTTCTTAAAACTGGCAAACACCTTGAAAAACCATCAATATCGGCCATTCAGAGTACACTTTTGAATCATCTCGAACAACTTTATAGTTTCTATGGAAATGTCAGTGGTGTTAGAATAGGCAGAAAACATAT
>CAIZLM010000331.1 GCA_903933805.1 uncultured Bacteroidota bacterium | reverse complement strand
CCACAGGCCATCTCCATTAGGCATTTTGGCTCTGATTTCAAAATACCCATACGCAAGAGAAAAAGGAGAAATTACTTGTCCCGAAGAATATCGTTTTACATTTCCATTACAAATAATTATCTCATCCCTTGCCTCAATTATTAAGCTTCCTCCTTGCTCTTTCACATTTGCTGACATATAAAACATTGATTCCTCACAATCTCCAGCTCCGTGTGAAACACAATCGTCCGCACCCCAAGTTAAAATGCCATCATTAAATTCTTCATCATAAATTAGATTATATCCCCCAGATGATTGTCCTGAAAGAATCGAGACAAATAATAAAATGAAGGAGTAACTAAGTAAGAACTTAAAAAAGTTGAGAATTTTTCTCATGATTTCAGATTAAATTTGGCTCAAATGTAAACCTTTTTTCCATTTCAAATTTTTGGTATTAGGCTTTGAATCCTTCGGGTTTAAAATATGAATTTTAGTAATATGATATTGGCAATATAAGCCTCCCACCAACCCTAGGGCAGGCGCATGAATATAGCGCAGTGATCTGGAACAAACTTCATACGTTTCCTCCCCGTCAGGTAACTCCCCCAAGCACATCCAGTGCACTTCTCCGCCGCGCTAGGGTCCTTTTTTGACCCGGCACCACTTCTGTGAGTGTCCAGGCCAAGGCACTTAATCAAAATCCTGCCACGCATGGCGTTCCCCTTCAGCTTTTCTTGGTCTTCCCAATCAATGCCAAAAGCGCTCAAACCAAGCCCAAGCGAGACAGCAATTTGGTATCGTGCTGTACGTTTCTGCTTGGCGACAGCGCCAAGCAGGGCCGCTTGGGCCTGCGTTGAGAAGGTAGGCTTGGGGAATAAAGTCCAGACTGCATCTCAATGGGATTGAAGCCCAAGCGAGTCGGAAACGGCTACTTTTTATCTCAGATGAGCCCACTTGAATCGTTACAAATTATTTTGTTTAATTTTTTGAATAAAAGCGTAAACAAAACGACATTGCAGCCTGTTTAATGGTGCATTGAGGCACTCGTTAGAGCTACTATTTTGAAAGAAAAGAAAAAAGTCGTCGTCATTGGTTCTGGTTTTTCGGGCCTTTCTGCTGCATGTCACCTTGCTGCGGGCGGGTTTGACGTTGTTGTATTGGAAAAAAACAGCGTTCCCGGCGGTCGCGCCCGCCAATTTGAGGCCGAAGGCTTTGTTTTTGATATGGGCCCCTCCTGGTATTGGATGCCAGATGTTTTTGAAAAATTCTTTGCCAACTTTGGAAAGAAAGTTTCTGATTACTATGATTTAAAGCGACTTGACCCCTCTTATCAGATTTTCTTCGGAAAAGATGATGTCATGACAGTTCCTGCTTCCATGCCGGCGCTTGAGGCACTTTTTGAGGCGGAAGAGCCCGGTAGCACGCCCCAACTGCGGTACTTTTTGAAAGAAGCTGCCTACAAATATACGGTCGGTATGGGTGTGTATGTACACAAACCGAGTAAGAGCATCCTGGAATTTTTGGATTGGCCCGTTCTGACGAGTTTTTTCCGACTTGATATGTTCAAGCCCTTGTCAAAACACGTAAGAAGCTTGTTTAAAAGCGACAAATTGCGTCAATTGCTGGAATTTCCGGTTCTTTTTCTAGGCGCTACCCCACAAAAAACGCCGGCGATGTACAGTTTGATGAACCACGCTGACCTAACGTTGGGCACCTGGTATCCGATGGGTGGCATGTATAAAATTGTTGAAGGAATGACGCGCTTGGCCAAGGAACTGGGCGTGCACTTTGAATTGGAGCAAGAAGTGACGCACATCGAAGCGACCGGCGGTCTAGCGAAACGGGTGACAACCAAACAAGGCCGATCTTTTGATGCCGATGTCGTGGTTGCATCAAGCGATTACCACCACACAGAGACCAAGTTGTTGGACAGCGCCCACCGGAATTATTCAGATGCTTATTGGGAATCACGCACCATGGCGCCTTCAAGCCTCCTGTGGTATATTGGTGTAAACAAACAACTGACAGGCCTGCTCCACCACAACCTCTTTTTTGACGAAGATTTTGGCCTGCACGCCCAGGAAATTTATGAAAATCCCCAGTGGCCATCCAAACCATTGTTTTACGTGAGTGCCCCCTCGGTGACAGATGATTCAATAGCGCCGGAAGGCTGTGAGAATTTATTTATATTGATCCCGGTAGCCCCGGGCTTGGAAGACAGTCCCGCCGTGCGAGAACGTTATTTCAACCTTGTAATGGATCGGCTGGAAGCACTGACCGGACAACAGATACGCGATGCCATCGTGTACAACCGCTCTTATGCCCATGCTGATTTTGTGGCAGACTACCACGCATTCAAAGGCAATGCCTATGGATTGGCCAATACCTTGCTCCAAACGGCCTTTTTAAAGCCGGCGTTGAAAAACCGCCACCTGAAAAACCTATGGTACACCGGACAACTCACCGTTCCGGGGCCCGGCGTTCCGCCAGCACTCATCAGCGGAGAAGTTGTCGCCAAGGAAATTTTAAAGGCTAGAACATAACCCAGACCTTTACCCAATTCATTGATCAAACATTCACAAGGCCGTATGGATCATTCTACGCTATTTGACAAAACCTGTTTCGAGTGCAGCAGCCTGATAACACGGCGCTACTCCACTTCTTTTTCCATGGGTATCCGCCTGTTTGACACCCGATTTCGGGCTCCTATCTGTGGTATCTACGGATTTGTTCGTTTTGCCGACGAGATTGTGGACACGTTCCACGATTACCCAAAGGAGATCCTACTTCAACGATTTCGAGAAGACACACGCAGGGCCATCGACGAGGGCATAAGCCTGAACCCTGTACTCCATTCCTTTCAAAAAGTAGTGCGGGAGTACAACATTGAATGGCCCCTGATTGATGCCTTTCTACAAAGCATGGAAATGGACCTGGACAACACGACCTACAATGAAAATGCCTACGACCAATATATTTATGGATCTGCAGAAGTGGTTGGACTGATGTGTCTTCGGGTATTTTGCGAGGGGAAAGACGCCGAATATCAGCGCCTAAAAGAGCCTGCCAGACATTTGGGCGCTGCTTTTCAAAAAGTGAATTTTCTGCGCGACATCAAAAGTGACTTTGAAGAACGTGGCAGAGTTTATTTCCCGGGCGTTGATTTCAAGCGATTTACCCAGCAGGACAAAATTGCCATTGAAGCCGATATAAAGGCCGATTTCGATGCGGCTTTGGAAGGTATTCGCCATCTGCCCAATGGCGCTCGGTTGGGCGTTTATTTGGCCTATAAGTATTACACACAATTGTTTATAAAAATCAAAAAAGCACCCGCACAACAAATTGCCCAAGAACGTTTCCGGGTTTCGGACAAAAAGAAAATATACCTCCTGTTCAGTTCTGCCCTGCGGCACCAGTTCAACGTGCTTTGAGGCCAAGGACGCTCCACAAACCAGCTCGTCCTTGGTCATTTTGACGTCACATCCAATCTTGTGGTTGGAACGTTGCTGTTCATTGAAATTACAGCGCGCCACCTAACCAGTTACTTTTACCAAAAAATCCGCACTGGCCCCCTACTGCCAATTGTATCACCTGCGGTCGTCGAGGCTGAAACCATCCATGGATCTTATTGGCCCCGTGAGCATGCCACCTCGGTCGTTACAATTGATCCAATAAACTCTTTGGGACCTTGACCCCCAATTGCAAGGCTTTATTGGCGTTTTCTTTGGCTTTGACCTTGTCGCCCAAAACCAGGTAACAATTGGCTCGGTTGAAATAGGCCATCCCAAAATTTGCATCCACTTCAATGGCTCGGTTAAAGTCACCGAGAGCCCGTTGATAATCCTTGAGTTTATTGAAATACAGCGCTCCCCTATTTGACAGGGCTTTGGTATTATTCGGATCAATGTCAATGGCTTGATTCAAATAGGACAATGCCTCTGTGGGCCTGTCAAGCGCATCCATTGAAATGCTGATGTGCACGCAGAGATCCGCATTTTTCGGATCAATCTCCTTGCATTTTTCCAAGTCAACGAGCGCCAAAGCATATTGCTTCAAGTAATTGTGGGTTACGCCACGCAACTCCAGCGAATTTTGATACGTAGGGTTGATTTCCAAGGACCGATTCAAGTCCGCCAACGCAAGGTCGTATTTTCCATTTTCCACATAGTAGCTACCCCTACACATATAGGCCCTATAACTGTTCGGGTATTGCTGCAACACGTCCGTCCAGAGATTTTCTGAGTTGTTCCATATTTTGGTACGCTGGTATGTTTGCGCCATAAACAGCAATACAACGCCGGTGAAAAGAACGTGCAACGTATTTTTCCCGCCGGGGAAATAGCGGTTGCCGCTTACTACATTGTCGTAATACGTGCCAAGCGCAAACAACAAACCAATATAAGCCAGGTACGTGTACCTTTCAGCGATGATCGCATTGCCCACGGAGATGAATTGCAGCACCAAAAAAACAGAAACGGTATAAAAACCAAAGCCAAATACGAGTGCTCGGTTTTTTCGACCATAATAGATAAGGGATAAAATGGCCAAAATAGCCACTGGGGCCAAATAAAAGGCAATATTCAGCGACTCGTTTTCCGGAAATGGGTGAAGGGCAGAGAGTCCAACGGGCACAAACAACTTTAATATATACACAACAAAACCATACAAACCAAACAAAATGCGCTTCACAAAACTGAACCTTTCCATCGAAACAGCATCAACCGATTGAATCTTGAATGTGGCAACTCCTACCACCAAAGAGGCTATGAAAAAAGGTATCTTTTCAACAACCAGCCTTTTCACCGCTGTCTGATTGTCCCGGTAATAATCGATGAGCAACAGCATGACCGGAAACACAACCGCCGCAGGCTTCGACAGCAACGCGAGGACAAAAAGACAAAAAATACCCACGTATTTTACGACAGTCGGATGCTTCAGGTAATTCAAATAACCGATGAACCCCAACAACAGGAAAAAAACATACAATACATCTTTTCGCTCCGATATCCACGCCACAGATTCTACGTGCATGGGATGAACACCGAAAAGCAAACTGACAAACAAGGCCGCAATGGTTTGTTTCCCGGAAAGATGGTAAACAAAATAGAAAACAAGCAGGGTATTACACACATGAAACAGTAAATTCGTCAACAAATAAGCAAACGGATTCAACCCTGACATCTGGTAATTGATCGCCAAACTCAATATCGTAATCGGATGGTAGTTTGAGCTGACTGGCGTGCTAAAAATCGCCTGAATCCCATCCCATGATATGTTTTTAAGCAAAGGGTTCTTTGTTACATAAATAACGTCATCCCAGTTGGTAAACCCATTTTTCAACAAAGGCGCCAAAGCAATACTGGTCAATACCATCACCAACAGCGCCAATATCAGGGGATGCTTGGTGGTCAATCCACTTGAATCACCAACTTTATGGCTTTTTTGTGGTGTTTTTTTGCTTGAAAAAGACGGCTGAACAGGTTCTTTCTTTAATCTTGTTCCTTTTGTCATAACAATAGTTTGGGAAGACTTAGGCGGTATTACGCGGCAAATTTACCCACATTGTCGTGATATTTTACAGTCAGATGATTTCTTATGCTGTTTGGCGCGTTGGCGAACGCTTCTATAATGCCGTTGACCATAGATTCATTGCAATACTGCGGCAACTGGTTCGGTGGTCGCGAATACGAAAGGGATTGGAGGCTTTTCGAGGGTGGGAAATGAAGCATCAATACAACGCTACATGGGGTCCACGTCCACGGAAACGCCCACCTGTGAGAAGCCGGGTTTGCCGTGCAAGACTTCCGTGGTCTGGCGGATGAGATTTTTGGCGCCCTGGAGCACCGGGGCTGATTTTTCCAGCTTCAGCAGAATATCCTGACCGAAGTACGTTCTCACCCGCGCTATGTTGGGAATAACCGGCCCAAGGACGCGGTCGCCCATTTTTTTCCGCAGCACTTGACCAAAGAAAGCGGCGGCGGCATTTACAACTTTTGGGTCTTTGTGGCGCAATTCGAGGTGGATCAGGCGGTAATAAGGCGGGTATTTGAATTCCAGGCGCTCGGCCAATTCCCGCTGGGCGAAACCACGAAAATCGCTGCGCAATACTTCTTGGATGACCGGGTGGGTGGGATCAAACGTTTGTATGTGCACGAGTCCGCGCTTGTGCTTTCGACCGGCACGGCCTGCCACCTGCGTCAACAAATGAAAAGCGCGTTCGCCAGACCTGAAATCCGGAAATTTTATGATGGCGTCGGCACTGAGTACACCAACAAAAGCGACATGCTCGAAATCAAGTCCTTTCGTAACCATTTGGGTACCCACCAGAATATCCAGTCGCTGTGCTTCAAAATCGTGGAGCAGGGCCATCATATTTGATTTGGTGCCTGCTGTGTCAAGGTCCATGCGACCGATGCGGGCTTGTGGCAAAAAAATCTTCAGTTCATCTTCTATTTTTTCAGTTCCGAAGCCTTTGAGGGTAATTTTACCCGATCCGCAGGCCGGGCAAAGGGTTGCGGGCGACTCCGTGTATCCGCAATAATGGCAGCGAAGGCGATTGGTATGCTTGTGAAAAGTCAGGCTCACGTCGCAATGGCGGCATTGTGCATTCCAGCCACATACCTGACATTCGAGTATCGGCGCATATCCGCGGCGATTTTGGAACAGAATGGCCTGTTCTCCATTGGCCATCGTGCGCTGCAATTCTGCCATGAGGGGCGTGGAGAAGATGCTCTGCATCAGTTTTTTCTGGTGCTGTTCCCGCAGGTCAACCGTCACCATCTTGGGCATTTCCAGGTTTCCAAACCGCTCGGGCATTTCCACCAGGCCATACTTGCCGGTGTTGGCATTGTGCCAAGTTTCGAGGGAAGGTGTGGCCGTACCGAGTAGCACTTTGGCTCCGTACAGTTTTGCCAAAAAAATAGCCGTATCGCGGGCATGGTACCGCGGAGCAGGGTCGTATTGTTTGAAGGATGGATCGTGCTCTTCATCGACAATCACCAATTGGAGCTTGTGAAAAGGCAAAAAAAGGCCGCTTCTAGCCGCGAGGACAATGGGCTTCCCTGCATGCGCCGATTTCCAGACCTCCACCCTTTCGTTGGTGTTTATTTTGGAGTGATACACGGATACCTGATCGCCAAAAATCTTTTGTAATCGATTGATAATCTGTGTTGTAAGGCCAATTTCAGGAAGCAGGTACAATACTTGTCCACCAGCTCTGATAACCGCTTTGATGCGCTCGACATACACCCTTGTTTTGCCGCTGCCGGTAACACCGTACAAGAGCGCCACCTCTTTTTCGAGGAAATGCGCATCAATTTCTGCCAGCGCCCGTACTTGTTGCGCAGACAGGGCATCGGCTTCCAACAATTCATCATCGTATCGGCCGATACGGCTCACATCAACGTCATAAAATTCGAATATCCCTTTCTTTGCGAGTGTTTTCAGCGTAGAGTCGGACACATCGGCTTTTTGGAGCAAGGCCTGTTTGCTCACATGGGGTTCTTTTTTTTCCAGCACCAAAAAAGCCATCAGGATTTCCAACTGGCGTTCTTTCGACTGCAGCGAGGCAAAAACTTCCCGCAACAAAGCTGGTTGGGTGCGCAGTGATTCCGCCAGTCGTACGGATGACACTTTTTTGGCCCTATATTTTTCCTGTAAATCTTCTCGCAATAGGAGGGCGCCTTTGTTGAGCAGCCTTTGAATAACGGGGAATATGGTTTTTTTATTCAATATTTTTCGAGCGTCCTCCACCGATATTTCCCGTGTCAGGAGTAATGCTTCGGCGATGAGGTATTCGTCTGCATCGAGCGCAGAAAAGTCGTCACCGAAGGCTTCATTGCGCACAATTTTGGTTTCACTGCTGAGTTTGAGGTGGCCCGGCAAAGCGGCCAACATCACCTCTCCGAGGGTACAACAATAGTAGTCAGCGAGCCAGTTCCATAGTTTCAGCTGTTCCGGCGTAACCACCGTCACCTCATCGAGGATAGAGACGATGGGTTTGACTGCATAGTTGGGACTTTCGTTGTGCACGCGTTCTACCAGACCGCTGTACAATTTACTTTTACCGAATTGCACTTCCACCCGGATACCCGGCAACAGTATGCCAAGCACCGAATCTGGGATGGAATAGGTGTAGGTCCGGTTGGGAAGGGCCAGTGGGAGAATAACGTCTGCGAAGGAGGGCATTTTCCGGACGGCCATGCCGTCAGTTGATGTTGTGATGGAATTTGGGGCGCCCGTTTGGGCAATTTTAAACAGTAAACAGGTTAGGTGGCCGCGACGGAGAAAAAAGTAGCTTTTATTTGCCCGACGGAGCAGATTTTACAGGCCGTTGCGTTGTTACAGCCTGTAAAGCTACCCCCGCCTAGCAGAAAATGGGCTTATTTTGGCAACAGATCGTGCCACTTAACTCGTAACTGAACAAAGATAAGGCGCTAAAATACCAACTCTTTAAAATTTTTATCGCCCCTTTGCCGGCAATACCGTTGAAGCGCCTATTTTTGTGTCACTTTATTCACCGATGCGTCGCACTCAGACACAAAACGTATCTCCTATTTTACTAAAACAACATCAATAATTGGCTTTTAAACCGTATCGTCCTAAGCCCCCCGGCAACCGCCCTCCTGGTTCCCGCCCCTCTGGCGGCCCCCGCCCCTACAACCGCGGTCCTCGCCCACCAGAGCACAATATCAACAGTTTTATACGTGCCGCTGAGGTTCGTTTGGTGGGTGATAACCTGCAGGAAATCAGTGAAACCGTTGGAGAAGTTGTCGAAAGTGGGGTGTATTCCACCTCCAGACTTCAAAAATGGGCAGAAGAAGTTGGCCTGGATTTGGTGGAAATTACACCCAATGCAGAACCACCTGTGGTGCGTATTGTGGATTACAACAAGTTTCTCTATCAAAAAAGGAAGCGAGAAAAAGAATTGAAAGCCAGCACTGCTAAGGTAGAATTGAAAGAAATTCGTTTTGGCCCGGAAACAGGCGAACATGATTTTGAATTCAAACTGCGGCACGCCAAAAACTTTTTGGGTGAAGGCAATAAGGTAAAAGCATACGTCCAGTTTCGTGGCCGAGCCATCGTATTCAAAGAACGCGGCGAATTGTTGTTGTTGCGCTTTATGAAAGAATTGGAAGATTATGGCGCCGCCGAACAACTCCCAAAACTCGAGGGCAAACGGATGATGGTGATTATGTCGCCCAAAAAATCCGGCAGTTCCGCTGCAAAAAAGAAAGCGGAGTAACTTCCAGTTTCAACCGTACCGCTCCCCATGGGCCCATTCGCATTTACCCGTGAATGGACACATGGCTTGGTGCTGAATGTCGGAAACTACACCAGAGAAAAGCATTTTGTAAAACAATTTGAATAATTACCTTTGCAATTCGCACTGGTTTACTACCTTTGCGGTCCGTTTTAAAAACACATTTTTGTTATGCCGAAAATGAAGACCCACTCCAGTGCCAAGAAGCGATTCAAGGTAACTGGCACCGGGAAAATCAAGCGCAGTCGCGCACGCCTGCGCCACATCGCGGCCACCAAAACCAAAAAGCAGAAACGCAACTTGGGGAACGCCGTCATCGTGGACAAATCAGATCACGCTCGCATCGAGCGTCTTTTGGTCATGTGATAATCGTTCGATTATCGCCCGACTTCTGTACAAACAGAAGTTTAAACCTATTTTTTTAACGAGAGTATTGGTAAAGCGCGCAAAAAAGTCACCCAGTTCAACGCTTACTGCTTTGAATTTTTCGGCTCCTTTCGCCCCGATGCTGTACTAAAAAACATTAAAATGCCTAGAGCAACAAACAACCCGGCCAGTCGCGCCCGCCGGAAAAAAATTATGCTGGCCGCCCGCGGCTTCTTCGGCGCACGTTCCAAAGTTTACACCGTCGCTAAAAATGCCCTCGAAAAAGGTTGGCAGTATGCATTCCGTGACCGGAAATTCAAAAAGCGCGTTTACCGCCGCTTGTGGATCGCCCGTATCAATGCCGCTACCCGCGCTCAAGGCATGAACTATAGCACGTTTATCCATGGTCTCACGGAAAAAGGAATCGGACTCAACCGCAAAGCGTTGGCCGACCTGGCACTCAACCACCCTGCTACTTTCAAAGCAGTGTTGGATACCGTAAAAGGCAAAGGATAATAGCCAATATTGCATGCCAGGACCAGTTGTCCTGCAGTACAATGTTGTGTATTTTATTGGCGGAGCGACTTAAGTCGCTCCGCCAATGCTTTTTTTGCCCTATCTCCCCGGAAACACCCCCGATTTCTCCTGATTCAGTACGCCAATGCCAAACAAGGCAAAATCATACTTCACCGGATCCGCTGGATCGTACATACGCAGATTGGCTGTCAACTCAAGCACTGCTTGCCAGTCTGACTGCTGCCGTTGCAAGAGCCCAAGTCGGCGGGCCACCCGCTCCACATGGACATCCAGGGGTATCAGCAATTGGTCCGGAGCAATGTCATTCCAGACACCAAAGTCAACACCGGCGCTGTCTTTCCTGACCATCCAACGCAAAAACATATTCAGTCTTTTACAGGT
>CAIZLM010000330.1 GCA_903933805.1 uncultured Bacteroidota bacterium | reverse complement strand
GTCTGGCCAAAAATGGCCCATTTTCCGCCATACTTGGCAGATTTTTTTGACCGTATCGCTGCTACGGCCTACAAAAATCCGCTTCGTCTGGCAAAAAATGGCCTCTTTTTTGTCTCAAACGCGACCACGCTAACCAGTTACTTATTTTTATCTTTGGGCCGCTGGTATGGTTTCCCCCGGCACTACATATTGATGAAAAATATACTATCTCTGGTTATCGCTTTGAGCCTGACGGCCAACATTGTCGCCCAAACGCAAGTATCCCTCGATTCTGCCTACATCCGCGACCACTTTACCAAACGCGAGGTGCTGATTCCCATGCGTGATGGAATCCGGTTGTTCACCACCATTTATACCCCCAAAGACCAATCTCAGAAATACCCCTTTATTGTCCGCCGAACACCCTATTCCTGTTCCCCATACGGATCTGAAGCCTTTATCACCGGATTCCAAAACATGTCACTCGTACGCGCAGGGTATATTCTCGTGTTCCAAGACGTGCGGGGACGCTATATGAGCGAGGGCACCTTCGTCGATATACGCCCTTTCAACCCTGCCTCAGACCCTTCCCCCAAAGGAAAAAAACAGGTGGATGAAGCATCCGACACCTACGACACGGTGGACTGGCTGCTGAAATACGTGCCCAACAACAATGGTCAGGTCGGTGTAATGGGCATCTCCTACCCCGGATTTTACGCCACCATGGCAGCGCTGGCCGGCCATCCCGCCATCAAAGCCGTATCACCACAGGCACCGGTAACAGACTGGTTTGTGGGCGACGACTTTCACCACAATGGCGCCCTGATGCTGATGGATGCCTTCGCCTTTTATTCAGGATTTGGAAAACCCCGCCCTCAACCCACCACAGAGGGCCAACCAGGGTTTAAAGATTGGAATACCCCCGACAATTACGATTTCTTCCTGCACGCTGGCGCCATTCGAAATTTTACCGAACGATACGGTATGAAAAATATCCCCTTCTGGAACGACCTGATGGCACACCCCAACTACGATGCCTGGTGGAAAGCGCGCAACCCTCGACAATACTTGAAAAATGTCATGCCCGCTGTCATGACGGTCGGAGGCCTTTTTGATGCAGAAGACTGCTGGGGCGCTTGGAATACCTACAAATCCCTCGAAAAACTAAACCCTGCAAGCCACCCCAACAGCCTGGTAATGGGGCCATGGGTGCACGGTGGATGGGCACGCGGATCTGGCGATCACCTCGGTAATGTGGCCTTTGGCGCCAAAACAAGCGCCTTTTATCAAACTGAAATCGAATTCAAATTCTTTGAGTTTTACTTAAAAGGATCCGAAAAAATGACCTTGCCGGAAGCCTATATTTTTGAAACCGGCAGCAACAAATGGACTACCTACGACGCCTGGCCACCCAAAAACGCTGCCCCAACCGAATACTACTTCCAATCCGGTGGCAAACTCGCCCCTCGGGCTGAAATCATAAACCCTACCACCGCCTACGACGAATATGTGAGCAACCCCGCCAAACCTGTGCCTTACACAGAAGATGTTCACCTCAACCGAACCCGCGAATATATGTGCGACGACCAGCGCTTTGCCGCCCGACGACCCGATGTGCTCGTGTACCAAACAGCGGTGCTGTCGGAGCCCCTTACCCTGACTGGCGTGGTCACCGCCGATATCTGGGCAAGTATCAGCACTTCCGACGCCGATTTTGTGGTGAAAATCATCGATGTTTACCCGGATACCCTGCAAGGCCGTGAAAACAACGTGCCCATGGGAGGCTATCAAATGTTGGTCCGCGGCGAAATATTCCGGGGCCGTTACAGGGAAAGTTTTGAAAATGCCCGTGCCTTCGAACCCGGACAAATTACCAACGTAAAATTTGACTTGCCCGATATTGCCCATACCTTTCTCCCTGGACACAAACTGATGGTTCAAGTCCAAAGTACCTGGTTCCCACTGGCAGACCGAAATCCGCAGCAATTTATCAACATCTACGAAGCCAAAGATTCGGATTTTATCCCCTGTACCATTCAAGTTTACCGGGGCCAGTTGGGTGCGTCAGGCGTTATCCTGCCCATCCAAAAACCCTAAGTCATCATGAACAACAAATTTTTCCTCCTCGCCCTGTGCCTGTTTCCGGTCCTGGCTGTAGCGCAACCAAATACGCTGCACAACCTGTCTTTTTCTGAAATACCCACCCATTGGAATGAGGGCCTACCCCTCGGAAATGGCATGCTGGGTTGCTTGGTTTGGCAAAAAGACGGCAAACTGAGACTGGCACTCGACCGGGCTGATCTGTGGGATGAACGGCCCATGAAGGGCTTAGAAAGACCCGAATTCTCCTACCAGTGGGTCGCAGATCAGGTGGAAAAAGGTCAATACGACATTGTTCAGCAGTATTTTGATGAACCGTACGAACGGGAGGCAGGCCCAACAAAATTGCCGGGAGGCGCTATCGAATGGCAGCTGGACAACTGGACAACAGCCGGACAAGATGCCGTAAAACTCCATATTTCCAACGGCCTGGCAACGGTACAATGGGCCGATGGTCACCGATTTGAAACGTTTGTCCACGC
>CAIZLM010000329.1 GCA_903933805.1 uncultured Bacteroidota bacterium | reverse complement strand
CGGCGGATTACTGTTTGTTCCCCGTTTTTTTTGTGCTTTTATTTTCGGCTTTTTTCTCCTTCATCTCCGCTTTTGACGCACTTTTTTCCCCTTTTTTTTGGTTGCGACGGGCCTCTCTCTGGGCCAGAATTTCATCGTATTTTTTGGTTTGTTCTGGGGTCAACACTGCTTTTTTGGCGCGGATACGCTCTTCGCGCAGGCGTTGTTGGTCCTCTTTTTTAGCGTCTTTGGCGGCTGCGGCTTTAGACTTATAGGCATCGTCGGCTTTTTTAAATGCGACTTTTTGTTCGGGTGTCAATTTGAGTGCCTGATCCAGGTCATCACCAGCTTTGGCTTCTTGGGCTTCCAAGCGTTCTTGGCTGGCAGGTTTGACCCGTTTCACAGGAGCAGCCTCTTGCGCCTGCATGGTGGAGAAGGAAAACAATGTAACCATGGCAATGGCCAACGATTTGAATAGCATTTTACTTGTCATATTGTTGAAGGTCCCTTGTTTGAATGGGACAAAGTTAAAACGCTTGGAAATACCATTGGTGTATCTATTCGAACTTAAAGTTTCGTTAAGATCAGCCTTTTAGCCGTGCGATGATTGTTTTATTGCCCTTCACCTGCTGGTCCATGGCCACTTCGATGGTTGTGTCGAGTGGAAGGAACAGGTCTACCCGGGATCCAAATTTGATAAACCCCATTTCGCCCCCTTGGTTGACCGTATCGCCTTCTTTGACGTACCAACGGATGCGACGGGCAAGCGCTCCGGCGATTTGTCGCATCAGAATTTCGACGTTGTTGCCGAGGTGGTACACCACGGTGGTGCGTTCGTTTTCCGTGCTGCTTTTGGGGTGCCAGGCGACGAGAAATTTGCCGGGGTGGTAGCGGAAATACTGGACGACACCGGCGACAGGATTTCGATTGACGTGCACATTGAAAGGCGACATAAAGATGGAAACCTGAAGACGTTTTTCCTTGAAATATTCCGTTTCCACGACTGATTCAATCACACACACGCGGCCATCTGCCGGGGCGTACACCAAATTGTTGTCCACAGCAGCAATTTCGCGCACTGGGTTCCTGAAAAACTGCACAAGAATACCGTAAAAAGCGACTGACAGGACCAATAGGGGCCAAAAAGCGATGGGCACACTTCTATCTACGGCGATATTGAGGGTGATGAGTACCAAGGCGGCAACGATCAAAAGCAAGTGACCTTCTTTGTGTAAGCGAAATGACATGAGGAGGGTGTTTTTTTGTTTCACGGCAAAAGTACAATGTTCCCGACAACAATTAGTCGAATGCGCTGAGGTCTATCCCGAGCACAACGCCTGTTCTATAATGATTTTTTCCAATAAAACCCCAAGCAACATCTACCCGTATCTGGCGAAAAAATTTGAAACCGATGTTTTCTATACCTGCGTTGAGTTCCCAATAGGGCAATTTTCCGGCAATGGCGGGGTCTCGGGAGGGTTGATCGGCATAAAAGACACTGGCGCCCACCACCTCTTTCCAGTTTAATTTCCGCAAAACAGGGATTTTATCGAGCAGCCAACCTTGGAGGTGGTGCTGGGCATGTGCTTCGGCAAAGGGCTTATCGGTGGCGTAGGCGTAGTAGGGCAACAGCAGGAAGCTTCGGTTGTATCGATCCGGGGTGCCAAAAAAGGTTTGGTTGCCGGAAGGATGGTATAAATCCATGAAAGACAAGGATTTATTTCGGAGAAAATAACCCGCTCCAGCACTCCAGTCGGTGTAGCCGCCGAGGCCCCAGGAGAGGTCATTTTGGCGAAATTGCAGGTGTATAAAATCAAAATCGGCATCGCTCCCGAGAATGTTGGGTATTGCTTTGCGGTATTGCAGGTGAATAACCGGCCATTTGGTTTTGTCATAGATGCGTTGATTGGGATAGGTGCTGTACGTCTGTCCGATGCGGAAATGTAGGTCTACCCCCACTACCAAGATCTCAGACGCTGGGAAAACAGGTTGGTTTTCCAAATCAGGAACGGGGGCGTTGGTGGTGTAGTTGGAAGTTGAGCCTTTGCGCCAACTGTATGATGTTTGGTTGGCGAGGGGTTTCCGGGCTGCCCATTCAGCAGAGGCGTTCAGGGAAATCCCGGGGATCAGTATTCGGCTCCACGAGGTGTTGGCGAAAGTTTTATCGTAAATTTTGAGGTAATTCCTTTCGTCCACCAGTGAATACAGTGAATTAACCAAGAGGCCGACGGGGTTTTGCCGGTTAAATTGTTCGGTGGAAGTGCCTCCACGCACCTCGAGGGTGGTATTTTGAATGCTTTCGAAGCGCCGTTTTACGGCCAGCCAACCCCGCAATTTTTGTTCGGAAAAGCCATAGTTGAGGTTGCCATTGGCCCGCCAGAATTTTGTTCCCCGGGCATCAGCGTCGAGCTTCCACGAAGGTTGCAGGTCGAGTACCAAACCCTGTACGGTGTTGAATTGAACCCAACGGTAAGCAGCGGGGTAAGAAACAGTGCGGTGTTTGTACGAATTATTCCAGGTATAACCCAAAATAATATTGCTGAGCCCAAATTTATTGCGTTTGCGATCCAGGCTGTCGAGGTAGCTTTTTGAGGACCATATCTTTTTGAGGCTGTCTTTTTTGGTGTAATCAGCGTGTTCTTCCTCCGTCAGGGGAACAGGTCTGATGGAAGCCCAATACGCGGTATCCCGCTGGGTCGCATCATGGTCAATGCTGAACGTTTCGCGGCTAAAAAATTTATTTGTAAAGCCCGGTTCCAGGTTGTAGTTGGAAAAAACGCTGTTAAAAAAACCGTTGATTTTGATGCCGAACAACCCGAATTTAAAACTCGTTATTTGTGACAGCAGGCGCCAGGTGTCGGGTTTTCCGATCATCACAAATTGCTGCTGAATGCGCATGGTATCCAACAGCGGCTGTTTGATGGCTTTCCCGGTCACTTTTAGGTCGGCGCCTGCCAGGTTCCACCACGCATCCACCACGTATAATACCCCACTAAAAGTAGGTGCTTCGCCATGTTTGGGGGTCACCTGGACTTTCTCAATGGTATAGCCGTTCATGTCGGTGTAGCTTCCCAACCACTTGAATCGGTAATAATTGAAGGCGTTGTCTGCCAGGGGCGACAGAATTTCGCGTTCTATGTCAAGTTTTTCTTCGTATAAATCAAAATCAGTCAGGGTGGACCGATTGAGGCTGTACCCATTGTCATTGCCGCTGATAATACTGGAGATCATGACCTCTTTTTTTTGGTCGGGAGGTGTTTGAAAATATACGGTAGAGACGGATTCGGAGAGGTACAATACGCCGGTCCCGTTTGAGTCAAGAATACCCCCCATATTGCCAATTTCCTGACCCATAATTTTTTTGGGCGTGTCAACGAGCTTGTAAAACCCCTTGATATACACGTCGCAGGCATATTCTTTCACCTTGTTTTTGTAATACCTTCGTTTGGCGATAACCTCGCGCATAATGCGTACAGCAGGATCTTCGGTCGTAATTACGACCTCGTTCAGTTGTAGGTCTGAGGGTTCTAAGCGTACGTTGAGGATGACAGGTTTGTTTTCGACGGTAATTTTTTCAACCTTTGTTGTGTATCCAATGTATTGAAATACAATTTCTTGTGCGCCGGGAGATACATTTAATTGGTATTTTCCGGACGCATTGGCAACTGTGCCGTTGCTGGTGTTGCGCACATAGACGGTGGCGTAGGGGAGGGGTTCGCCGTGATCGTCCAGTACCTTGCCGGTCACTTGGGCCAGGAGGAAAGCGGGGAAAAGAAAGAGGAAAAGAGTTGGACGGATGGCGGCAACAATTTTTTGCATGGGGCATGATTTTGGAGATACAAAGGACATTTATTCTAATTTTTGGGCCAGACAACGTGCCACCCAACTGATTACAGTTTTCAAAACCAGTAAAAATAGTAGGTAGTTGCGGTATAAAAAAATAAAAATGGAATTTATCCAACGGTTCCGGGCGTTTGCCGGAGAAAAGCAAATCCCGCTGCAGTCGGCGCCAATATTGTTGGCAGTGAGCGGCGGGGTTGATTCAATGGTCATGCTGCACGTATTTAAGTCGTTGGGCCTGGATTTTGGCATTGCGCACTGCAATTTCAAGTTGCGGGGCGACGCATCTGATGGAGATGAAGCGTTGGTTAAACAAACCGCGGTTGACATGGATGTACCATGTTTTGTTAAACATTTTGACACCAAAGATTTTGCTGGAGAAAACGGTATTTCAACGCAAATGGCTGCCCGCGACTTGCGTTATGCGTGGTTTACGGCATTGGCTGCGGAACATGGCTATCGGGGTGTTGCCACGGCCCACAACTTGAATGATTCTGTAGAAACATTCCTGCTCAATTTCGTCCGTGGTACCGGGTTGTCTGGGCTAATCGGGATTCACGCCAACCAAGGTTTGTGGTACAGGCCCCTGCTATTTGCCACCCGGGATGAAATCCTGGATTATGCCCATGAACACAACGTTTTATGGCGTGAAGACAGCAGCAATACCTCTGATGTATATGCTCGAAATTTTCTTCGGCATCAGATTTTGCCAAAAATGGAAGCGCTGAATCCCAATTTCCTGCGCACGGCAGAGCGCAACCTGACCAAACTTGGGGAGACAAACGACAACCTATTGTTTCTGTACAGGCATTTTTTACAGGGTAAAAACGCCGATCCCGCGGACGAACACGGCTCGTTTTCCTTTGATAAAGCGCTGATTAGTCAGTTACCCGCGCCGCGCCGCGTACTCCGTGAAATGTTGAAACATTACGGGTTTACAGAAGATCAGTCGCGACAAGTGGCTGAGAACATAGACAAAATCGGCTTTCAGTTGTCTTCCAATACTGGCTGGGAGCTGCTTTGTGAGCGCACAGCCATTGTAGTGCGCTCGCCTGCAGCGTGGTCGTTTTCGGGTAGCGATGGGCATCCGAACATTCAAATACAGCGCGATGACCTTTTGGTAAGGCTCTCCGATGGCACGGCACTTTTTTTGGTGGCCACTGATCCCGCGTCGCCGTATCCGGATGGAACAGAAGCGATTTTGGTGGATGCTGCCGTGCTGCAGTTTCCGCTTACGGTGCGACACTGGCAGGAAGGCGACGTTTTCCAGCCTTTTGGTATGGCAGGGAAGCGTCAAAAATTGCAGGATTTTTACACCAATCAAAAAATGCTGCGCGGAGAAAAAGACCGGATGTGGCTGTTGGTCAACGGTGATGGCGCCATCATCTGGGTGATGGGCATGCGTTTGGATGACAGGTTCAAGGTTGTGGGAACCACCTTGTCTGCGCTGAAGATCATGTGGCAGTAGTCAGTATGCCACGGCTGGCGTCCTCGCCACAACAGCAACGGGGCAGGCCACTATAAAGGTGGGGACAGAACTCTATACCTCACGGCTGGCGTCCTCGCCACAACAGCAACGGGGCAGGATCACCCAGCTTTCGTTTTTGCATCGCGTTTGCCGCTCAATCGGTACCCCAGGTGCAGTTTTCCGTAGCCTACGCCTCCTCCATCCACACTGCGTCCGATACCGAGGGCTATTTCGAACGTAATATTTTTTTTGGAAACGAGCTTGGTACCGGCAAGGAACCCAAAGCCAAAATCATCTCCAAGGTTGCCCGTGAAGGCGCCGATGTGGAAACCGTCAATCCTATATTTTGGGTTAAAATAATATTTGCCACTGACATTAAACCCCGAGACTTCGCTGTTGAAAATTGCATCAACGTCGAGCCCGAAATTTTCTGAAACGGCTGATTCTACGGAAATTGCGACGGTTTCAAACAACAACCCCACCGGGCTTATTTTCAACTCAACTTGGGCGGAAACACGTCCAAAGGAAATCGCGCAAAGACTGATTAAAAGTAATTTTTTCATGGCAATGGTTGTGGTTTAAGTGATGAAATGGAGGGCTGTTGGTGCAAAGGGACGGGCCAAACGCGTACCGTCTTAGGATACAAATATACTGTTTTTTTGACAAAAGATGCAATGTGGTGCTCGTTTTACGCCAGATCATCGCCATCTTTTTATCTTTGCACAATGAAGTCCTTGTTGCTTTTACCCTTGCGGTTGGTTGCCTTCTGGCTGCTTTTCTTTGCGGTGTTCCGACTTTGGTTTGTGCTCTGGTTTTACCGGGATTGGTCGCCAGAGACTCCGATGCGGGTATGGGCATCGTTTTGGTATGCATTGCCGCTGGACCTGAGCATGGCGGGCTATTTGGTGTTGGCCCCGGTAGTTTTTTGGTTTATTGGCATGGCGATGGGTGCGCGTGTGCAAGGATTTATGGAGCAGGTGATTTTGGCCTATAAGGTTTTGATTTTCAGTGTTTTGATTTTTATATTTGGGGCGAATGTATTTATATATGAGGAGTGGCACACCTTGTTGAACAACCGCGCTTTGGAGTATTTCAAGGCCCCTGCCGCGCTGATGGATTCCATGTCATTGCCCTTTAAGGTGGTCTGTGTATTGTTGTATGTTGGGTTTACATGGGTGGTTTACCGCACGTATATGCTGATAGTTGGGCGCAAGATATACCGTGAGACAACCGGTGGTTGGTGGGTGTTTTTGGCCCTGCCTGTTTGGTTGGCAGTGCTGTTGCTGGCCATTCGAGGAGGCTTGGGGGTAATGCCGATCAATGAAAGTGCGGTTTATTATTCCGCGCATATTTTTGACAACCATGCGGCCACCAATACCGCTTGGCACTTGGCGCACAGCAAGATGGAGACCCGTTCTACCGAGAATCTTCACCGCGTTATGCCGGCTACTGAGGCAAATATTGCGGTATCTCACCTGTTGGGCACCGACAAGCCAATGGAAACAGGTTCACTTGATTTTTTTTCCAGTACTGACACCACTCCCTTGAATCTAGTTTTCATCATCATGGAAAGCCACACGGCTCAGGTGGTGGAGGCGCTGGGGGGCGTGCAAGGGGTATGCCCTTCGATCAACCAGCTGATTGAAGAAGGGGTATTGTTTACCAATTGTTATGGCAGTGGTTATCGCACCGATCAGGGCATAGTGTCGGTATTGGCCGGCTATCCTGCCCAACCAGACCAGAGCATTGTGTTGTTGGAAGACAAGGCGACGAAACTACGCACCGTGTCAGGTGTATTGCACGAGCGGGGATATGCTACCGCTTTTTTTTATGGTGGCGAACTCACCTTTGCCAATATTGGTTCCTGGCTGACCAACCAACATTTTGAGCGGATTGTTTCTGAAAAAGACTTCACTTCTGCTGAGCACACCCAGCGTTGGGGGGTAGATGATCAGCTATTGTTGCAACGTGCTGCCCTGGAAATCAATCAATTGCACCAGCCGTTCTTTGCGACAGCGATGACCCCCAGTTTGCATCCGCCCTACGATGTGCCCTACCAAAGTCAGTGGCATAGCAATACCGATCGGGATAAGTTTCTGAACAGCGCGGCCTTTGCAGACCATGCCCTTGGGGTGTTTTTCAAGACAGCAGCGCAACAGCCTTGGTATAAAAACACCCTTTTTGTGCTTGTGGCGGATCATGGTTCATCTCAACCGGGTGGAATTGGCCTAGACAATCCCGGGTCGCGGCATATTCCCTTGATTTTTTTTGGTGCGCCATTTCGCCAACAGTGGCGTGGCAAGCGCTTGGATATGTATTGCAACCACCATGACATTCCATCGACGGTACTGCCCATGTTGGGGATTAAACCTGCTGCAGGAGATTTTCCATGGAGCCGCAATCAGTGGCAATGGGATGCAATGAACAAGGCGAAGCCAAGAGAATCAACAGATCAACGTCCGCATGGATTCGCTTTTTTTACCAACGAAAACGGCATCGGATGGGCAACAGAGGCTGGAAAGGGTTTTTATTATTTTGGTGAAAAAACCTGGCATCAGTGGGAGGGAAAACTGGATACAGTAAGCCAAAGAGATGCGCAGGCCTACCTCCAGACCTTGTATGATGACTTTTTGGCAAAATAATTGGCCCATGGTGTGCCAATAATCCAATCATCCAAGAGCCGGCATCGTATTCTTTGTTACATTTGTCCATCTTCGCACCACTCATTGCACCTCTTACTATGAATCGAGAAATCCACGAATGGCATAGCCCCCGACTGAACAAGAACATGGAAATAGCCGTGTACGGCCATTTTGGGTTTGCCTTGCTGCTCCTGCCTACAGCTGCTGCCGACTATTTGGAGTATGAGCGTTTTCAATTGATTGACGCATTGAAGCCATCCATTGAAGCGGGTAAAATAAAGGTTTTTAGCATCAACAGCATCAATTCTGAGGCATGGCTCAACAACCGAATGCACCCCCGCCACAAGGCTATGCGCCACCAGCAATTCAACGAGTATGTTGAAAATGAGGTGGTGCCTTTCATTCGTACCCATACCAGCGCTGATACGCCGATCATTACTGCCGGTGCATCACTGGGCGCCTTGCACGCTGCCAACATGTTTTTTCGACGTCCCGACCTTTTTTCCGGCACCATTGCCATGTCGGGGGTGTATGATCTAACCGCCTATACGAAGGGCTATTACGACGAAGATGTTTATTTTAATTCGCCCTGCCACTACCTTCCCAACCTCAACGATGAAGCCATTCTCAACCGGTTGCGCAACAGTGGCCGCATCCACCTCATGAGTGGTTCGGGGGCGTATGAAGACCCTGGCGCTTCGCGCAATTTGTCCGGTATTCTGGCATCCAAAGGCATCAATCACCACCTCGATATCTGGGGTGAAGACATACGCCACGACTGGCCAACTTGGCGTGCGATGCTGCCGTACGTTGTCGAGCAGAAATTTTAGTGCTGATGACGGCCGCTCCCTTGTTTTGCTGATAGGTTATCTTTTTAGCAGCCAGTTACTCTTTTTAATGGATAAAATCAGGCCTACCATGGTTTTAAAAAACGCTGTTTCGACATTTATACTACTCATTAATATTTTTGCTTTGACAAACGTTGCGCGCGCAGGGCACTTGGATACCTTGGAAATATTCAGTCCTACCATGCAAAAAGTATCTCGTTGTCTGGTGATCACGCCTGATGACTATACCTTTTCAAAAAAGCCCTATCCGGTGCTGTATTTGTTACACGGTTGGAGTGGCAATTACGCTGGGTGGCTCACCGATGCCCCCCAGCTCCGGGCGCATGCGGATACCTACCAAATGATCATTGTTTGCCCCGACGGTGGCTATGACAGTTGGTATATAGACAGTCCGGTTGACAGTACGGTGCGCTACGACACCCACATTTCTGCGGAGGTAGTGGGTGCCATTGACCATTATTACCACACCATTCGAGGGCCACAGGGGCGTGCCATTGCAGGTTTGAGTATGGGTGGACACGGGGCTGTGTTGTTGGCCATACGACATCCCGAGGTCTTTGGTGCTGCTGGCAGTATGGCCGGCGGGCTCGACTTGCGGCCATTTAGGAAAAACGATTGGGATTTGAAAGGGGTGCTTGGTGATCCTGGTACACAGTGGCAAAACTGGGAAGACAATTCTGTTGTCAATTTATTGCCCTTGTTGCGCGGGCGAAAAATGCCACTCGCCATTGATTGCGGCGTTGGGGATTTCTTCTTAGAGGCCAACCGAGCCGTACACAACCGATTGATTGAGTTGGAATACCCCCACGATTACACCGAACGTCCAGGCGAACACAACCACACCTACTGGGGTCATGCTGTTGACTTTCAGGTATTGTTTTTCAATGAATTTTTTCACGGATAACCGGTCGTAGCCCTATCCATTTTCACCACCATATTTTTCATGAATTATCGTCAAAATATCCTCGAAACCATCGGTAACACGCCACTTGTGAAAATCAATCGCGTGGCTGCTGATATTCCCGCACTGGTGCTTGCCAAGGTAGAAACCTTCAATCCCGGTCACTCCATCAAAGACCGTATGGCCGTCAAAATGATCGATGACGCCGAAGCGCGCGGCGACCTGAAGCCGGGTGGTACCATCATCGAATGTACCTCCGGCAATACCGGTATGGGCCTTGCACTCGTGGGTTGCGTCCGCGGCTACCGCTGTATTTTTACCACCACAGACAAACAGAGCAAGGAAAAGGTGGATATGCTCAAGGCCCTTGGGTCAGAGGTCATCGTGTGCCCCACCAATGTAGAACCGGAAGATCCGCGCTCTTATTATTCCATCGCCCGACGTCTCAGCACAGAAATCCCCAACTCTTTTTGGTGCAACCAGTACGACAATCTCTCCAACCGCCAAGCCCACTATGAAAGCACAGGACCTGAAATTTGGGCCCAAACAGACGGTAAAGTGACCCACCTCGTGGTGGGCGTAGGCACCGGCGGAACGGTCAGCGGTGTGGCCAAATACCTCAAGGAGCAGAACCCCAATATCCAGATTTGGGGAGCCGATGTGTACGGCTCCGTGTTCAAAAAGTACCACGAAACGGGTATTTTTGACCCCAAGGAAATCTATCCCTACATCACTGAAGGTATCGGAGAAGATATACTACCGGAGAATGTGGACTTCAAACTCATAGATTTGTTTGAAAAGGTAACGGACAAAGATGCAGCGCTTTGGGCACGTCGTCTGGCGAAAGAAGAGGGTATCTTGCTCGGGTATTCAGCCGGTAGCGCCATGGGCGCCATTTGGCAATTGCGGGATAAACTCACCAAAGATGACGTGGTGGTGGTGATTTTTCACGACCATGGAAGCCGGTACGTCGGTAAAATATACAACGATGACTGGATGCGTGAACGCGGTTTTTTGGAAGATGAATTGAAAGTCAGCGACCTGATTGCCCGTAAAAAAGACCGCAGCTTCATCGGCGTTCCCGCCCATGAAACGGTTCGAAATGCCTTCAATTTGATGAAATCAAACGATATCAGCCAAATGCCTGTTTTGGATGGCAATCGTATCGTCGGTTCTATTACCGAAACACAGGTGCTGCATTTCTTGCTGGAAAACCCCCTTAACAACTCTGAAAAGGAAGTCAGTCAGGTGATGGGGGAGCCCTTTCCGACGGTGAAAGACGATTTGCCCATCAGCCAACTGAGCCGTTATATTTCCAAGGAAATTCCGGCAGTCATGACGTCCGATCGATCCGGTGGCGTGCACATCGTCACCCAGTACGATCTGATACAGGCCATGTAGGAAGGGCGCCCGAGGGTGTTTGACAATACATGTTATCGTAAGCCGCTGAAAACAGCCAATTGGTTGCGGGTGCGCACGAGGTTGTGCGATGGATATTGAATTTTGTAGTAAATATCCCCCGCCAACCAATCGGTGAGAAAGCGCAATGCTTGCTCCCCTGTGATCCAAGCGCCACCCAACAGGAGGTGATCTTTTTCAGCGGATGTCAAGAAATCTGCCGTCTCGGAGAGAAATCCGCTGGTGAGTGCCTCAAGTATTGCGCTGTTGAGGGTTATCTCTGTGGGGTCATCTTCCATTTTATCGGGCACGAAGGTGCGTACCATATCGCCAAAGTCGGAAAGTATGGCCCCAGGCATCACGGTGTCTAAGTCAATGACCGCCACCGCTTTGTGCGTATGGCTGCTAAACAGTACATTGCCGGCTTTGGTGTCATTGTGGGTGACACGGAGCGGCAAGTCACCGCTTTTTTTCAGCTTGCTCACCGTGTCAAAAACCGGTTTTGCTCGGAGCATGGCGTCAATTTCCTCGGCTGCGCCAGCGACCCGTCCGGCAGGATCATCTTGTACTACCTGCATAAAAACGTCCCAGCGCCGGTCGGTATCGTGAAATCCTGGAATTGTTTCTGCGAGGTTTTTGGCCGGCAAATCGCGCAAGGCCCGTGCAAAAGCACCATAGGCTTTTGCGGATTCCAGGGCTGTAGAAATGTCTGTCTTGCCTTCCGGAGCATAGGTATCTGCCAAAAAAGGAAAGCAGCGCCAGTAATTGCCCGACGGGTCAATATAAAAAAACAGGCCGTTGAAGGCAGCCAGCGGTGCTGGTGATTCGTAGGGGAATCCGTTGTCTCTGAGGTGGCTGGTGACCATGCAAATGTTTTGCATGACAGCTTCCGGCTGGCGAAAGATCGTATGGTTGAGGCGTTGCATGATAAAGGTCTGCGAGACGCCATCTGCTTCAAAATCAATTCGATAGGTGTCGTTGATGTTTCCGTTACCGATGGGCGTGGCGCCAATCCAACGATCCATGTGGAAGAATTTTCCGGCTATTGTTTCCAGTGTCATCGTGTGGTGGTATTGGGTTCTAATTTTTCCAGGGAGCGTACCAGCAGTCCGCTCTTCATTCTTGGTTCGAAATAGGTGCTTTTTGGGGGCAAGTTTTCTCCGGCATCGGCCATACGGGTCAGGTCTTCAAAGGCAACAGGGAAAAAAGCAAATCCGACCCGGTCTGTCCGATGATGTCGGACGACTTTTTTCAGTCCATCCAATCCTTTGCCGCCATCTACATAGGTGATACGGGTATCGTTTCGCACATCGATAATTTCAAATATCTTGTTGATAACGAGCCTATTGAGCAGATCGGTATCCAGCGTGTCGTAGCCATTGGGTGCTAGTTCCAACACAAAATCGTGCCAGCGCAGGGTGTACCAATCCTTGCCTAAACACATCACCAGTTCGTGTTTTTGCTGAGGTTTCTGAGGTTTTTCGAGGATGTCTATCACAAAAATTTTTGATAAAAGCGCCATCAGTTTGGCTTGCCCTATTTTCTTAACCCCTTCAACCACACGGTTATAGTCCAGGATTTTCAACTGGTCGGAGGCAAACCAGGCACAAAAAAGCTGGCTTAGATCCAACCCGGAAGTGCGAAATTCAGGATCAAGGTGGAGCAAGGCGGTCGTGGTGGTGCGGTGATGCCCATCGGCGATGTATGTTTCTGTGATGTGTTGGGCAAAGATAGACTGGAGTAATGCAATGTCATCAGCTTGGCTAACTGCCCAGAAACGGTGAACAGATGTCCCTTTGGTGAATTGTGCCGACAACAAGGGGATGTGTGCATGGGCGTATTGATTGAGCCAAGTGGTGAGCACAGGCACAGGGGCGTGTGTCACCAAAATTGGCTTAAGGATTGCTTTTAAGCGCAAAAACACCTCTTTTTGTTCCAACTCCCGATCGCTCAGGGTATCTTCATGTTTTTTTATTCGACCTTCAAGAAAGTCATTGACATGGTTGAGGCCAACCAGACCGATGTGTTTGTTCAAGCCATTGTCAATTTGGTACACAAAGAAACAGTCCGCTTCATGGTGTTCAAAAAGGCCTGATTCAAGGTTTTTTTGGAAAGAAATTTTTGCGTTTTCACAAAACTCCGTGGCGGATCCGAGGAGGTTTGTTTTGGCGAAAAGTGCTTTAAAAGGTTTTATTTGCATGGTGGAAGGCTGAAAAATTTGTGACAAAAGTACCTGTTTTTCAAAATGCTGCCCCATGGATTGGTTTTTGTCAAAAAAACAGTCGCAAAATCTTCGACATTTGCTGTTCAAAGAAGGCTTCCAGAAAATAAAAGGCCACTTGATGGATGGTGTAAACTAGAA
The DNA here is from genome assembly GCA_903933805.1 of uncultured Bacteroidota bacterium. Lineage (GTDB taxonomy): Bacteria > Bacteroidota > Bacteroidia > Chitinophagales > Saprospiraceae > M3007. The sequence goes on along the minus strand of CAIZLM010000329.1, from coordinate 4,020 downwards.
GCCAACGCCCAATATGGTCTTTGTTGCGAATATAATTCGTAGGTTTGATCTTGCTTTTTGGACCCGGCAATGTGCCACCTAACCATTTCAAACTTATACCATATTCCTACTTCCCATTAAACCGTCAAACTGATCAGAAACATTTCTTATTGTTGTCCATGAAATATTCATCCGTATTCGTATTTATTTTCTTCTTTCAGGCTGTTCAAGCCCTTTCTGCACAGAGTGTTGCGGAGTTGGAGAAGGGTTTTAATCGCGCCAGTTCTAAGACCGAAAAAATGAATCTGGCTTACCAGATTGCAGAAAAAGTGATCGCCACAAACCCCAAAAAAGCATCCGAATATGCCGTGGTCGCCAACCAACTGGCCACGGAAACGGGTGACAAGCGCAAAGCAACCGATGCCGCTTTTTTGTCGGCAGACGCCGAATTTAGACAGCGCAACTACCCGCAAGCCGCCGGAAAATTCAACCAGGCTTGGAATACTGCCCGAAATTTTGGTTTCAGTGAAGTAGCGGTAAAGTCAACAGAGAAGCTACAGGAAATTGCCGTCAAGCAAAATGATTTCAAAGAAGCACTGAAATGGAGTGCCGAGACGGTAAAATACCTCCGGGAAAACAGCGGCCCCGGCGTTAGAAGTGGTGGCGATGCCCTGCGAAAACTTGAAAACCAACTCGCAACCGCCGAAGCCGATAACCGCGCCTTGCGCGAACAATTGTCCCAGGCAACCGGTAAAACAGAGGTGCTGGAAACTGATTACCAAAGTAAAATCAAAAATGTTGAGGAAAAAACTCAAATTGAACTGAGCGAAAAAGAAGCAGCCATCAGCGAAATATCCCAGCAAAAACAACACGCCGACTCGCTGGCCCGTACCAATTCGCTCCGACTTAAAAACCTGACCCAAGATCAAATGATCGGTTCTATCGTCCGAGAACAACAGGAACGCGAAATACAGACCCAAAAACGCCGGGTGGCGGAAGCTGAACTTGCACAAGGCAAAAGTGAAGCCCTGCGCAACTTGCTCCTGCTCTTGGTTGCTTTTGTCTTCCTTCTGGCTACGTTGTTCTATTTTAGGTTTCGGGCAAAACGCCGCATGGCCAATGAACTTTCAAACAAAAACAAGCTTATTGAAGCCGAACAAAAAAGAAGTGACGCCCTCCTGCTCAACATCTTGCCGCCTGCCATTGCGGAGGAACTGAAAACCCGAAACAAGGTGGCTGCTCGGAAATACGATCAAACAACGGTCATGTTCGTGGATTTTAAAGGTTTTACCAATGTTGCCGAAAAACTCAGCCCAGAAAGGTTGGTGGAGGAACTCGACCTCTGCTTTTCTAACTTCGACCGCATCATAGGCCGGTATAAAATAGAAAAAATAAAAACGGTCGGCGATGCCTATATCTGCGCGTCCGGCCTGTCTGATATGAACGCCAGCCCAACAGATATGGTGAAGGCAGCCCTCGAAATGCAAGACTTTTTGCTGGGCTTAAAAGCGGAACGGATGGGGCAGGGACTTCCTTTCTTTGAAGCGCGTGCAGGAATACACATTGGACCGGTGGTTGCCGGGGTCGTTGGAGCCAAAAAATTTGCCTACGATATTTGGGGAGACACCGTTAACACAGCAGCGCGCATGGAAGAAGCCTGCGAAACCGGCCATGTCAATGTCAGCGAAGACGCATATTGGCTGGTGAAATATGAGTTTGAATGGCAGCACCGCGGCAAAATTGCCGCAAAAAATAAGGGATCCATGGATATGTACTATGTTACCGGTGTAAAATCTTACTAGGGCGGCAAAGATGTTATCGCCTATGTGCTGGCCCCGGCACTACCTTTTTTCAAAAATGCCCGTGCTGCGCTGAAACTGACAGGATGGTTCTGAAAATGAACCTGGGCAGCGGCGGCTTCAGCCTCCGTGGCGCCAAGGTGGTTTAAGATGTTGGTCAAGTGCATTTTCATGTGCCCGTGTTGTATCCCGGTGGTAATCAGTGATCGCACCGCACCAAAATTCTGCGCCAAACCAACAGCAGCGGTTATACACATCAAGGTTTCAGCTGAAGGATGTCCGAGCAGTTCCAGGGAGCGCTTGGCCAGGGGATGCAGGGCCGTTAGTCCTCCAACGGTTCCCAAAGCCAAGGGAATTTTTAGCTCAAACCGAAACATACCATTGGATGCACGGCAAGTGCTGAGACTCCTGTATTGTCCGTCCCGACTGGCATAGGCATGCCCACATGCCTCAATGGCGCGAAAATCGTTGCCCGTTGCCATTACGACGGCATCTATGCCGTTGTAAATGCCTTTGTTGTGGGTGGTCGCCCGGTAGGGATCAATTTCGGCAATCCGAACGGCCATGGCGAAACGATCCGCAAGGGTGTCCGCATCCATGCCTTGGCTGCGGGCGAGTTCGCTGAACGATGCAATGGGGCATTCCACCCACGCACGCACCATACAGTCAGGGGTATAATTGGATAGAATAGACATGATGACCTCCACATCGCGCTCCTCTTCACCCAACACGGGGTGGTTGGTAAAAAAATCCTCCAAGGTGTCTGCAAACCGCTCCAACACCGAATTTACAAAATTCGCCCCCATGCTGTCGCAGGTTTCAAAAGAAACGCGAAGTTGGTAGTATTCAGGCTCTACCGCTTCGAAGTCAATGAGCTCAATATCGAGAATGCCACCGCCGCGCTTGTCCATGTTCTCGGTTAAATCACCGGTACAATCCAACAGCACTGGTTTCAAGGTGGGAAAAATCTGCCGCAGTCGGGCGGCCTCACCCTGCCAGCGAAAATGCACTTGTCCAAGTTTTACCGTGCCCAATACCTCCGCATGAAAACCGCCGCGCTCCTGCCAAAACTTTGCCGCACTGCTCGCCGCAGCCACCACACTGCTCTCTTCGATCACCATGGGAATAGCGTAGGTCTTTCCGTTGATCAAAAAATTCGGGGCAACACTGTAGGGTAGGGCAAAATTTGCGATGGAATTTTCGGTAAAACCATCTATGACGCGTTGCACGGCTGCATCGGCATGCTGCCAACTGGACAGTTCCTGGGTAAAAGCCTCCGGGCTGTCGGTAAAATTCTCGCCAAGCCAGCTTATTTTTTCTGATTTTGATCGCTTCGAAAAACCGTTGATCGTTTTGTTCATGTTGTTGTTGTCGTCTTCAGGTTTTTATTGATCCCAATCGTCGCTCCGTATCCTCAAAAAAGCGTTGGCGAGTTCCAGTCCGCGGATCTGGGACAATACATAGTCTCGGAGTTCAGCATAGTCACCTTGTGCATGGCGTAACATGCCGGACGCTTGTCCATACACAGCCGGAATCTTGGATTGCTTGATCAGGTAATACCCATCTAGGAAATCGGTGATGCCCCCCGAGATGATCAGGTGGTTGGTACGGCAGGTATCACCCAGTATTGTTTTGAGCCGGTTGGTCCAACCCAGCATTTCGGTTGCAGCGTGTCCGACGGTGCTGATTTTTTCAAAAGATATTTGTTTGGCGGCGGAACTTCTGAGCAATTCTAGTTTGGCAAAATTGGTACCGCCAGCCGCCGCAAACTCGATGGCAGCAAGGGGTAATTGCAGCAGTGCTTTCAAACTTTCAGGGCCAAATCCCTGGCCAACCTCTTTCACAATAATCTTACAATCAAACAATTGTAGGAGTTCTTCCACGACTTCCAGCGGCGGTCGTTTGAAGACATCTCCTTCCGGCTGCATGGCTTCCTGCAGGGGGTTTATGTGCACAATAAGCCCATCGGCCCGCAACGTGTGGAGCAAAGCGGGAATACGTTCGCCCTCTTTTCGCTCCAATAGCTGTTCCAATTGTGCCGGGCCTACGTTGGCGAACAACGGAACACTGTTGCCCAGGGTATCGCGCACATCAAAATCCTTCAAGTGATCGCTTGAATGCAACAATTGGCGGCAGGAACCCAAACCCATACCCATGCCAAATTCGGCACAGGCCCGCGCAAGGCGTTGGTTGATTGCGCCTGCGGTCGCCGTTCCACCCGTCATGGAAGACACCCAGATGG
>CAIZLM010000328.1 GCA_903933805.1 uncultured Bacteroidota bacterium | reverse complement strand
TATGGCGGGAAATGGGCCTTTTTGGGCCAGACAGCGTGCCATCTAACCAGTGACATCTTAAAAATGGTGGGCTGTATTTGGTGAATGGCGCAAGAAATACGCAATTCTGCACTAATTTGAGGATGACTTAACTACTTTTCGGACATACGTCTTATCGCCAAGGTGTACCTGTAGGAAGTAGATACCGGGAGAAATATTGGGCAAATCAAAGCGGCATAGACCAGGGCCCACAGTTTTTCTAGGTAAGATATTGACCACGTTACGGCCCAATTCGTCTGTCATCTCTACCATGAGCATGGTTGGTTTGAACAACTCAATATCCAAGGTTGCCTTGCTAAAATATGGATTGGGATAAATTTTAAGATCCACTTGCTCCGGTTTCAGTCCACTTCCTGCAAGGAGCACCTCCTCGCTGCGCTTGATACTGCCGGGCTTCAACGATTCGGAGGAAAAGGCACTTGAAACGCCCAAAACCTCGGCGACTTGTTCCCTAGACGACCACGCGATGGCATTGATCAAGATGGTAGAAGATGCCATTTCGTCGAAATAATATTCGACACCCAGGTACATAATTTTGCCTGCGCCGACCGATTTATAACCAATCACCGGATACCCGCCGACATCGGCCAAAGTAACAAAACCAGGATCTGAAATATCCAACGGATAGGCATAATTTGTGAGGGTCACATCGGAGATACTGCCTTGAAAAACAGGGTGCTCCGGGTGGATGGCGTGCAGTGGTCTGTCTTTTGAAAAATATCCGTAATCAAGTTCAATAAGTCCGAACTGTCGAAGAATTTCATATTCGTGGGTGCCTGTAAAAATTACTGAACCGCCCGATTGAACGTACTGATTGAGGGACCTCCCGTATGATTTTACAGTGCCTGATTCCGATGCGGAAGGATAGGCAATCAAGACCACATCGCAGCCTGCCAATGCCCTGGTTAAATCGTCCGCGGATCCTTCCGTAAAATCGGTAAAAATAGTTTTGGGTAAATAGTGCTGGATAATTCTACGCACTTTTTCGTTGTAAGCACTGCCGTAAGCACTGTAATCGAGCATCAATACACGGTACCTCAATGTGGAGTCTATCCCAAAAGACGCTTCCCGCTGTTCTAAAAAAGGCGCACCATGGCGTTCCGGATGAAACAATTGGTCCAACGTGGAATTATAAATCGAGGGATGACCGTCCATGTAGGGGTCTCCAAGTCGAAAGGATGACAAGCTGAGGAGACCAAAAATTAAGAAAAGTGTACGTGAATTGCGGAACATCGAAGCCTGTTGGGTTGTCTGATCGAATATACAATAGGGGTAAAACGCTGTATCAGCGATAATCGTACAAAACGGAGAGCAAAATTACGGATTTCATCTTTCTCTTGCCAAAAAAGTTGTGCCTTTCTTGAAAGTAAGGCCATAAAAAAGGCTGCCCGAGGTGTTAAACAACCCGGGCAGCAAAGTTATGAACTATAGTAGGTGGTTAGCGTGGTCGAGTCTGGCCCAAAAAAGTGGGGCTTTTTGGGCCAGACAGCGTGCCACCTAACCAGTTACGAACTATATTGTGTTGCTTATTTACCGGCAACCAACATAATCTGAAGGTCAAATTCGTCGTAGATCGTTTTGTCACCCAATCCGTCGAAAAAAGAGCCGGAACCGTAGCGGATGTTGAACTCTGAACGGTCAATGGTGATTTTGCCATTGGCATTTACGGTGCCATTGGCCTCCAGCACATTGGCGAAAAACTTCACCTCTTTGGTGGTGCCTTTAAGGGTCAGGTTGCCAATGATTTTATAATTGCCTTTGCTGTCTTGGGGAATAACGCGTGTGATGGCAAATGTAGATGTCGGATACGTGGCAACGCCGAGGAAATCATCTGACTTGAGGTGACCAACGAGTTTGCCGGCATATTCGCCCTCCAGATCGGTACAATTGACGGCATTCATGTCCATTTCAAAGCTTCCGCCTGTCAAAACGCCATTGGCAAACTGAACCGAGCCACTTTTTAATTTCACGGTGCCAGTGTGCTTGCCCGTTACTTTGTAGCCCGTCCAAACCACGACACTGGATCCAAGATTGACAGGGTAATTTTTTTGCGCTTGTACTGATACTACCAGGAATGCGAACAAAGAAAGGAAAAACAATTTTTTCATGGTTGAAAAAGTTTTTTTGATGAGAAAAAGTAAAAATATAAGAAAGAACTGGTTAGCTGGCACGCTGTCTGGCCCAAAAAGAAGCGTTCTTCGCCATAATTGCAGGCTTTTTTGACCGTATTGAAGCCTAAGTCTGCAAAAACTTGCTATGTCTGGCAAAAAATGGCGACTTTGTTGTGTCAAACGCCACCACCTAAACAGTTAACTAGGAGTATAAACACAACATCAATAAAGATGTTCAAGCTATAAATGTTAAAACACTTATTTTTTTAGTAACTGGTTAGCTTGGTCGCGTCTGAGACAAAAAAGAGGCCATTTTTTGCCAGACGAAGCGGATTTTTGTAGGCCGTAGCAGCGCTACGGTCAAAAAAATCTGTCAAGTATGGCGGAAAATGGGCCTTTTTGGGCCAGAC
>CAIZLM010000327.1 GCA_903933805.1 uncultured Bacteroidota bacterium | reverse complement strand
CTGAGTGAACAATACGTGTGGAAGAAGTTGTTCCGAACCGTTATCTTTGTTTGTAACTGGTTGGGGGGTACGCTGGCTGGCCCCAAAAGGCCCGTTTTCCGTCCTACTTCGCCCATTTTTTTGACCGTACAGAGGCTACCGCATGCAAAAATCCGCTTCGTCCGGGAAAAAATGGCGGCTTTTTTGTCTCCGACGCAACCAGTTGCCTTCGTTTTTCATACATTTTTCAAGCAAAAACACCTTTCTGCTCCATGTGGCTTTCCATTCCTGCTGAATCTGATTTTTCTATTTACAACCTCCCCTTTGGTATTTTCAAACCTGCCGGACAAGCCACGGCGCGTGCAGGCATCGCCATCGGCGATCACATCGTGGATTTGGCCAAAGCCGCTGAAACGGGCATGTTCGGGAAACGCCGTTTTTTTAAAAAAATATTGGAGCAGCCTACCCTCAACGATTTTATTGCGCTGGGCAAACCAATCACCAGCCGTATCCGCCGAAAGGTGCAAGAGTGGCTCGAACTGCCCACAAAACCCGAAGGGGCAGATCAGTTGCTGTGCGACCGTCGGACGGCCACCATGCTCCTGCCGGTTCGCGTGCCCAACTACACTGATTTCTACAGCAGCATCGAGCATGCTACCAATGTAGGCAAAATGTTTCGTCCCGACAACCCGCTGCTGCCCAACTGGCGCTGGCTACCCGTGGGCTACCACGGCCGCGCTTCGTCCATCGTGGTGAGTGGCACCCCCGTCAAAAGGCCCAGCGGGCAGATCCTACCGCCCGGTGGCGCGCCGGATACCCCCCTCTTTTCTGCCACCAGGCAGCTTGATTTTGAACTGGAAGTGGCCTTGGTCATCGGCAAAGAAAATCCGTTGGGACAACCCATCCCAATGGAGAAAACAGAGGAATACATCTTCGGGCTTGTCTTGTTCAACGACTGGAGCGCCCGCGATATTCAGCGCTGGGAATACGTACCCCTGGGCCCTTTTTTGGGAAAAAACTTCGCATCCAGTATCTCTCCCTGGATTGTTCCGCTGGAGGCGCTGAAACCATTTCGCGTAAAAGGCCCCAAACAAACGCCGGCCCCACTGGATTACCTGCAGGGCAAGGGCCCTCAAAACATCGACATTGCCCTGGAAGTATCGATCAAGCCAGCCAACAGCAAATCCGAAACCGTGGTTTCCCGCTCCAACACAAAATATCTTTACTGGTCGATGGCCCAACAACTTGCGCACCACACGGTCAATGGTTGTAACGTGCAAGTGGGAGACCTGCTGGCTTCAGGCACCATCAGCGGACCCACACCCGATGGTGCTGGCTCTTTACTTGAACTCTCTTGGGGTGGAAAAAACCCGTTGGCATTGAAAGATAACATCACTCGGACGTTTCTCGAAGACGGCGACACGGTAACCATCCGCGGAAAAGCAGCCAACGGCGTGGCGCATGTAGGCTTCGGCGAAGTGACCGGAAAAATTGTGTAGCGCAATATAAGCTGCTTCAATCAGCCCGGCTGACGTTGGACACCCAATCAAATTTTCTGAGCTCCAGAATGGCGCGTTGGAGTTGATCGGTATTGACCACGATGAGGCCCAAATGCCCTTCAAAATAGCCACCCTCTCCCGATATTTCGAACGTGCGGATGTTGATGCCCAAATCGTAAATTCTGTTGGTGAGTTGCTGGATCACCCCAGGGCCTGTGTCGATACCGGTGACGATTATTTTGGTGAGAAAGTCTGACTTAGACGTGTTGCCCCAGGTGGCGTTCAACACCCGGTGTCCGTATTGGGCGAGCAGGTTGTTGGCGTTGGGGCAGGTTGCGCGGTGAATTTTCAAGCCACCCTGGGTGAGTACAAAACCAAAAATAGAATCGCCTTGCACGGGGTTGCAACAATGGGCAAAGGAGTATTGATAATAGCTGCCTGGTTCGTCGTTGATGATGATTTCCGGTTTTACGCCGACTTTGTTTTTGGGCACAAACGACCTGGGGGGCGCGGCAGAGACCGCCTTAACTTCTTCTTTTTCAACCAGATAAATGCCATCTGCCCGAAAATTTCTGTTTACCTGGCGGGGATCCACTTGCCCCAGGTACACGGCGCTTAAAAACTCCATTCGGTTGTGGTAGCCAAACCATTTGGCCAGCATGTCGCAATTTTCTTCTAGAGGAACGCGCAGGCTTTTAAGTTTGCGTTCCATAATTTCTTTGCCAAAGTCCGCCTGGATGCGTTTTTCCTCTTTGAGCGCTGAACGTATGCGATTTTTGGCTTTGGACGTTGCGACGTGTTGGAGCCAGTCCTCGCTTGGTTTCTGGTTTTTATCGGCAATAATTTCGATCTGATCGCCATCCTTCAGTTTGTAGTGGATGGGCACCACGCGGTTGTTGATGCGTACGGCGCGGCAGGTACAACCCAGGTCGGAGTGGATGCTAAACGCAAAGTCAAGGGCCGAGGCGCCTTCGGGCAGGGTTTTCATTTGGCCCTTCGGGGTAAAGACATGCACCTCGTCGGTGAACAGTTCGCTGCGGATATCTGCGAGCAGTTCAATGGCATTCCCGGAGGAGTTTTCAATGGTTTCCCGGACGCGGTTCAGCCATTTTTCGTAAATATCGGGATCGTCTTTTTTTCCGCCATTTTTATATTTCCAGTGTGCTGCGAACCCCCGTTCCGCGATTTCATTCATGCGCTCACTGCGGATTTGGACTTCTACAAACTTGTTGTCGAGGCCGAGGACGGTTGTTTGCAGCGACTCATATCCATTGGATTTGGGGGTCGTGATCCAGTCGCGCAGGCGTTCGGGTACGGGTTGGAAATGGTCGGTAATAAAAGAATAGACATCCCAGGATCGGCGTTTTTCGAGTTCTTTGGGAACGTCAATAATGACCCGAACCGCGAACAGGTCGTAAATGTCTTCAAAGGAAACGTGCTTGGTGGTTATTTTTCGCCAAATGGAGTAGATGGATTTGGGTCGGCCAAGGACGCGGTAGGGGAACTCCAGGTCTTTGAAAATTTCGTGGAGACGCTGGATGAATTTTTCGATATAATCGCCGCGGAGCTTCCGTTTTTCCTCTAGTTTTCTGGCAATATCCTTGTATTCATCGGGGTGTTCAATTTTAAAACAGATGTCTTCAAGTTCCGTTTTAATTTTGTGTAGGCCCAATCGGTGCGCTACCGGGGCATAAATAAAGGAGGTTTCTGCCGCAATTTTCTTTTGTTTGTTCTCCGGCATGCTCTTGATGGTGCGCATGTTGTGGAGTCGGTCGGCCATTTTAATGAGCACCACGCGCACATCGGAGAGCATGGTTCGGAGCACTTTGCCGAGGTTTTCAGCCTGTGGGCTTTCCGTTTCGTGGAGGCCGTCCAGTTTGGTGAGCCCATCCACGATCAACGCCACGCGGTCGCCAAATTGCTCGTGAATGTCTTTGAGGGACACCTGCGTATCTTCCACGACATCGTGTAAAAGGGCACAAACGGCGGCTGTGGGCCCCAATCCGATCTCTTCGACACAAATTCGGGCTACTTCGATGGGATGTAAGATATAGGGCTCTCCCGATTTTCTGCGTTGTTCCCGGTGGGCTTCGACGGCCAAATCAAACGCTGCGCGCAGCATCTTCAAGTCTTTCTCGTCGGGAGGCGTTTTGAAAGAGTGCAGCAGGTGGCGGTAGGTCTGCAAAATGAGATGGCGCTCAGACTCGTCGTCCGTCATCTCCGTGTTCGTAGGATTAATATCTGCCTCGATAAACATGAGCGCTGTTGGATAGAAGTAAAATTTCCACAAAAATAAGGCAAATTTTTCGGTGATTGGGCCTAGAAACAACCTTTGGTATTGCGTAACTGATTAAGCGGTGTGCTGTCTGGCCCAAAATGACCCATTTCCCGGCCTACTTTGCGGTTTTTTTTGGCCGTAACGCTGCTGCGGCCTGCAAAAATCTGTTTTGTCTGGCAAAAAATGGCCACTTTTTTGTCTCAGACGCGACCACCCAACCAGTTCCAGAATTAATTTCTAATCATTCTATACTTGATTTGGTATGAAAGTCGTACTTTTGCCGTCCAATTAAAATTCAGGTCGATTTTGTTGACTTTTCACCACAATTGGCACAAAACTAGGTGGTTATTTTGAGAACCTTGTTGCGGGCGCTGTGTTTAAGGAAGATATTTGACTGTACTGCGGGCGTGGCGAAATTGGTAGACGTACCAGACTTAGGATCTGGCGCCGTGAGGCATGGGGGTTCGAGTCCCTCCGCCCGCACACATTTATTAGGGACCGATTCAATCTGGCGTCCCTTTTCGAATCGGTCCCCTTCAACTTTTTATTAAATCAACCGCTCATGCCCACCGTTGTCCGACAAGACCTAGACAACAGCTCTGCCATACTGACCGTTACAGTCACCCGCGAAGATCTGCAACCAAAAATCAACTCTGAACTCAAGCGTTTCCGTCAAAAGGTCGCTATCAAAGGCTTCCGGGCTGGTCAGGTTCCGATTGACCATGTAAAGAAACTGTACGGCGCTTCTATTCTGGGCGACGCGCTGAATGATTTGCTCGCCGACCAACTGTTCGGCTATCTGCGCGACAACAATCTCGATGTGTTGGGCCAGCCGTTGCCCATCGAAAATCAGGAGAAATACTCCTTTAATATCAGCAACCCTTCCCCTGAATATACTGTTGTGTATGAGATCGGCCTTGCTCCGGTCATGGTGTTGAAAGGCTTGGACAAAGACGAAGTATTCGATCGACTCACCATATCCAACTTGGAAGAACTGGCCGAGGAAGAGCTCCAGACTGCCCAGAAAAAGCTGTCCGGAAGAACCGAAATCGAAGACTCCATTCAGTCCAACGATATGGTGCGCATTGCATCGGTGGAGTTGGAAGGCGATTCCATCAAAGCAGGTGGATGGGAAACAGACATCACGATATTGGTGAACACGGTTGCCGATGAAAATATGCGCAACGAGCTTTTGACCCTTAAAAAAGGTGATACGCTGCGTTTCAACGCCCGAACGATGGAAAATTTCCCAAAGGAAGAGTCCTATCGGAAATTTATTCTTGGCTTGGAGGCCAGCGATACCCGCGAAGTGGGCGAGTGGTTTGAAGGCACCATCGCAGAGGTAACCAGGGTAGAGCCTGTTGAAATGGACGAAGAATTTTACAAAAAATACTTTGGCGATACCGGCGTCACGACCCACGAAGCTGCCATCGAAGAACTAAAAAGAGGCATCGCAGAGTATTACAACGTTCGGTCCAATGCTGTGCTGATGCGCAGTTTACAGGAGCGTTTGATGGAAAAAAATGCGGTGGTACTGCCAGAAAAATTCCTCAAACGTTGGCTCAAAGTCTCCAATGAAGGTAAATTATCAGAAGATATCATCGAAGAACAATATCCCGCTTTTGCAGAAAACCTGCGTTGGACGCTCATACGGGACACTGTTAAAGCGTCTCATGACGTGACCGTATCCGATGCTGAAGTAGCGTACATTTTCAAACAAAAAGTGAAGGGCTATTTCGGCGTCAACAATATCCCCGATCATCTGTTGGATTCGAGCGTGGAACGGTTGATGCAGAGCGAAAAAGATGTGGAGGATGTGCGCAAAGAATTGGAGACGGACAAGCTTTTCATTGCCATGCGAGATTTGATCACCTTGACTGAAAAGCCCGTTACTGCCGACGAATTCCATAAAATCGTCGAAGCTATAACGAAACAGGCAAAACAAGAACAAGAAATGGGCGCGGAACTTATGGCCTCCATCGAAGAATAGTAAAGTAGTTTCATTTACCTCAAAAAGGAATATACTTATGTTTGACAAGAATGAGTTTCAAAAATTTGCAACACAGCACTTGGGCATGAGCAGCATGCACCTTGAAAAGTATATTGCTGCCACTACTCCGCTGGATATTCGTTCGTTCACGCCCGCTGTCATTGAAGAGCGGCCTATGCACGCACAGGCCATCGACGTATTCAGCCGCTTGATGATGGACCGCATCATTTTTCTCGGCTTGCCGGTAGATTCTTATGTTTCCAATGTCATTCAGGCGCAACTGCTGTTTATGGAATCCACAGATCCCAAGCGCGATGTACAAATTTTCATCAACAGCCCCGGCGGCTCGGTTATAGACGGTCTCGGTATCTATGATACCATGCAATATGTCGCACCGGACATTGCCACGATTTGTACCGGCTTGGCGGCCAGTATGGGCGCTGTATTGCTCGCAGCAGGCGCAAAAGGGAAGCGCAGTTGCCTGAAACACAGCCAAATCATGCTCCACCAACCCAGTGGCGGCGCACAAGGCCAGGTGTCTGATATTGAAATATCGTACAAACTCATCAAAAAAATGCAGAAATCGCTGTACGATATCTTGTCTGTCCACACCGGCCAAACGTATGAAAAAGTAGAAGCGGACTGTGATCGCGACAACTGGTTGAATGGGGAAGAAGCCAAAGCGTATGGCTTGATTGATGAAGTGCTTGATCGCTCAAATCCAAAAAAATAGTCTTACAACGGTTGGCGTTTGGATCCGGTCTTACGGGTCCAAACGCCAATTTATATTGTCGGTGTATTGTTTGACGTATTGCCCCAACATGTTTTATCAAACAATCACCCTCCTGTTTTTTCGAAAAAAACGGGTTTTTTATGCTTAGTTTTTCGAAAAATTACCAAAAGAAAACGTAACTGGTTAACGTGGTCTCGTATGAGACAAATAATGGGCCTTTTTTTGGGCCAGATAACATGCCACCTGTCCCAGTTACAAGAAAACAAAAGTCAATGATCAAACGAGGAAAGACACCACAACACAAATGCTCTTTTTGTGGACGTGGCGAAGATGATGTCATGATTTTGGTATCCGGCTTAGACGGCCAGATATGCGAAGCTTGTACAGAAAAATCACAGGAGATTATTGACCAGGAACTTCGCAGGGCTGGCGTAGAGCCCCAGCGCAGCGATAATGCGGTCGCCGTAAAAAGCAACCCTTTCAGCGGTCCCCTGAAGGTGATCCCCCCCCGGGAAATCAAGGCATTTTTGGATAAATATGTGATCGGACAGGACGACGCCAAAAAAGTGCTTTCCGTCGCTGTGTACAACCACTATAAACGCCTCCAACAAGAGGAAAAAGGCAGCCTGAAAACAGATGAGGATGTTGACATTGAAAAGTCAAACGTGCTTTTCGTGGGTCAGACCGGTACCGGTAAAACATTGCTGGCCAAATCGATTGCCAAGTTGCTGAATGTGCCCTTCACCATCGTAGATGCGACCATTTTCACGGAAGCAGGCTATGTGGGCGAAGATGTGGAAAGCATTCTATCCCGACTGCTTCAAGTCTGTGATTACGATGAAAAAGCTGCCGAACGCGGCATTGTTTTCATCGATGAAATTGACAAGATCGCCCGCAAACAGGACAATCCGTCCATTACCCGCGACGTATCCGGGGAGGGCGTTCAACAGGGTATGTTGAAAATGCTGGAAGGGTCTGAAGTGTTGGTGCCACCGCAGGGCGGACGCAAACACCCGGAACAAAAACTCGTCAAAATCAACACACAAAATATACTGTTCATTTGTGGTGGCGCTTTTGATGGCATCGAAAAAATCATCGCCCGCCGCGTGAACACGCAGGTCATCGGATACAACAAAAAGGAATCTGATGACATTGACAAAGAAAATCTGCTGCAGTACATCAGCCCCCAAGACGTCAAAAATTTCGGATTGATCCCCGAACTTGTGGGTCGTATGCCTGTTGTAGCGCACCTTGACCCCTTGGATATCAACTCGCTGCGCCGTATTCTGACCGAACCACGCAACGCCTTGGTGCGCCAGTATGAAAAGATATTCTCCATGGAAGGGATAAAACTCATCATCGAACCCTCCGCAATTGATATGATCGCCGAAAAGGCATTCGACTTCAAACTCGGCGCCCGCGGACTGCGTTCCCTGTGTGAAACTATCCTCACCGATGCCATGTTTGATCTTCCGACGATCGGTGTCGGGAAGGGGGAAAAACAGCAACTTATCATTGATGCTGCGTACGTGAAAAGCAAGGTGGAGGGCGCTAAGCGCGCAAAACTCAAAGCCGCATAAACAAAGGCATGTCGTACCGCAATGCACCCATTCATCCATTTTTGCGGTTTGTGTTTTTACTGCTCCGCACTATTTCGTGGGCTGGCACTTTGGTTTTTTACCGTAAACGTACCGTTCTTGGCCGTCAACACTTGAGATTTGACGGCCCCGCCATCATCGTGGTCAACCATCCCAGTACGCTACTAGATGTGCTCAATACCTGCATCTATATCCGGCAAGAGCCCTTTTTCCTCGCCAACTACAGCCTGTTTAAACACCCCATCAGCAACTGGCTGCTCCGCCGCTTGTTCAGTATTCCCGTAAAACGCCGCGAAGATGTGGCAGCAGGGGAAGACCGAAACAATGATGCTGCCTTCGAGCAATCATTTGACCACGTAGCGAAAAAGGGGGTCCTTTTTATCGCTGCGGAAGGGGTAAGTTGGATGGAACGCTGGGTGCGCCCTTTTAAAACAGGAGCTGCGCGTATCGCTTTTGGCGCAGAAAATCGCAACAATTGGCAACTGGGCGTGAAAATTATCCCGGTAGGACTGAGTTACAGTGCCCCTGATTTGTTTCGCAGCGAAGTAATCGTACAGTTCGGTTCTCCCGTCTTGTTGGAAGATTGGGCTTCCCGTGAAAAAACAAACCATGAACAGGCAGTGCTGGATTTTACCACTGCTTTGGAAAACAATGTACGCGCACTGGTACTGGACACCCGCGATCATACCGGTCAGGTTTTCATGGAACAATTGGAGGGGATCCTTCAAAACAAGTTTCCGGCACGTTCGCCAGCTGCGTACTTCGCCTTCCGGAAAAAACTCATCACCGACAATATCGACGACAGCGTTTTGAAGTCGGACACCGAAGCCTATTGTGCCGCCCTTCAATCGGCCCAATTAACCGACCAAGGGCTCTTTGGTTGTGCCACCCCATCGCCCGCTGATCCTTTTAAAAACGGCCTGCTGCTGCTTGCCGGACTTCCGTTTTTCAGCGTCGGATATGCTTTTTGGTGGTTGCCCTGCTACTTACCATGGCTTGTAACCCAAAAATTAGGCCTCTACATCGGCTACAACAGCACCGTGAAGTTGTTGATCGGGTTATTCACGTTCCCAATGGCCTTGTGGGCAGCTTTTAGGTTGGCGGCCGATGGTTTGGGCCAGGAATATTGGGGATGGATGGGCATGGGTATGGCCGTATTGTTGGGATATTTTACCGAAAAATACCTAGATGCAGCACGGCGGTGGCGCGAGCGAAATGATGCCAAGATCCTGAAAAAAAAGGACGAATCCCTGTTTCTGGCCTTGCTACAACAACGACAAGCCATCGTTGAAAGGGCTTGTTCGCGCTTCATCCACTGAGTAGGCCCAATATGGGCATACAAAGCAGCGTTTCCGGCTCCGTGCAGTATCTTTGGACAAATCCTTTGTCATGCCCTACCGACTGCTCTTTGCCCTCTCCTTGTTCCTGATATGCGCTGCCGGACACGCCCAGAACGGTAATTTATCCATTAGTATCACCGGTACTGCTACGTGTGGTTGTGATGGCTGCTTCAATATCAGCATCAACGGCGGACAACCCCCCTATGTGCTGTTGTGGTCCAATGGACAGGTAAGCAATGTCAATGGGAGCCCAACGGTGTTGTGTGGGTGGTGTCCGGGACAATACAACGTGACAGTGACCAATGCCTCCACACAACAAACAGCTTCAGCAACGGGCCAAATACTCGATTTAGCCTTCGTTCCACTCGATATTATCGCCCTAAACCCGGCGCCTTGTAACAGTGATAGTCTTGTGAGCGGGAACCCTGATTGCCAAAAAGTATGCGCAGGCTCAACAGTTACCTATACCGTTTCAGGAAACCCCAACACAACCGGGCTCCTGGATTGGCAAGTATCCGGCGCGCTCCATACAGCCGTGGAACAGCCCTTCGGAAAAAAAATAACGGTTACTTGGGGGAGTCCCGGCAGCGGCTCCATTCAGGTGGTATCCAACGGTGTTCAAAACTGTGTGGGAGAGGATTACGCCTGCATCACGATCGTAGAACCCCCTGCAGCC
The DNA here is from genome assembly GCA_903933805.1 of uncultured Bacteroidota bacterium. Taxonomy (GTDB): domain Bacteria; phylum Bacteroidota; class Bacteroidia; order Chitinophagales; family Saprospiraceae; genus M3007. Next base: position 4,018 of record CAIZLM010000327.1, on the reverse strand, counting down.
ATCATTGGCAGCTATCCGGCTGCTGTTAACGGCACGCCATTTCAAGTGTGCAAAGGGCAAATCATCGATTTCCAAAACCTAAGTACGGGTGATGCCGATTACTATGAATGGTTGTTCAGCGACGACTTGAGCAGTAGCAGTGCCCAAGACCCGCAACACGCTTTCCTAAATCCCGGCATGCACACGGTGACACTCGTGGCGCAAAGCCTGTGCCTTTGTGCCGACACCACGGTATTACAGATTGAAGTGCTGGATGCCCCGGCGCCGGTGTTAGATTGTGTTGCGACCATTTGTCCCGGCGAAACGATCCGCTATTCTACCTCGAACGCCTGCCCACCCTTTGTATGGTCTGTAAGCCCCAACGGAACAATCCTGGCTGGTGGCACTAACGCAGCCGACAGTATTACCGTGCAGTGGACCGATGGCCCAAACGGGACCATTTCCCTCAGCGCAACGGCTTGTAACGGCAGTACTTGTCCAATCGCTGGGATTACCCATATTCCCATTGTTTCAGACAACGCCGAAATACGCGGAGAAGAACGCGTGTGCCCAGGCGCTACAGCGGTGTACAGCATGGAGTCTTTGGGAGGAGTCGGTTTTGTGTGGACACTCTCCGGCGGCGGTATCATCACCGAAGGACAGGGCACCAACCGCATCAGCATTGACTGGCAACATACCGCCAACGCCGCCACAACGTACTGGCTTTGTGTCAAATACGACAACTGCTACCTTGGGTGTGGTGGGCAAGACAGTATGCCGGTAAAGATATTGCCCGCTTTTGGCCTGAATGGCCCGGTCGAAGCTTGCCTTGATGCCAATGGCGTGTTTACCTCAAAATTTACGAACAACAACCTGCCCATTTCCTGTGATTGGACGCTCAGCGGGCCCACGGGCAACCTTGTGTGGAGTTCCGCTACTCCCACTGCAAGTGCCACTGCACCTTTCACGGATGGTATGGGATACTACCGGCTGTTTGCAACCCCTTCCATCCCTTACGAGACCTGTTCAGATGGTGCTGATTGGGCAATTCACGTAAAACCACGCCCCGCCAAGTTGACTGGAATCAAAGGCATCCGAAAAATTTGCCCCGGAAACACCTATGCGTATGAGGCCGAAGGTGGCACACCAGAAAGCAATTATTTTTGGACGGTTCAAAATGGTGGCGCTGGACCGTTTTATTATTCAGGTAAAAGCCTAAACGTAACCTGGAACGCCAGCGGACCACGGTGGTTGTCTGTCGCGCAAGTCAGTTCCGATGGTCTATCCTGTCAATCGGATACGCTTCTACTACAGGTTGAATCCATCGCAATGCCTGTTATCAACGGAATGTCCACCGTTTGCGAAGACAATAAGGGGCATTATTTCATTGATCCCGTTGAAAATGTGGACCTAGAATGGGACATCAGCCCGCTTTCAGCAGGGACGGTGGCAACCGGGCAGGGCACCGTTGACGTTGAAATATTTTGGTACCAACCGGGGGTGCATCAGGTTACTATGACTGTCTGTGGCCTGACGGATACTTTTTTCGTCACCGTTGCCACCAATCCTGATCCTATGGTGCTGGCGCCGGGTGGACTATGTGTCAGCACGACCGGGTTGGTGGAGACTGCCACGTCTTTCGCCAGCTATGCTTGGAAAAATGGTTCTGGATCCTTATTTGCCAACACGGCATCCGTGGTACTCGGCTCCGGGAGCTACGCCGTGGAAGTAGTGGATACCCTTGGGTGTCGCGGTTCGAGTGCATTTTTTATTGAGCACTGGGATGCGCCCGAGGTTTCTCTGACAACGGCTTCCCCGACAGGATTTTGCAACAACACGCTTTGGGTGCCGCTCACCGCGCTTACGAATACAGATGGTGACTACCTATATCAATGGTTTCAAGATGGCATGGCACTTTTGGGAGAAACGGCTCTAACCTATACCACCAATCAATATGGCAACTACACCGTTCAGGCAACCAATGCACACGGGTGCAGCAACGTTGCGGGTCCAATTCGGCTTTATGCCTTCTGTGGCGGTGGCGGCCAGGGCATTCTGCCATGCAACGGCTATGAATGCCCACCCGGAACAGTGGATATGGCGATAGACCCTACAGCCCGCTGCGACTCTTTTCAAATGCACCTACTCGACCCGAACAATGTGCTGATGCCTGGATCAACGTATTGGCGCATGGGCATTTCGGGAGGCACCGTGCTCGAAACCTCTACCGACACAGACCCTTTTTTCACGGTCCCCAATGCGGGAGAATATGTGGCCATCCTGGTTGTCCGACTGACCGACAGCACCGTGTGCAACGTCCACGAATTTTTTGACGCAGAGACGGTTGCCCGATTCAATACCCTAGCGGCGTGTCCGGGAGATACCAGTATATTCCGGGATATCAGTGAATACCTGCCCAATGGCGGCATCTCCAGTTGGATGTGGGATTTTGGTGATCCTGCCTCAGGGGCCGCCAACCAGGCTGCCACCAGGCATCCTACCCACCGCTATGCAACACCGGGAAACTACACCACTACCTTGACGGTCACCGGCACCAGTGGTTGCACCGCATCGTCCAGCAGCACCATCGAAATTCAGGCGCCACCGGATATTACTTTCGCCGAACCTGCTTTTAAATGTACGGGCAACGCACTAAAATTTACGGCGGTCTCCAATGCAACCAATATCACGGCCATCGCTTGGAACTTCGGCGATGCCGGATCCGGAGCGTCCAATGAATCCATGGGCGCCATATCTTACCACACTTTTTCACCCGCCGGCCTCTATACACCCTTTGTCACAGCCACCAATGTGTACGGCTGTACGGCCACTTTTACAAAAAATATTGCCATTGTCCCCAACAACCTCAACGGCGCCATTTCCCCACCCGTCCCACCGGCCATTTGTGAAGGTGGCAGCATTACCCTCACTGCTCCTACGGGTGGTGTCAGCTACCTTTGGTCGGACGAAAGCGCAAATACAACACGGTTTCTAACGGTCGGAGAAGAAGGGGTTTACCGGGTTACCATGACAGATGCTGCAGGCTGCACCTACGCGCCACCAGCGGTTACAGTGGAAGTAAACGCATCGCCCGATGCCGTTATTAAAGCCTTGTTGTTCAATGATCTAAATCAAATTGTCGGCACGTCATACCCCTCCAAAACGGTCTGTGAGGGCGAAGATGTCGTATTGCAAGCTGTTTCAAACAGTGCCTATAACTTCGCATGGTCTGCCGTTAATGGCAACAGCCCGCTGCTCTATTTTACCGACGAGCGCGACAATACCCTGGCAACGGGGCAATACACCTATACGGTCACCGTGACGAACCCCGCCACCGGTTGTACCGCTGTTGCTGCGCCTTTCGTGGTGACCGTCCATCCCGTCCCGAGTGGTTTTTCAATCACCGGCACCGGTGTTTGCGCTGGAAGCCCCCATGTATTGAGCTACTCCGGCCCACAAAACGCAAACTGGCAAACGACTTGGAATACCGGACTACCAGGAGATACCCTCATCACAGAAACCCCGGGGGTGTATCAGCTGCGTGTTATCAATGAATTTGGATGTGATATGCGCAGCAATACTTGGACCCTTTTACCGGGACCACCGGTTGCCTCCATCCCAGCAGGTTGCCACACCCGCTGTAACCCCGACACGCTGTGCCTACCAGTACTACCAACAATCATTGGCTGGCAGTGGTATCAAAATGGCCTCCCCATTCCCGGGGCTACCGTACCAAATTTCGTCGCACAGCAAAGTGGTACATACTGGGCTCAACTCACAGATATATTCGGCTGCACCGCCCAGAGCGAACCACTCTCCCTTGACTTGTACAATGGCTATGGAAATATCCTTGGCAATGTATGGTCAGACGTTAACAACAATGGCAGTATTGATGCAGGAGACACCTTGGTCCCAGGAATACCGGTGGCCCTTTATCAGAACGGAATACTGTCAGGCAACACAAACGCTGGAAACAACGGGGCATTTGCTTTCACCAACGTACCCTCCACGCTTTATACTGTTGAAATTGACGCCGCAT
>CAIZLM010000326.1 GCA_903933805.1 uncultured Bacteroidota bacterium | reverse complement strand
TACCACCGAAGCCGTTGCATTGATTTATGCCACCCTGTGTTTTCCATTGCGAACATTCCAGGCATCGTTCGCATTATTTTTGTCGTTATGTCAGTGCATGTTTGACAAGACCCTTTTTCATCCAATACATTCAACCACGGTGCGGGGGCTGCACTTTTGGATAATGGTTTGTGTGCTTTTTTTATCCCGCCAATTGGCGGCACAAGCCCCATCCACGCCAATTGCTTCCACCCCTACTTTTCAAACAGGATCTGGTGACGTACCGGGTCAGGCTGAACCGCTGCAATTTACCCACGCCCAAACGCCCGAAAAAAGCGAATTGGTGACCGATAGCTTACCTGACGCAGCATTTCGAATGTATGACCCTGCGCGTCAGTCACCGATTGATTACGGAACAATTGGCAATATTGGAAGCGCTGCGCGTCCTTTGCTGTATGAAGTTGCCCCTCTCCGCGGGTTTAGCAATGGCATAGATGTTTTTGAACTGTACACATTGAAACCCAATGATTTGCGTTTTTACAGAAACAAGCGAGCTTTTAGTGATGCTTTTTTTTCGCAGGGGAAGAACAACTTATCATCCATGCTGAACGCTAAATTTGCCCGTACATTCGAAGGCGGGCTCAATGTTTCGCTGGATTACCGCTCCATCAACAACAATGGTGAGTATAACTACCAACGAGATAAGCACAATGCCCTGTCTGGAGGGTTTTGGTTGTCGCGGGGAAAGCACTACGATGGTTTCTTGATTTTTACTAAAAATGTGGTGCGTCAAGAGGAGAATGGCGGCATTGTTTCAGATGATGTTTTTACCGGAAATCAGTTTCAAGGGCCTTTGGCGGCGGCCATTCGCTTGCCTGAAGAACGCGCATATACCCGATATGACGAGCAGGGAATACAATTGACGCAACACTATCGATTTACTGGAGGCGCGGAGGGCAAACGCGCACTGCGCGCAACACACACCTTGGCTTGGGGACAAAAAAAATATAAATTCTCGGATGGAGATACGGTTCGCGGACTTCGGAACGACACCACCTATTTTAATAGCTTTCGGGTAGATGATCGCGGTATTCGAAATTTTTTCCGCGAAAACCGAATAGACAATACCTTCACCCTCAATACCTTCAAATCAAAAAAATCAGGTGCCCCGACTGATCTCTTGGCCGTTGGTTTGGCACATTCGTATATTCGACTTTCCCAAGAACCCAACAATTATTCGATCAATAATTTATTTTTTACCGCGGATCTGAATTTCAGACCTTCCGATCGCTTTGTTTTTTCTGCCAATTCTGCCTTGGGTTTGTTGGGTAATATTGGTGAATACCAGTTACAGGGAGCCCTTACCGTGGGATTGGGTAAGGCCGGTCAACTCAGTGCTAGCCTGCTCAGCCAACGCAGGCCACCCTCATTGCTACAACGTCGGCTGTTTGTTAGCAAACGTGCAGTTTGGGACAATACTTTCGACAAACCTGTTGAAAACACGCTTTCACTCACGTACTCGTTGCCGGTGATTGGACTGGAGGCTACCGCACGTACAACGCTGCTTAACAATTATGTTTTTTTTGATCAAATGAGTCGCCCTTCACAAACGACCTCTCCCTTGCAGGTGTTGCAAGTGATTTTGAAAGAACAAATAAAATTTGGATGGTTTCACTTTGACAACACGGTGGCATTACAACAAGCCAATCGGAGCGATGTGTTTAGATTGCCCAATTGGTTTTCGAAAAACAGCCTATATGCGACCAGTAATTTTTTTAAAAAACGCCTGTTGCTTACCATGGGAATTGATTTCAGGGTAAACAGCGGGTTTCAGCCAGACGGCTATAATCCACTAATTGGTCAGTTTTACCTACAAGACAGTGTTACCCAGAAGCCATACCCTTGGGTTGATGTTTTTTTGGCGTTCAAGGTTCAGTCGTTTCGTTTTGCTGTTCGGTATGAAAACTGTTCGACTTGGTGGGATAACACGCAGGTTTTTTACCAAACATTGAACTATCCGCAGCCATTTGGTGGGATCAGACTTTCGGTAGGTTGGCGCTTTATGGATGGCAACCAAAAGGAGACAACACAAAATTCTGGTGGTGGTCAGCCCAATTTGGGTGGCATCGGCATTCGTGGAAAGGAACGGTAGATGTGGGCCACAGTCCATAGGTCGTCGCTGAGTTAAAAAACATATATTTTAAGCCACACAACGAACTGCCAAAGGGAGTACTTCCTTAATGCAGTCAACTTTAACCCAACAAACTTGTGCTATTTTGCGACCAGTTTCCATTTTTTGGTTTCGACGTGACCTCCGTCTTTCTGACAATGCCGGTCTGTATCATGCCCTGAAAAGTGGGCATGAGGTACTGCCGATTTTTATTTTCGACCGCAACATTCTGGATAACCTGACAGAAAAAAAAGATGCACGCGTGCAGTTTATCCAACAAACGCTGGTGGATATGAAAAAGCAACTCGAGGCAATGGGGAGTACGTTGCTGGTACGCTATGGAAAGCCTGAAGATATTTGGCCTGAATTGTTGCGCGATTTTCCGGTTTCAGCCGTTTACACCAATCGGGACTACGAGCCCTACGCAGTAGCCCGTGAAAGTGCTGTTACGAGTATTTTGGCGGCGTACAATATCCCACTTCATACATTCAAAGACCATGTGATATTTGAAAAGGACGAAGTGTTGAAATCAGATGGAACGCCTTACACCGTTTTTACACCTTACAGTAAAAAATGGTTGGCGAAGCTGGATACGCGTACGACGAATTTATCGGTTGATACAGGCGGGAATGAAGGAAATTCCTATTACCTAGCGTCTTATCCCACTGAGAAATATTTTGACAAACTATTAGTATTCAACAATTTAGATGCTGTTTTTACAAGTAAGATAGGGCCTATTCCAACCTTGATTGAAATGGGATTTGAACCTTCTGGCATTGCATTCCCGTCATTGACAGTGGCACGGAGTATCATCAAGCACTACGATAAAACCCGTAATATTCCTGGTGTCGAGGGTACTTCTAGGTTAGGAATACATTTTCGTTTTGGCACCATCAGCATTCGGGAGAAAGCCAGGCATGCACGATTAATAAATGCCACTTTTCTGAGTGAGTTGATATGGCGTGATTTTTACAGCCAAATTTTGGCACACTTTCCACACGTAGTGACGCATCCCTTTCGCGCCAAATATGAAATGGTGGAATGGCGTGACGCCCCACAGGATTTTGAACGGTGGAGTGCCGGGAAAACGGGATATCCCATCGTGGATGCCGGTATGCGCCAACTGAACGCAACTGGTTATATGCACAATCGGGTTCGGATGATCGTTGCCAGTTTTTTTACCAAACATTTGCTGTTGGATTGGCGACTTGGAGAAGCTTATTTTGCACAAAAACTACTGGATTTTGATTTGGCCAGCAATTCAGGAGGATGGCAATGGGCGGCAGGGTGCGGTACCGATGCTGCGCCCTATTTTCGTATTTTTAATCCAGCGGAACAGGTCAAAAAATTCGATCCTGATTTCGTGTATGTAAAGCGGTGGGTCCCGGAGTTTGGAACATCTTCCTATCCAAGACCCATGGTGGATCATACCTTCGCCAGACAACGTTGTCTGGAAACCTACAAGCGAGCGCTGGGGTAAAAAGTGGTCTATTGCTGTATTATTTTTTTGATATCCAGCAACAATTGTTTCCCGGCAGGTGAAAATTGGAGTGAAACTTTGGCGCCATTGAGTTCCTGCATGATGAAAGCAAAATTATCGGCCAAAACTTCGTCGGGGTGTATGATATAGCCGGTATTGTCTTTGATCTGTCGGAAGAAATCCGGCTGTGTATCCATACTCAACGTGCTGCTGTAACCATCCTCTTGCACCAAAACACGCCACCGTCCACTGGGTTCCTTTTCGATTTGAAAAAGGTTGAATTTCAGGTATCCAAAAAATTCGTTGTTACCGGTTTTGTATCCAACATGGTTGCTATAAATGATGGGCACTGCGTATTTTATTGTTGTATCTTGTTGAGCCAGACTGATTTTTTGGGCAAAATCAACCCCATCCGGATTGAAAAGAATGCGCTGAGCCAGTCCTGTAGGAACATCCAAATTGTTATATCCAATAGCTTCAAAACCAATTAGTTGGTACAATTTCTCGCTTTTATCGGGGTTTAATCTTGAATAAATGTGGAACAACTCATGGTACATCGTTGTCGTAAAGGGGTTTGTTTTACTCGATGTAAGCTCATTTGCGGGAATAACAATACAATTTTCGCGGGTGTACCAGACGCCATCCCCATAGTGCCTACCTTTTGTCTTGATTAACAAAAGGGTATCCGGGAAAATATCACCACCAATACTTTGGACTGTTTTGAACATTTTCTCCAGCACACCAGTCATAAATTTCACCTCGCCAGCGCCAAAGCTGGTTACATCTTTTCCTAAAAACTGAACGTATTCGCGGAGTAGCGTATCCCTGGAAAGTGTTGGATCCAAGTTTTTTTTCATTTGTATAGACATCTCCCCAGCGGTAATTTTGTCAAAAAAACCATTGCGCCGATCGTAAACGATGGCTTTAGAGGCATCCGAGCTGTCCAGTAATATTGCTACTTTTCCTTTTCCCAAAGGTAGTACCAGGGTAGGTTGTTGTGCTTGGCATGCACTTGAAACAAGCACCAAAACAAGTATGATGACAACGGGTATTTTTTGCATATTTTTATAATAGGTAGCTGGTGATGTGGTCGCGTCTGAGTCGAAAAAATGGGCCTTTTCGCGGCAGACAGCGTGCCACCCAACCAGTTACAATGGTGGTTACAATAATTTATGTCCTATTTCTGCGTTATTTGATCCAAAAAACTTGTTCAAGGGTGGATAAAGATACGATTCTTACGGAAAAGAAAGTCGGAAAACCGTACCACCTGCAGGTGGGCTATCAACGAAGAGATCAATTTGGTGGAGGTCTAATATACGTTTTACAAGCGAGAGCCCAATGCCTGTACCTTTCAATTGTAGGTGTCGAGGACTGCGATAAAAGGGCTCAAAAATGAGCAGTTTTTCGGCGTCAGGGATACCGCTCCCTCTGTCACAAATTTCAACAATGCGTTTACTTGTAGACTGAAAGTTGGCGCGAAGTAGAACGGCATTATCGGAGGAATATTTACAAGCGTTGTTCATGAGGTTGAGGAGCGACAGGCGCAACAACGGTTCATTGGCGGAGACAAAAAGCGTGTCATCGGACGCAGGCATGTCGATAATTTCTATGCTGGCGTGGTAGGCCGGATGTTGTTTTTGAAACTGCTCCATCGTTTGCCACAACAATTCATCCAGTCTGATTGGGGTAAACTGGATTGTTTGAGGCGCATTGTACACCCTGGCCAGGTAAAGCAATTTTTGTTCCATGTCACTCAAGTCCTTGATGTCATCCAGTACACTTTCCAAGGCATTCCGGTACGTCTCGTTGCTGCGTTCACGCTGAAGTACAACATCCAACTGCGCTCTTATGGCTGTCAGTGGATTTTTTAGTTCATGGGAAACATTGGATACAAACATTTTTTGCATCTGAAAAGCTTGTTCAACACGATCAAGTAGGTTGTTGAATGTTTCGGCCATGTGGGCGAGTTCATCTTGGCTATTTCCGTGGGCTACCCGCTTACTGAGGTCGCTTGGTTGAATCTTTTCTACTGCATGGACGATGGCCGACATGGGTTGAAGGGCTTTTCCAGCGTAAAACCAACCGGAAACTGCTACCAAAAAAATTCCGATAAAAAAACTAAAAAACAAGATGTTTCTGAGCTTAATGATGGCCGTCGGGTCGAAATAACCTTCTGCTATGACGACATATTGCGTCAGTGCGGTATTTTGTTTTATACCCAGCGCATGGAGGTTAAAATGTTCAAATCGAAACGCACCTTTCTGGTAAATTTCTTGTAAGTTTTTCCCTGAAATTGGCACAGCTTCGCGCAGAATGGTAAAAACGCGGTTGTATGAATTGTCGTATATACTGATGTTCTCGCGGTATGAAAGCGTGTCTCCTTCGGGCGAAACCCAGTCATTGGGAAGCGGTGTAAGCGCGGTTTCGTTCTTAAGTACTGTTTGAACCGTTAGCGCTGCTTTGGATGACAAATTATTGAAAAAAGCTTCTTCTGAGTTGGATTTAAAAAGCCAATATACAGCAAACAAGACCGCGGCTAGGATGCCAGCGGCCAACAAAAGAAACAACAGTGTCAATCGTGTTCGGATTTGCATGGCATGTTAACAGAGATGACACTACGCACTGTGCAATGCCTGTTGCAGGGCTTCTGTTACTTTTTTCACCCCCGTTGAGGCCGGCTCAGCAACAACAGTTAAACGGCGCAACAGTTCCAATTCTCCAGAAATCTGTGGCCTTGGATCCACACAAAAATAGGGGATATCAGGTGGCGCGTAACGCATCAAACCTGCTGCAGGATATACCTGCAAGGAAGTGCCTATAATGATGAATATATCGGCCGTTTGAGCAATTTCAGCAGCCTCCTCCAGCATGGGAACGGCTTCCCCAAACCACACAATGTGTGGCCTTAAAGGGAAGCCGTTTTCACAAAAATCGTCTAAATGCAAGTCTTTTTCCCAGGGATATACAAGACTTTCTTTGCCCGTTGAACGCACTTTGAGCAGTTCTCCATGCAAATGCAGCACATGGCTACTGCCGGCTCTTTCGTGTAGGTCATCGACGTTTTGGGTAATAACCGAAACGTCAAAGTCTTTTTCCCAAGCTGCAATTTCGCGGTGTCCATCATTGGGTGCTGTCGTCAGTAACTGCGCACGTCGTTCGTTGTAGAATTGCAGCACCAACGATGGGTGTTTGATCCATGCCTCTGGCGTGGCAACATCTTCTATGCGATGGTTTTCCCAAAGCCCATCACTGTCCCTGAAAGTGCGGATCCCACTTTCAGCAGATATTCCTGCACCTGTCAACACGACAATTTTCTGCATAACCCCAATGACAAAGCATGATGATTGAACCGTTAAAGTAAATGGTTACAATTTAACAAAACTGGTTGTCCATATTGCAGCGCCTTTTTCAAAACGAACAAAATAAGTTCCCGCAGGAAGCAGTGATACATCTACTCGGTGTGTAGTGTCCGGATGTTCCAATGTTTTTATGCTTCTTCCCCTTGCAGTGATGATCGTCACGCGGTCAAAAGCTGTTTCCATTTCAATCAACAACATATCACTGGCGGGATTTGGCGAAAGGGTAACAGCACTGCTATAATCAACTTCCTTGACAGCCGTCAAGGTATTGATGTCTGGGTTGTAGCGCGGCAATATCTGGTAACCAGATGTATAGGGGCTGGTGTTGTCAAACTGACCACCGATGCCCGTTACATTGAAAGGCTCTGGTGGAGCCGGCGAATTGTATGTTTCTACGTCGTGGTCAATACGAATGAGGATCGTGTCCTGTGGTTGTAGGTCAGAAACAGCGCGCACATTGAATCCGCTTCCACCGACACCAGTCGTCCATTCTGCTGGGTCAACAAAATGTAAGTTATTAATTTTGACCAATTTTGATTCAGTCTGTTCCGAAAGGCTGGAGACGATAGTGGGTGTTAACAGGCTATTATTTGTACTGTTTTTTAGAATCGTATCCGGGCGGAATTCGGTCATCCCATTGAATTGTTTGATGACGCCATAAACAGTAACATTGTCTTTTTCCTGTACACCATATCCAAAATTACTGTTCAGGCTGGAGATTGAAATGCCATTCCCTTGTGCATCAATGAGGGTGAAAAGCAAACTCGGCAATGCGCCTGTTGTAGGACGGAGATTGTAGCCATACACTACGCCCTGCAAAGCGCAAGGACGATCGAGGGAGTCTGCAATGCCAACCGTGTTTTCTCCGGTCATCGAGGCAATACTGCGATTGGGGTAGCAGCGTACTTCAATGGAAACAATACCATTGGAGCAGGAACTTGCATTGCAAACCTTGTATTCCAACTGGTCAGTACCACAATATCCTTGGTTGGGTGTGTAGGTTATTTTGTCTCCCGACACGGCAGCGTTGCCATGCTGTGGTTGCGTGGTGATGACCAGAGATGTTACAGTGCCAAGGAATAAATCATTGCTCAGTACATTGAAAACAGCGTTTTGACCAGTTTGGGCCACCACGTTGTCGGCAGTTGCAAAGATGGTTCCGGAAACCTGACAACCGGAGGCTGTATTCGGGTTGCCTGCGACGATTTTTCCATTGACCGTGACACCGGTAAGGGTTGTTGCTGCAATCCAGTTGCTGGCCAAAGCATTGTCGCCGTTGTAGTCGCACAGCACGAGGGCGCTTCCTTGGCCATTGGCCTCAAGCGGCCAGGGGGCGGCATTGACGTAATCTACGTAATCGATTACGTTGGCGTTTGCATCACGGAGTTCAATGTCTTCACCGGGACTGTTGGTGAGTGCCCCGTTGGTCCAGACGATGGGCTGAAAGCCAAAGACCAATTGAAAAGCATTTGCGTTTTTGGCCAGGGTCAGATACCCGCCAGCAGGTAAGATGGTTCCCGACGGGAAAATGTGATCAATGCCTTGGGTAAAATTCCATCCGGAAATATCCACGGCAGAATTGGCATTGTTGTGCAACTCCAAGTACTCCAAGGAATCGGTACCGCTTTCCGGAGGGTTGTACATGATTTCGGAAATAATGACCTGCGCCATGGAGGCACCCATAAAGGTCAGGAAGAAGGCAAGAAATAAAATCGCTTTTTTCATGGTTGATTTGTGCAAAATTGTCACTATTTTTTAAATAAGAGCGGCCAAAAGTAAATAAAAACGACCATGTAGCAAACGAAAAGTGCGTCCACTGCATGGAACTTAAATTTATGGGCATCTATTTTTGACTTGGGCTACGTTGGCAATACAATAATCTTAAAACTTAATGATCTATTAACTTAAGCTGTGTAATTTTGCGACACAAATTCTTTCTCTTTTTCACCAAACTTTTCATATAAGTATGAACCATTTTACACTGTACAAGTCTGCAGGTAGAACGCTGTTGATTTTGGCGTTGTTACTCAGTGGCTTAACCGTTTTCGCACAGGTAACAACTTCCACAATTTCTGGTGTTGTATCCGAACAAAAGGGCGAGCCATTGGTAGGTGCAACCGTTGTTGCCACACACGTCGCTTCCGGTACCCGTTATGGTACTGCAACGAATGCCAGCGGACGTTATATCCTGCCAGCGGTTCGCGTTGGGGGACCTTTCACCGTCGCGGTAACGTACACAGGTTACCAAGCAGCTTCCCGTGAGGGTATCTACACGAGCTTGGGTACTGCTGCTAACGTAGATTTTAGCCTGCAAGAAGCTGGCACGACGTTGGGCGAGGTAACGGTCGTCGCCAGTAGAAGCGACATTTTTAGCAGTGATCGGACGGGTGCCTCAACCACATTTGGTCGTGAGCAACTTGCCGCTCTTCCAACCGTGGGTAGCCGAACCATCAATTCCGTAACCAAGTACAACCCTAATGGTAATGGTACTTCTTTCGGAGCACAAGATTCCCGTTTGAATAACTTTACCATTGACGGTTCGCAGTTCAACAACGGCTTCGGTCTTGGCTCTGATGCTCAGGCGGGTGGTCGCACCGGTTCTACGGCTATTTCACTCGATGCCATCGAAGAATTACAGGTTAACGTGGCGCCTTTTGACGTGCGTCAATCTGATTTCGTGGGGACTGGATTGAACGCAGTAACGCGTTCCGGTACCAACAGCTTTACAGGTACTGCCTTTACGTCTATCCGCCGTGCTGATACAACTGGTTTGTTCAATGGCGTTAAGATTGGAGATGTAAAACCGAGTATCGGTAAATTTGAAGAGCAGGTTATTGGTCTGAGTGTTGGTGGTCCAATCATCAAAAACAAGCTCTTTTTCTTCGCCAATGGTGAAATTATCCGCAACTCCGCTCCCGCTACAACCTTTGTCAGCGATGGTGGCCCCTTGGATGCTGGCGGCACCAACGTTACCCGGGTGAAATACCAGGACATGTTGGACCTCAGCAATTTCCTGCGCGATAAATACGGCTACGAAACAGGTGCTTTTGAAGATTACAACAATGAAATTAAAAGCAACAAATTCCTCGTGCGCCTGGATTACAACGTGAACAGTTCGAATAAACTGACTTTGCGTTATGCACACCACAATTCTTCCTCAGACCAACCCATCAGTAACAGCAACTCTTTGGGAGCCGGTAATCGCCGTAGCAGTACGGAAGCGATGTCTTTCCAAAATGCTGGTTATATCATCGGTGACAACACGCGTTCCATTGCTGCAGAATTGAACTCGACCATCAATGATCGTGTGCACAATTCTGTTTTGGTCAGTTATGACTCCCAAAACGAAGATCGTCAATATAAAGGCTCGTTGTTTCCAACCATTGACATCCTCAAAGGCAGCAGCACGTACATGTCTGTCGGTTTTGACCCATTCACGCCCGGCAACAAGCTAAGCTATGGCACGATTCAGGCAACAGACAACTTATCTATCTACCGCGATCGGCACACGTACACGATCGGCGCAAAATTTGAGCACTACAAGTCGGACAACTTGTTTTTCCCAGGTTCTAACGGGGTCTACATTTTTGACTCACTGGCGCAGTTCTATGCAGCGGCTAATTTTGGCCTGGCCAATCCCGGCGTAGATACTTCCGCCGTGAAATACAACCGCTTCCAGTACCGCTACTCTGCCTTGGAAGGCGCTGCTGAACCGTTGCAAACAATGAAACTGAACCGTTTCAGCGTGTACGGCCAAGATGAATTTCAGGTCAACAAACGCCTTAAAGTTACCTATGGCGTTCGTGCTGGGGTAATTATTTTTGAAGAAACAGGACTTGCCAACACTG
>CAIZLM010000325.1 GCA_903933805.1 uncultured Bacteroidota bacterium | reverse complement strand
GTATCGGGCAAACGCTTTTCTTGTAGTGTAAAATAGCTGTCGTAATCAAGCAATTTCATTACATCATCATCGCTTACATTGTGTATTGCTATTTGTGCTTCAAAATCGAAACCTGTTGAAATAGCAATGAGTTGTTTTACTTCGTGGCGTGATAATTTTACGGTTTGTCCTGCACTTCGTTTATAGCTTTCAAAAATATCGCTACCTCTTAAATGAACTGGCTTATCGGTATGTTCGGGAATATGAATAAACAAAACGGCATTGCCTTTATAATCAGCAACGGTATGTTCTATGCCAACAGGTTGAGCCAAATTGTTTCTTGCGTAAAAACTTAGGCACCCTGAAAAACGATAGATTTTCCATTAAAAACATTGATCAAGTTGCTAAATACGTTCATTGAATGTTTGCGAAGGGTTGAAGTATAGGATTGGATTCGAGCAAAGTGCTGCGCTCCTTTGAAGGTCTGGAAATTGGTGGCGACTTTTTGCTTGGTTTTCAGACAACGAATATCGCGTTCTGCCTGATTGTTAGAGAAAGGAACACCTTGGACAAATGCAAAATCAAGCCACCCGTTCTGATGTTCGACCAAACGGTTGAGCAAATTTCTGCCTTTTGAGTTCTTGGGTTTGCCTCTCTTTCCCTGTTTAGGCGGCGGCTCCTCCATATCGGCCAGTTGGCATATATATTTGAACTCCCGCTCCCATGATTGCATGTCAGCGACGATTGCGGTCGCTTTTTGGCTAGTTTGATAAAGGTCGAGTATAAATCGGTGCATTTGAGTCGCCCATTTTGACCCATTTTCCACCAGGTTGGTTAGCTCCCGGAGCAGGTGGGGATTGCACAGTGTATGCTGGCATTGCTTGAATCCGAAGTAAGACTCCCAGCAGTCGTGTACTGCTCGGTTTTGAAAATGTTTGAGCACCGAATCATCGCAATCCAGAGCCTCCTTGCCACGTTTTTTGTGAACAAACAGATAAGTAAACCATGAGGTGGAGGCGACGTGAAACCAATGGAGTTTTTTCTCTACACGCATGCCTGTTTCATCAAAATGGGCTACTTCGGAGGCCAAAATCGCTGTTTTGATTTGTTCCTCAATGGGTTGAAGGGCTTCATACATACCAGCATTGGCCGTCACGACGGTGCTTTCGTTGAACGAACAGCCCCACAGGTCGCCCATGAGTTGTTGGATCTTCTCCAACGGCACTTTGTAGTCGTTGTTCAACAGGACACTCAATGCCCTGATTCGGGAACCGTATTGCACGGGTTGGCTCACTTCGGACGGAAACACCCCCGGATGTTGCCGTCCACAACATATAATAACACCCAATTGATGCTCCGTTACCTCCATGCGCGGTAATGGAATGTCGAAAACCTGACGTTTTTTAAAGACTTCAACTACATCTGTGGCTGAGAAAACCTTGTGGCAGCAGGGACAGGACGGAATATGATGCACTACAACGGCATCAGGGTTGTCAACCATCTTGAGCGTCTTGCCTTTGTGGCCAAATTGGCCGCCGCTCTTTTTGGCTGGCCCCTTCGGAAGGCCGGGCTTTTTAGACAATCCGTCGGAGGATGGAGGTTTGCTGCTGTTCTTGCTGTTCAGATTCAGGCGCGACCGTAATTCGGCATTCTCTGCCTTCAGGGCAGCATTCTCGGATTCCAATGCCGCAACTTTGGAAAGCAAGGCTATGATCAAGTCCTTTAATACCGATATGTCATTTGATAATTCCATGAACCAGTTTTGTATGCACTAAAACAAAAATACATAGTATTTGGTTTTATGCCTAAGTTTTTACAAAAAATGTGCGGTTGGGAAAATAAAAAATACAGAAGGGTCGGCAATGAGTGTTGGTTTAGTTGCTGTCCAGTTGCAGTTTGGTCTTTATGTCTTTGGTTACCTGTCAAAATTAGCGTTTCATTTTATGTTTATAGTCGTCCGTTTGTTCGTTGTTGTGTCGTCTGTTAGGCTTGCTTGTAACGTTTTGCGGCTTTGCGAAGAAGCGGATTTCGGAGCACAAAACTGTCAACATACCACAAAATTTGATGCGAAGTAGAATGTTCAATTAACCACTGAACCCGCTTTTTTGCAAAACCGCTGTTAGGCAATCGTGCTATTTTTCCAAGTGTTTTATTGTTGTACACCTTGGTTTTCTGATAAATATATGTATCAGTTTCCATAGATTTCTTAACTTAAAATGTCGACAAATCGTATAATTATATCTTCTTTCCAATCCATAGTTTGTACATAAGTACCATTATGATTTTTAGCCGTCTTGTTTTCGCAACCTCTACATGGCTTTTCTTCTATTCGATCATCTTCTTTGCCAAATAAGGTTTCTACACCTTTTATGGTT
>CAIZLM010000324.1 GCA_903933805.1 uncultured Bacteroidota bacterium | reverse complement strand
TGAACGAAAAATATCAAAATAAATACCGGGTCGCCTCGGCGCGTGCGCCGTGGTGGGATTATGGTCGGGCTGGGGCCTATTTTATCACGATTTGTACCGCCGAACGGCAGCATTATTTCGGCAAAATCCAGCAGGGCGGCATCCAGCAATTATCACACGTCGGGGTGCTGGCCGATGTACTGTGGTACGAAATTCCTCACCACGCCCATCATGTCGAATTAGGGGTGTTTGTGGTGATGCCCAATCATGTGCATGGTATTTTGATATTGAACAAGGACGTTGGCGCTGGCATTGTTGACGACGGCGGTCATGATCACGACCACGTAGAGACAAGGCATGCCTTGTCTCTACCCCAGGATCCCACCAAACCACCGAACCCCAATCCCCAAAAATCATCAATCCCCGTGCATTACCGTTTTCAAAATCCCGGTAAAAACACCATCTCGTCCATTGTAGGGTCCTATAAATCGGCGGTAACCAAACACGCCCGGCGCTTAGGGTTCGATTTCGGCTGGCAAACCCGTTTCCACGATCATATTATCCGGGATGATGCCGAATATCAGCGCATCAATGATTATATTGAATCCAATCCGGCAAATTGGGCAAAAGACAAATTCTACCCATGAAAACTGTACCCAATATGATCGGCCAACCAGAACTCCACACCCAGAACCGAATCGTACAACTGTTCCGCGACCAGTTGCACTACCACTATTTGGGCAACTGGGAAGACCGATACAACAACCAAAACATCGAAGAAAGTTTGTTGCATAACTTTCTGACGGAACAGGGGCATATTCAAGTGCTGATCACCCGTGCCATCAAACAATTAAAAGATGCCGCCAGCGACCCAAATGAGAGCCTGTACAACAACAACAAGAAAGCGTACAGTTTGCTGCGCTACGGGGCGAAAGTCAAGGCGGAAGCAGGCGATAAGTATGAAACGGTCCGGTTCATCGACTGGAAAAACCCGGAAGCCAATCATTTTGCCATTGCAGAAGAGGTCACCGTTTTGGGCAATCGGGAAAAACGTCCTGACATCGTACTGTATGTAAACGGCATCGCCATTGGGGTATTGGAACTCAAAAATGGCAGAAAAGACATAGGAGAAGGCATTCGGCAAAGTATCACAAACCAGCAACCAGCGTTTATCCAACCGTTTTTCAGCACGGTGCAATTCGTTTTCGCAGGCAATGACACCGAGGGACTGCGCTATGGTACGATTGGTACGGAGGCCAAATACTTCCTGCAATGGAAAGAAGGAGACAGCGACGAAGGCGGGTATCTGGTGGATAAATACTTGCTCAAAATGTGCAACAAGCAACGTTTGTTGGAATTGATGTATGATTTTGTGCTGTTTGATGGCGGTAGGAAAAAGTTGCCTCGGGTGCATCAGTATTTTGGCATCAAAGCCGCCCAAGAAAGTATTCGAAAACGCGAGGGCGGCATCATCTGGCACACACAAGGCAGTGGTAAAAGCATTGTTATGGTGCTGTTGGCCAAGTGGATATTGGAAAACAATCCCAACGCCCGTGTCGCCATCATCACCGACCGGGATGAACTGGACAAGCAGATAAAGCGGGTTTTTGAAGATGCCGGAGAAACAATTTACCGCACCACCAGCGGTAAGGATTTGATGAACCAACTGGCACAGCCAAAACCCATGTTGCTGTGTTCGCTGGTGCATAAATTTGGCAAACGGGAAGTGGAGAATTTTGACAGCTTCATCCATGAATTGGAAAATCAGCCCACCAAAACGATCGGTGAACTCTTTGTATTCGTGGATGAGTGCCACCGAACCCAGAGCGGTAAACTGCACAAGGTGATGAAGGCAATGTTGCCCAATGCCTTGTTTGTCGGTTTCACAGGCACCCCGCTTTTGAAGAAGGACAAGCAAACCAGTCTGGAGGTCTTTGGTAAATACATCCACACCTACAAATTCACGGAAGCGGTAGAAGACGAGGTGGT
>CAIZLM010000323.1 GCA_903933805.1 uncultured Bacteroidota bacterium | reverse complement strand
ACTCAACAGTATCCGTTACTTCTCCATCTTTGATAATGACACGGTCACGCTCATCAGGTGGTGGGAAATACGAATTATAGCGGCTTCCATCCTTGATGGCACGATAACCACTGGTAACAGTTTTGCTTGGTATATGTGCGAGTGACCTCATTAGATGATTTTGCTAGGTTCAGATTCATAAAAGAGCCCATTTACATAGGTAGAAAAGGACATTTCAATTGGAATACCGAGTTGGTCAATCAAGTTCTTTTTGTTCCCTGATTTAAACGCGGTAATCACTGCTGGAACTTTTGAAACAATATTGGAAATAAGCCCTGTAAGGGTCATCCAATTAATTTGAAGTTCAATGGTGTCAATTTGAGTAACACCGAGCGGTTTGATAATAATTTCTTTGTTTTCCGCATTAGATTGGGACAATAATTTCCCTTTACTTTTTACGCTAACAACGGGCTTCGTAATTTTTACAGAATCCTTGGAAGGGTTGTTGATTGCTACTTCGGTGCGGAATGATAATCCACCTAAATTGACAGCATGAACACGTGGATTCACCAATGAAATATTGGTTTGATCACCTACGTTTTGCATTTTTAGTAATCTAACAATGCCATAAACCGCAACGGCTCCAAGTGTTATGCCAACCAATTTATTCATTGTCGTCAGCAGATTTTTCGTTAAAGAATTGATTGAGCTTTCGAGAAGCAGCGTCTAACACTTTCTTAACCACGTAGCCTGCAACAGCTGATGCAGAAGCATAAATAATAACGGTGGTAAGACCAGGTAATGTTATCGCAAGCAATAGAGGCTTAGCGGAAATCGCTTTGCCAACGCCACCGACAACACCTGAAACGGTCGTAAATAATGCAGTATGTGTGTGATGTTGCATGAAGTCTTGTATCGATTAGGATACAAACTTCTGAAATGAAAAACTGTGTAAAAGTCCTTTGAGGGCGTGTAAAGGTCTATGTAAAAATATGAGGGTTAATTGTTATTTTTGAGGGCAATAATTTAGAAAATACATCTGTAATTGTAAAAAGAATTAAATGAATCAAAGTTTCGCATATCACCCCATTTTAGTATGGCTTAGCGAAGTTTTGTTTCGGGTACATACAAGTTATCAGCAACCCTAAGACCCGACAGTGCGACCATTAACCGACAGACATAAACCGACCGACAATGCAAATTTCGGCAAAGCCGTTTGGCTATCCCTTCGCAAAATAAAAAGGGCTGCAAAGCCACCCACAAGCCGACCCAATTTGCAGCACATTTTATTTTGCCCAACCGCACTACCACCACCCGACAATTTTCTGCACACCCAACAATATTTCTTCTTATATTTGACCCCGTGAAAGTCTTTACACTCATATTCAGTTTTTACATTTTGGCTTTGTCCTGTATGCCGTGCAGCGACAAGGACGACTGTAATTATATGAGTGCCGACCAATCAACATTTGCAACTACCGACCATTCAGACCACGACAGCGACACAGAGAATTGCTCACCTTTTTGTATGTGTGCTTGCTGCGGACAATCTTTTAGCAGTCCATTTTCGCATTACAGCTTATCGCTTCACGTTCCTGTTTCATTAGAAAAATTCCCAGTTT
>CAIZLM010000322.1 GCA_903933805.1 uncultured Bacteroidota bacterium | reverse complement strand
GTACAATGCCGAAAAATTGTAAAAAATGGAATCATTAAAAGGTTATTGATAGCCTTTTTCTATGAATAAATTATCAATGGTATCTATCAAATCAACCTCATGATCCATTAGTAATGTTTGGAATTTTCCTATTAGCATTGATAAGCGTTCATCTTTTATATTACTACTATCTAAATCAATAAACATTTGAGTCAGTTCGTGTACTATTGCAGTTTTATAACTACATCTAATTTTATCAAGTTGTGTTTTCATTTAGTGCTTTTTATGGTGTTGGAATTGTTTGTTAAGGTTGCCTAACTTATGTAAAATCCTTTAAAGAAAATCATAGCACTTAGGCAACCTTTTAGTATATTATTAAAGCCATTCAACAACCGAAAAATAATAGATTTTTTCAGTTTTCCCGCTCCGCTTTTCCTTTTCATAGTCGCACTCTAAAAAGCGTGTTAAATTTTTCAATATCCTATCATTTCTCATCGTCTGCAGATCTCTATTTTCATAAAATGGAGTACCAGATAAGGTGGTCAAATACAACTCCCGAACCTTTACCGCTGTTAATCCTCCGCAATCTTTGAAAGCGTTGATTATTTCATACAACACCCGCTTTGCCTGATCAGTACCTTTTGTTTTGTTTAGTGTGGAAAGTTCCAACAGATAGTTTTTAAAGTTTAACCGCCGTTTCAGTGTGTTTATTTCGGTTGTGCTTCCCTCTGTTGCTCTGAATAGCTCCAACGCCTGCTCGGGGGTCTTTACGGCTTCAAGTGTTGCCAAATAAAGTGGAAAAAACTCATTTTCTCCATCTTCGGCGGTGCTGAGTGGGTCGGCGCTTGCCTCCAGTGCCTCCAGTGCCTCCATGAATATCTCTTTAGTGGTTTTTGCTTCCTCTGGGTCTGGAGTGCGTTGTAACGGTTCAACATCAATTGAACGAATCAAAACCGAAACAGGTCGGCCGTTCTCATACTCTACGCCCGTACAATTCCAACCATATCTCTCCAAATACTGCAGCATCAAAACAGGGTTAATTCGTTGGCGTTGGCTCTCAGTCCTAAAAACATTATGAGCAAGTAATAAGGGGCAAAACTGCCATTCATAGGTAAAATTATTTAATATTACCGCTGTATCGCCTGACGTTAATTTTTCCGAAAATTTGCCTAAAAACTCCCGTTCCTGCAGTTCGTGTTGGTTGTGCTGCTCACAATGTGCAAGTGCTGATTTATAGCCTAAATTGGCATGATTGGCGAATGAGAAATTATATTCAAAATTAACATTTTCACTATCAATAAGAATTACAATTGTTACCGATTTTGCCAATCTGAAACGGGCGGCGAACTGCTCCAACTCTGCGGCGTGTAGTTCTGATAATGCAATGAGGACAACATCCTCTCTTGTATCATCTAAACGTCTGGTATCGTAAATACTAACACCTTCCTTTATTACATTAGTAGTAACCATACAAACGGCATCAGTCTTTCCAGTGCTTAACAATTGCCTATGGTGCTGCTCTGTTTTTGTATCGGCATTGTATGTTTCAAAATCTAATTTATTTCCCTTTAATGCCCGTTTTAGCTTTATTAAACGATCTTTTTTACTGTTCAATACTATGATCGGGAAAAGTCCTTTTTTTGCAACGTGTGCGGCCATTTGTGCGGCGGTACTGTATTGGCATTCGCCTTTTTCATAGAATTGTAATTGCTTTTCAATCTTTGATGGTATATCAAAACGCCATTTTTCCAACTGCAGCTCTGGAGCAAAAACGGGTAAATCTGTTGCAGTAAATAGGGTATAAGTTTTGAATTTCCGCAATGAGTGCAGCATCAAAGCCAAATGATCATAAATAAAATCAGGGTCGGCCGAAGCGGTGAAATTATGCGCTTCATCAATTATCAGATTATAATTTAAACATTCAGTACTCAGCAAATTAGCCAAAACTCCAAAGCTGTGATAAGTGGTAACTATAAAACGGGAATCAGAAACGGGAGTACCGGTTGCATTTATTTTATCTTTGTAGGTATCAGAATTGAATATAAAACAATCAATGCCCTTTTTAGCCGCTTCCCGTTCAAAGTCCTTTTGTAGTGCGTTGGTAGGTACGGCAACAATAATGCGCTCATGAGCTTCAATTGACCTTATGAGGGTACTTTTTCCGCTTCCCGTAGGTGAAATAATTGTCTTACCCAAAAATTGCAGGCAGTGCAGGTTGTAGCGATCTGATACGGCCGTTAAATATTCGCCTGCATGGCCTTGAAAAACTCTATCTGAATATTTCCGACTATCTCCCAGAATATCAAAAAACGCCCTGCATGATGGTAAAATTAAATTACTGGGTATCTGCTCAATTTTAAACAGTAAATTACTGTGCAGCGAATTTAAAGCATTGAGCGCAATGTCTGGGTATTGCTTCAACACATCATCAACTCCCTTACCTGTTGCATCGTCCTTTCCAGTGCAGATATAAAACTCTGGGAGTGGTTGTTGCTCCCGTTCAAAGTGCTGTTTTGTTGCTGTGATAAATCCAACTGCACTATCAAAAAATTGTACTGGTCGGGCGTATCCGTTGCTTTTTCCCTTATTTTTATAGTCGGCATCGTAAACCAAAACAATCTTATCTGGTTGTCTTTGCATTAAATACTCAATGAGCATGAGCGATAAAGAAAACATACTGATACCGCCAAAACCAATAGCCTCTAAACCATTTACAGCCATTACGGCCGCTTTTATTTCTCCCTCTACAAAATAGATTGTGCCGCCTCTTTTCCTTGCCTTATATGCCTGAATTGCGGCATCGGTGAAAAATGGTAATCCGCCGATTATGCCCGTTTCATATTTTGCAGGGGAATAGTATTTGCCATCAAAACCGCTTACCTCAATGAGTGATGGAGCTATGCGATAACGGGCAAACTGAAATTCATTTTCAGAATTGTAATTTGATTTTCTGGAGCTATTGATGCGCTCGATTTTCTGTGAGGTGTATTTGTAGGGCGTGCCATCGGGGTAACGGTACATAATTTTGATACCATACTTTGAAACCTTAAACACGTTCGGGAGCCTGTCCGCTATAATGCGCTCCAGTGCCTCTGTTTTGATTTTGTCAGCTAACTGTGTGTTAGTGCTGATCAATTCATTAAAGTTTTGGAAAAGTGGTTTTGAATAACCAACCTGTGCCCGCTCTGGGGTCTTTTCTTTGTAATTCTGCATTGAATAAAATTGCTTTATTCCCTGCATTTTTACCCAAAAAACACTATATTTGTACTATATAGTAATTGAATAAAAAATTCGGGATGCTGTCGGCCTGCGAAAACTTCGAGCGGTTTAAAATATATATCAAATCAAAAATAGGGTTTTTTAATTAAACTTTCAAGGTATAAAAATATTTACCAAAAAAAATAAGTAGTTATATCTTTGTATCTACTTAACAAAATTATGTTATATATTTGTAATCGGTTCGGATGCTGTCGGCCTGCGAAACT
>CAIZLM010000321.1 GCA_903933805.1 uncultured Bacteroidota bacterium | reverse complement strand
GATGGTGTATCCGGATGGCGCAGCGGATACAGTGTATCACATTCGCCTGAGCGTGCCCAATGGCTGTGGGTTTTACGAATCGGAGCAGACAATCAAAGTGATGTCTAATCCCGTTGCTGATTTTGCGCTTTTTTCCAACGAGACCTGTTCAGGCGCCCCGTTGGAGGCTTCTATGTTGAGTACAGGTTACCCACAAAGCAATATATATTACACGTCCACCGGAGAAATAAGTGCGGCGGCAGCAGGAATAACCTCCGTTTTTCATTTTTTCGCCCTAAACGAACCCGATACAATTGGTATCTGGCTTGTATCCTCCAATGTATGTAGTTCCGACACGGCTTATCGGGAAGTGGTGGTCCACCCCGCCGCTGTCAATGCACTGATCAGCGCACCCAACACCCCATTTTGTACCGGAAGTCCGGTGGTATTGTACAGCCAGTCCACCAACGGAGCACCGGTGTTATGGAAATTTTCAGACGGCAATGCCTTCCTCAGTGACACCGTTTCAGTTGTCTTCCATTTGCCAGGCAATTACACCGCCACCCTGTACACATTTGGTTGCGGGTACGACAGCATGACATTGCCAATTGAGGTAAATCCGACGCCGGAGGTGGGTCTGGTGGTTGACCCGCACGTATGCGCGTATGAAGAGACACTTTTTCAGGTCAATACCAATACTCCGGCGGTATTCCTGACTTACGGTGATGGTGCTACCACGACCCAAACGACTTCGGCACACCGGTATGCTGTTCCGGGAAATTACGTCGTTACGGCCACCGCCAGTACGCTTGCTGGATGTAAAGCCACCGATGCCAGACAGGTTGAAGTGTTAGAACTTCCTTATATTCAGACAGTTGTAGATGATGTTTCCTGTACGGGCAGGGAGGCTGTTTTTTCAGGGGCTAGTACCCCGCCCCCTGTTAACTGTTACTGGCAGTTTGGCGATGGCAACGTGAAGCCGGCCTGTGATGCCCTACATACTTACGCGCAACCAGGCAGTTATCAGGCCATCTTCACAGTTTATGCCCCGAATGGCTGTATCCTTTCAGACACCTCGCTCCTTCAGGTAGTAGAAACACCAAACGCAGCCATTGCGTATCAGCTACCGCAGACTTGTGTACCCGTAACTGCATCATTTCAGGTTGTTTCACCGGCTGCAAATGGCGCTATTTGGAAGGATAACGGTGTTCCGGTATCGTATCAAACGTCCTTTGATCGTCGATTTACGACACCCGGCGCCCATGAGATAACACTCATTGCCAGCAACAACGGAGTGTGTCCGGATACTGGGCAGGTACTATTGCAGTTCAACGACGCCATACAGGCAGCGATAATTGTCGTTCCGCTGTGCGACCCGGAGGATGGTATTGAACTGAGCATCTCCACCGATCCCACCAATATCGTCACCGTTAGTGCCTCCGACTACTTTCAGGTCGGTGATTTTCACGAAGCCCTTCATACTGGGTCGTATCAGGTTTCGATCCTAAATCAGATCGGATGCCGATTGGATACGGTGGCTCAGTTGTCTTCCCCTGAATTGGTCGAAATACAGGCGGCCACCGATTACTTTGAGGTGCGCCCTGGAGAGTCGGTGCAATTCATTACAACCTCTAACCAAGCCGATGCGACGTACATTTGGAAGCCAGATTTGTTTTTGAACAGCGCGACCATCAGCAATCCGGTTTGCACGCCGGAACGATCCATGCTTTACTATGTGTATGCCACCAGCCCAACTGGATGTGTCAGGGTGGATACCGTCAGGGTAGCGCTGAAAATCAACAGAGAAGAAGAACTCTATATCCCGGACGCTTTCACGCCGAACGACGACGGCGTCAACGATGTTTTCTATGTGCGCAGCAGCAGCCCTTCGGTGCTTGGCCTGGACTACATGATGGTGTACGACAAGTACAACGAGCTGGTTTTTGATGCGCGGGGTGCAGATTCCAGCAAACTGATAGCACCTGAAAACCCCACTTTGGGGTGGGATGGTCTATTCAGAGGGCAAAAAGCAGAGGCAGGCTCGTATAGGTACGCGATTGCCGCGCGCTTCATCGACAACCAGGTCAGTATTTTTAGTGGAACGCTACAATTAATCAGGTAATGAAAAAGACGGTCATATTACTCTTCGGTCTGATGTCTGCTTCAGCCCAACTTTTAGGTCAGACCTACAACAACCCCACCATCGCCACCTGCGATGGGGTGCAGTTTTACTGCATCACCGGGCCACTGGAAGAGATTTGCGTAAACATCATTGTGGATCCCAATGACCCAAACAGGGACAGTATAGATCATTTTGATATAGATTGGGGCGACAATTCCCCCAATACGGTGGTTCCAGGCAGCCAGAACCCACCCTCGCAAACGCATGTGTACAACCTGTCTGACTTTTTTGGCACCTGTAAATATCAGAAGTCGTTCACCATTGTCATGCAAACCTACCTGAACGATACGCTGGCTGACCCCACGAACAGTGCGTTCATTCTGACGTTTAGGAATCCGCCTGTTGCCAGTTTTGTGGTTTCGTCAAACCCGTGCGCCAACGAAGGCGTCACCTTTCAGGGATCCTTAGCGGGTGGGAGTGGAGGCGGACTGACCAACTGTCCTGAAGCAGGCGTGAATTATGAGGTGTGGGATCTGGGGAATAGCCAGTATTACTCAGGAAATACCCTTGGATATGTATTCAGCAGTGGTGGAACCTACAATGTAACTTATTGCGTGGGGAACGTTTGCGATACGGTGTGTTCATCCGGAACCTTTACTGTTTCCAACCCGCCCAATGCAGAACTGGTACCCGCCACCAACAATGCGATCAACGTAACTGGCAACGAGTACAATATCTGCATGGACGATTCGCTGGAATACCTCCAGTTGACAGGAGCAAACTCCTTCTCCAGTGCCAGTTTCTCCTGGAAAGTGGAGGGGCCAACGGGCGGCTGGCAATGGTACCCCGATCCTGAAACACCGGATACCAATATTGTGGCCATGCAGTTCTCCCAGCCAGGTACTTACAGGATCTACCTGGAGGTCAGCAATAATTGTATCGCCAACGACAAGGCGGAGGTGATTGTCCATGTTATCAGGACGCCTGCCATCCGTTTAGAGGCGCAGGGGGATACTTGTACGTCGATTACCTATACACCGATTCAGCTTGATACGAGCGTAGTTTACACCATTAACGGTATTGAGCAGGATACTTTCCCACTTTTTCTGCCACTTTCAAACGATACGTATTTTCTCGAGGCGGTTATGAAGAATTTTTGTGGGGAAGTACACGCCTACGATACTTTCTCGCTTCGCACAGCCCCTAACATTGCTATAGCTTATCCGAATGGCGATGT
This sequence comes from uncultured Bacteroidota bacterium, assembly GCA_903933805.1. GTDB lineage: Bacteria > Bacteroidota > Bacteroidia > Chitinophagales > Saprospiraceae > M3007. The sequence continues at coordinate 33,575 of CAIZLM010000321.1, read as the reverse complement.
GACGGCTTGTATCGGTTCTGATACCATCAATATATTTGCCTATCCGGCGGGGAATTGGGCGGGGCCCTCCGGCATTTTTTTCAACGACTCCTCGGGTATATTCTTTGTACCCAATACCCCCGGAATGTTTGAAGTATTTACCTACAGTGGATTGGGTGTTTGTCGGCGAGCGGACACCATCCACATTGAGGTAGAATTACCCATTGAAATAGCCCTTGACACCCCGGCGCTCGCTTGTTTAGAAACATTGTTTACCCCTGCGCCATTCGACTCCAGCCTCGTGTATCAAGTGAATGGTGCTGTTCAGGACAGTTTTCCAGTTAAACTGGACGCGGCATTTGGTCCTTATATCATCACGGCCTCCACCAGTAATTCCTGCGGACTAGCGGAAAAAAGCGTGGTTACAGCGTTCATTGCACCAGAAGATGTTGAGATTTATACCCGGGATACTGTTCTGTGTTCTGGTTCTGGCAGGATTTATCTAGCAGCCAGCGATACCCTCCTCGGTTTTTGGGAGGGCGATCATATTTTCAAAAACAGCAATGGTTATTATTTTGATCCTGTTGATCCTGGGTCATATTTGTTGGTGTTCGTACGCGGTTTCGATCTGTGCCGGCGCACCGATTCCATCAGGGTCAATGTGACTCCGGGTAACGCCGTGGAGGCCGGCGAAGACCTGGTAGTGTGCAGCACTCAACTGGCCGTTCAACTGGCCAATGCCTCTCCTGGAGGTATCTTCAGCGGATTTGCTGTGACAGGTGACATCGTAAACGTCTCCCAATTGGCGCTTGATACGACTTATCTTTACACGTACATCAATCCCGGCTTGCCAGAGGCCTGTAACCTGGATACCCGGACCGTCACCGTCTATGGCCCACCCGCCGCCGGTTTCAGTTTGGACAGGGATACGGCCTGTCGGGGTGAAATGGTCAGTGTTGTGCCGGAGGCCATGTCGGGTGTGGTTCACTTGGTTGACTGGGGAGATGGAACGTCGGGACTTGGGCTGCTCGAACATACCTACAGCGAGCCAGGCAGTTATCCGGTACAATACACCGCGTTTACAGTAAATCCACTCACCGCAGAGCCGCTTTGTACAGTAACAGGTGTCGCCCAGGTGGAAATACCAGCGGAGCAACTGACTGGCGTGATTCGTTTTTCAGTATTTCCGGATTCAGGTTGCGCCCCGCTCACCGTCTATTTCAACAATCTGAGCCCAAACGACGGCCGGCAGTACACTTGGGATTTGGGGAACGGACAAAAATATGACGGTTACAATCCGCCCCCGGTTACGTACTACGATGGAACTACAGACACCTCCTATCAGGTGCGGGTCAGTATGGTCAATGGCTGCGGAGTGGCTGAATTTACCCACACCATAAGGGTAGCGCCGCGGCCGCGGGCTGATTTTGATGTGGTTTTTGAACAACCATGTTCCGGCAACGTGGCAGAACTGATCCTTGGCAGTACCGGAAATCCGTTACAACAAACCTATTACGTTTCCAATGGCCACCAATACTCGGGTTCCGTTGACCAACCCACCTCTTTCCAGTTATTTACGGGGGATGTGCCCGATACTGTGGCTATATGGCTTGTTTCGACCAACCTGTGTGGTTCCGATACTGCTATGCGTCAGGTGATCGTAAATCCGCCTGATGTGACCGCGTTGGTCGGATTACCCGATACCACACGCTTGTGCGAAGGTTTGCTGGCACAGGTTATCAGTTTCGCCACACCCGGTTCCGACATTGTTTGGGAAGTATCAAACGGCGAAAACTATTCAGGCGATACCATTTCAGTACATTTTAATGACCCAGGGCAATATGTCATCACACTCTATGCATATGGCTGTGGCTACGATAGTGTAACACTGCCTGTGACAGTTTATCCGATCCCGGACATCGCTTTGCTACATGACCTGCAAAAATGTCCGGGCGAGCCAATCAATTTCTGGGTAAACTCTGTTGCACCGGGCGTACAACTCTGGTTTGGCGACGGCGACTCATCCGCGCAGCGCAACATTGCGCACGTGTACCCCGGACCGGGCACCTACACACCATTTGCAAGGGTCACCACCCAGCGCGGCTGCGAAAACACAGCATCTGGCAGCCTCGTCATCCATGAGCTCCCAACGGCACAGGCCATGGCCACGGATTCTGTCTGCACGTTTGCCAAGGCTCAGTTTCAGGGTATCAGCAACAATCCAGACGATTCCTGTACGTGGTATTTTGGGGATGGAACTTCGTCCGTCGGGCGCGTAGTGATGCACGATTACCCTGCTCAGGGCAATTTCATGCCCATTTTCAAGGTGATTTCGCCGGAGGGATGCCTGGCGTCAGATACCACAACGGTCATCGTCAGAACCATCCCGGATGCCGTTTTTAGCTTCAGTCTCCCGCAGGCTTGCGCGCCCGCGACAGCTTCTTTTCTGAGTCAGGCAACCGGCGCTACAGCCGTCCGGTGGAAACTGAGCGACGGTTATTCCTCGGATGATTTTCTCTTTGAACGGACATTCAATCAGGCAGGCGCTTATGCCGCTACTTTTTATACGTCAAACGATGGTATATGTCCCGACACCGCACAGGTCGCTTTTGAAGTGTTTCCAGTCCCAGAACTGCATGTAGCCATGGCTTTACACTGTACGGCCAGTGCCGGAACAGACCTGGTGGCTACCACTGGGCCTCCAGATCAACTCTTTGTGAGTGGTCCTGGCTACAACGCACCCGGAGGGGTACACAATGGACTTGCTCCTGGAAGCTACACGGTTAGGGCTGAAAGCAAGGAGGGTTGCTTTCTTGACACCCTTGTTTTCGCACTTCCGGTCAACGAACTCCTGCTGCACGTTGAACAGGACTATTTCGCTCTGATTCTGGGAGAATATGCCTCCCTGTCGGCCAGGGTAAACAAATCGGATGTTGACTTTGTATGGGAACCCAGCAACTGGTTGAGCGATCCAACCATCGCTGACCCAGTTTCAAGACCCATTCAACCGGTTATTTACACGGTAACGGCCACCGACAACAACGGATGCACCAAAACCGACACCGTCCAAATAGACCTCTCCATTGACTATGATGCCGCGCTGTTTATTCCGAATGCGTTCACCCCGAACAACGACGGCGTGAACGATGTTTTCTATGCCAGGAGTAACATGCCAGACGCGCTGCGGATAGACTATTTCCGGATTTTTGACAAATACAACGAAACCGTTTTCGATCTAGCCGAACTGGAAGGCCATGAAAATGCCACCCCTGAAGACATCTTTTTTGGCTGGGAAGGCGTCTTTCGCGGGGAGAAAGCCGAGGCTGGCGCTTACCGGTTCACCATTTCCGTTGTCTTCCCGGACGGCGTGAACCGGAATTTTGCGGGAACCGTTCAACTCATCAGATAAGCACATGCGCCTCATTTTAGCCTTATTCTTCTTGATTACCGCTCCAATCATCGTCTTGGGGCAGGACTATCACTTCGCCAACAGCATGCAGTTGCCGCAGTTGCTAAACCCCGCAGCCACAGGCAGTGGATCAGTACACAGAACACAGGTGGCAGCCTTGTACCGCGGGCAGTGGGACAACCTCATAAGCCAGAATTCATATCAGGGCACTGCTGCGTTTGCCGACATTCGTTTCTGTCTGCAAAACAGCAAAAAGAGCTTTTATGCCCTTGGCATCGGTGTTCAACACGATTTCAGTCCGCTGGGCTACTTTTATAACAGCAACGGAATGTTAACCGCTGCCTACCACAAGCACCTGGGGAATGGAACCTTCGCGTCGGTCGGGGGCAGTTTGGGCGGACTGGCCATGGGCATAAAGCCTGAAAAACTGAAGTTTGACGAACAGTTTCAGCAGGGCGCCTACGATCCGTCCAATAGCAATGGCGAAAATTTTCTGCGCGACAATATCATTCAGCCTGATTTGTCGTCGGGCTTTGTGTTGTACAACAACAGCAAAGGTTGGTCCGCGGGCCTTTCTTGGCGTCACCTGAACAAACCGGTGTATTCGCTGCAGGGCGACGAAAACCGGCTTGGCGTTGGAATGGTGCTATACGGAACCTGTTCTCCTTGGAAAACGCGCGTTCACGGTCAAAGCGTGCAGGTCAGGGCCCTTTACCGCCGGCAATCAGTCACAGGCTCCAACAGCCTGCAGTGGCAAACCATGGCCGGGGTATTTTATCAGTCAGCCTTCGCTGGCAGTGGTGGCATGAAAATGACCGTAGGTACGTATCTTCGGGGAGGCAGTCTGCCTGGATCAGTATTCACACTGAACACCATCGTACCCGCCATTCAACTGGGCAATGACCATTTTTCTGCGACCATTTCTTATGATGCAGACATCGCACGCACGCGCTCGCGCTTCTCGGGCGGCATGGAATTCGTCTTTCAGACGAGTTTTGGCAAAACCGATCGGTGTATTGTTTGTTCAGGTTTTTAGAGATCTGCCTGCAGTGTTTCAGCCTTTCTTGGTCTCCGCCGTTGTTGTTAGCGGGGGCGCCAACAAACGGCATGGAATCCGTTTTGCGCCAGACAGCGTGCCAACTAACCAGTTCCTTTTTTTTATCACCATTTTTTAACGTGGATTTTACCGATCAAATAAACCGTCAAGTATCGCTTCCATCGTGGCCACCGCGCCGCATCATCTCCTTGGTGCCTTCTCAAACTGAATTGCTGTTTTCGTTGGGATTGGAGGAAGCGGTGGTGGGCATCACCAAATTCTGTGTACACCCACCTGCGTGGTTTACTGCCAAACAGCGTGTGGGGGGCACCAAAACCCTGAATATTCAAAAAATCAGGGCATTAAAGCCTGATTTGATCCTTGGGAACAAAGAGGAAAACGACCGTTTTCAGATAGAATCCCTCATGGATGAATTTCCTGTTTGGATGAGCGATATAGAAAACTTGGAAGATGCGCTGAATATGATTCAGGCTGTGGGCAACCTGACCGATCGAAGGGTTCAGGCAGCAGCTTTAGCGGCAGACATCCGCCACCGTTTTCAGGTGTTATTCGAAAGTTCAAAGCCGGTAGCGTTGACGGCAGCGTATCTGATTTGGCGAAAACCATACATGGCCGTCGGGCGACAAACGTTTATCCACGACCTGTTGGGTCGTGCGGGGTTCACCAATGTATTTGGGCACCTTCAGCGGTATCCGGAGGTGGACTTGGCAGCGTTGGCAGCAGCGCGGCCACAGGTGATATTGTTGTCGTCAGAGCCCTATCCATTTGCAGAAAAACACGTGCAGGAACTAGCGGTGGCTTGCCCCGAAGCCAAAATTTTGTTGGTGGACGGTGAACTGTTTTCTTGGTACGGCAGTAGGTTACAGTTGGCGTCGGCCTATTTTCAACACCTGATGGTAATGGCGTCACAACGCGATTGAGCAAAATTGATAACATATCCCAATAGTATTTCGCAATAGTAACTGGTTAGCCTGGTCGCGTCTGAGACAAAAAAGTGGCTATTTTTTGCCAGACGAAGCGGATTTTTGTAGGCAGTAGCAACGCTACGGTCAAAAAAATGGGCGAAGTATGGCGGAAAATGGGCCTTTTTGGGCCAGACAGCGTGCCACCCAACCAGTTACTCGCAATAATTACCTTTGCTTCAGGCAACCAAAAGGGCGATTATTCGTTCATACAGCCAGTATTTACGGCTGTCAATGTATGCCGAAACGCAGCTTCGCAAGACCAACACACAAAATACCCACGCATGAAACAGTTTTTCCTCGTTTTTTTGGTCAGTGCCCTGATGATATCGGCGCTTTCAGCGCAAAATACGGTTGAACATCGCCCTGGTGAAATGATTGTACAACTGATCAAAGGTGTAAGCCCGTTGGATTATATGGCGAAACTGAATCGGCTGACCGGCGGCGGCGCAGGAATTTACTTAAAACGTACGATCATTGCTGATTGGAACATTTATTTAATAGGATTTGACGCCAGTTTTGCCAACCCAACCCGGTTAATCGACGAATCTATTCAGATGTCGGACGTGCAGTTTGCCCAATGGAACAATATTGCTGAGGAGCGCAGCCTTACCCCCAATGACCCCGACTGGCTCCAGCAAGCTGACATGAGTCTCATCAATGCTCCAGAGGCATGGGCCACTTCCACGGGCGGCGTAACGTTCAATGGCGATACGATTGTAGTGGCAGTGTTGGAAAAAGGCGCATTGCTGACCCATCCCGACCTGGTGCCAAACCGTTGGTGGAACAGGCAAGAAATCCCCAATGATGGAATTGACAACGATGGAAACGGTTACATCGATGATTTTGGTGGGTGGAATCCCTCTACTGGCTTGGACGACACGGGCAGCAATGGTTGGCATGGCACCGGCGTGTATGGTATCATCGGTGCGGCAGGCAACAACAACCTCGGGGTGACAGGTATCAACTGGCATGTTAAAATGATGAATGTGTCCGGTGTTGAAGATGATGTCAATATTTTGGATGCCTACTACTATGTGTACACCATGCGCAAGCTGTACAACGATACCAAAGGCGCCAAAGGCGCCTTCATTGTGGCCACCAATGCTTCTTTTGGTTACGACAATCAATTTCCCAGTGCCACACTTAATTTTACCACCTGGTGTTCTTTGTACGATTCATTGGGCAGGGTAGGGGTACTCAATGTTGGCGCAACGACCAACCAAAATACCAATGTAGATTTGTATGGTGATATGCCGACCTCATGCCCAAGCGAGTATTTAATAGCTGTTACAGAAATCAATACGCTGGGAACCCACCTGCCCAGTGGGTATGGAAGGGTCTCCATTGACTTGGGCGCTCCCGGAACCGGTACTTATACCACCATCAACACCGGCAATGATGTTCCAGGGTATAGTTTTCAACTGGGCGGGACATCAGCCGCTACACCCCACGTGACAGGCTCCGTGGCCTTGCTGTACAGTCTTGGCTGTGAAGGTTTTGCCGGTGATGCCATCACCGATCCTGCTGCCTGTGCCCGCCGGGTCAGGGATGCTATTTTAGACAATACCCAGCCCAATCCAACACTCGACAGCATCACCGTCACAGGCGGTCATCTCGACCTAAAAAAAGCTGTTGAAGGCGTTACAAATATTTGCAAGGGGGCCGTTGGCAGGTTACAAATTCTACAACTTCGTACCTTTGTAGAGGGGCAAGAAGTTAGAATGTTTTATCAAACGCCGATTTTCCTGCCGTACCAGTTTCGAGTAGTAAACATGCTGGGACAAGAAATTTATCAAGAAACTTTGTACCCCAAACAATTCAACGAAAACTACGTAAAATATGACTTTTCTAACCTGCCAAGAGGGGTTTATGTGCTTTCTATCAGTCGGGGCAATGCCATTGTTTCTGTAAAGTTTCCAAAAATATGACACAAGGTTTGGTTTTTTAAACAAAGCTGTGTTATCTTTGCCGCCCGAAAAAAGAGCCTAAATTTGGCTCCGTAGCTTAATGGATAGAGCACCTGACTACGGATCAGGAGGTTAGAGGTTCGAGTCCTCTCGGAGTCACCACAGTAATGATGTGTTTGAGTTGGTTCATAGCCACTCATTTCTTGAATTTTTTTCAAATAGAACACTCAAATTTAATTCAATGTCTAAAGTATGTGATTTAACCGGGAAACGGCCAGTCAGTGGCAACTACGTTTCTCACTCCAACCGCAAAACAAAACGCCGGTTTTACCCGAACCTCCACACAAAAAGGTTCTTTGTGCCTGAAACGGGCGAATGGATTACTTTGAAGGTTTGCTCTAGTGCTATCCGAACCATTTCCAAACTTGGTATTTATCAGTATATCAAGAAATTGGAAAAAAAAGGTGACGTGATCTACTACGGTACCGCTCCTCAAGGCAGCTGATATTCCTGAATCAAATCGTTTTATCAGCCAATCAACAATTCTTCGTACGCTCAATTTTTTAACAAATGGCAAAGAAAAGTAAGGGTAATCGCATTCAGGTTATTCTCGAATGCACCGAACATAAAACCAGTGGACTTCCGGGAACTTCGCGTTATATCACGCAGAAAAACCGCAAAAACACTCCTGATCGCATGGAACTGAAAAAGTACAACTCTATCATGAGAAGGTACACAGTACACCGCGAAATCAAATAAATCTAACCTGCTAAATTAATAGGCTATGGCTAAGAAAGTTTCCAAAAACGCCCGGGTTGCACAACGTGCTGCCAATGCGGGCTCCGGCAAAGACCACGTTAAAGTGGTGAAAGCTGTTAAAGATCCGGTAACAGGAAAGTATTCGTACAAACAAATGATCGTTCACAAAGATAAAGTGAAAGATTTCTTTGCTGACGCGAAGTAGTAAACACACCGCACTTGCAAATGGCAAGGATTTATTATACCCTAAAAAAGGGGCCGAGCGCAATGCTTCGGCCCCTTTTTTTTATCATCAACAACGTTGTTGGGGGCTGATACTAGTGACTGGACACGGCACTAGGAAGGCAATGCCGCAATACATTTCAATTCGATTGAAATGGGCGTAGGCAAGCTGTCAATGCCAACGGTGGTTCTACAAGGTGCGTTCTCCGGGAAATATTCCGCCCAGATGCGGTTGTAGGTATGAAAATCGCGCTTCATGTCGACCAAGTAAACTGTCACATCAACCAAGTGCTCCCATTGAGCACCACTCGCTTCCAATACTTTCCGAACATTGTCAAATACCGCGTGTACCTGGGCTTCAAAATCAAACGTCGTGTAATTGCCCGAAGCACCAAGCGTCAAGCCCGGTACGCTGTTGTCCCCAGCATTCCTTGGGCCAATGCCGGAGAGGAACAACAGGTTGCCTACCCTGCGGGCATGTGGGTATAGCCCCACTGCTTTTGGGGCGTTTGTTGCATCAATTTTTTCAGAGGTAGCCATGGTTTTTTTATGTGTTACATGAGCCCAAAAATCTTGGCGTACTCCAACATGACCCCAGGATTGCTGATTTTTAGCTTGCCTGTCATCATGGCCATCATCGGGTTGAGATCCTTGGAAAGCAGCTTGGACAAAACCTCTGCCGTGGAGGTTACCGTACAGTTGGCATCACCGTTGAGCCCTTCCGATACGTCCAATGCCCCGTCTTTTAGTTGAACGGTGAATTTTCCGGCTTCTCCCACATCAAAATGGAACAATGTACTGAGTCCTTCCACAGATTCTGGTTTTACTTTGGCCGGCAGGGAGAATAAAAAATCTTTTATGTCTATCATATTGAGCGTTGTTTTGGTTTCAAAGGTAAGCCCATGTTGGGAATTTCTGGCAGGAGGCAAAGACGGTTTTTTTTTGCTGTATAGGCTAAGGGTGCGCGGCAACCCATACTTCCCCGTCCTCGAACACTTCCTTTTTCCAAATCGGCACCGTTTTTTTTAAAGTGTCAATGGCAAACCGGCAGGCATCAAATGCCGCCGAACGGTGCGCAGCGGATACGGCAATGATTACAGCAACATCACCAGCACGCAGTGCACCGACTCGGTGGTGTAGTGCTATGGCGTGAATAGGCCATTTTTCAGCAGCATATTCGCCAATCTTCTGCATTTCCGCCAAGGCCATGGGTATGTAGGCTTCGAATTCCAGAAGACTTACCCGCCTGCCAGCAGTATTGTCCCGGACGGTACCAATAAACAGGTCTATTCCGCCACTTCCAGGACTGACAACATGGTCAAGACATACTTGAATATCCAATGGCGTGGTTAATATTTGTGTGTTTACAGACATCTGGTAGGTTTAACCGCCACTCACCGGAGGCAAAATGGCAATCGTGTCACCCGCTTTGATGGGGGTGTTTTCGTGTGAATACGTTTCATTGATGGCCAAGTGACATGCGGCCAACTGGCGAAGTTGCGGGTATTGTTCGCCAAGGTGCGCCAAGAGTAGCCCGCTGTCGCTGTCCTCAGGAATATCCATTTCAAAGGACCTAGCGCCACAAATTTCTCGGGCAATTCCGAATGCGAGAATTTTAATTTTCATAGTACATGCTTAGGGTGGTGCAATATTTAAAGCCTGAATCCCAATACGGCAACAAAGATATGCTTCCAAAGCACTTCCAGTCCGGCAAAAAGCACCACTGCTGCCGTCCATTTTCTGACCACCGCTTCGCTGTATTGCGTCAGGCTCACCCGCAACCCCAACTGACCGCCGGTGGCTACTGCAAGGGCGAGTCCAATGATCAGGGGCCAGTTCAACACAGCTTTGTGGAACATCAGTTGGCCGACAAGCCCCATGAAAGAATTGGCCAAGATAAACAGACTTGCCATGGCGGCTATTTTCTTGCCATCATCCCACCGCAAGAAATGTAGGATGGGCGATAAAAAAATTCCGCCGCCGATTCCAACCAGCCCAGACAGCCATCCGATGGAAGCCCCCAAGAGGCTGTCCCTGATGGGGTGTCGGGCCACTTCCGGCGGGGCATTGGGGCGTTGTTTATTGGGTTGAAACCACAGGACAACTGATGCCAATACCAATACCACTCCCAGTAGTCCAAAAAACATGGTCTCTCGCATCGGAACCATTGCACCTAGGAATGCCATGGGAACACTGCAAAGTATCAACGGGACGCACTTGCGCCAATTCAGTTGTTTTCTTTGCGCAAAAAGTATAGAATTGCCCATCACAACGACGATGTTGCACAACAGGGCCGTAATCCGTATTTCCGGAAAGGGTAGGGCTGCCATGGCGAGAATTGCCAGATAACTGGAGCCACCACCAAATCCGACGGAGGCATAAACAAAAGCCACCACCATAAAGGCGAGCATCAAGGCAGAATAGAGCATAAGTAAAATTTGTAACGGGCTCGCGTGGTCGCGTTTGAGACAAAAAATGGTCCTTTTTGGGCCAGACAGCGTGCCACTTAACCAGTCACTCAAGTTTAAAGGTAGGTAATAAAGCCAATTGGTCGGTAAATTGCGTATTATTGTCGTCTGGACGCACGAAAAATCAGCAGTTATTTTGTAGCTTCGGGCTTGGTTCAACCTTCATTGTTAAAATGCTATTGTATGGAAATGCTTGAAACACCCACCACCACCCCCGCCCAAACTGTACCTGTGTGGCAAACATCAATGCTTTATGGCGTCTATTGTGGTGTAGGAATGATGTTTTTTTCGATGATCACCTATCTGGCAGACATCAATTTGATGTCCATCAGTGGTTTGATCACCCTGTACCTCGCCATCTTTGTTATTGGCTTTATTACGACGGCGCTCGCCATACGCCATCAACGCGATCAGATTGACAACGGCCATATCAGCTTTGGTAAGGCGATGTCTGTTGGGATATTGGTCGTTTTGGTGGGGATGTTGATTTCAGGTGGTTGGAATTACGTGTTTATCAATTTTATTGATACAGGGTATATGACCCACTTAAAAGAACAATTTACAGAGACTTGGGGAGAAAAAATGCCAGAAGAAGCATTGCAACAGGCATTAGACGGTTTTGACACGGCCGGAAGTTTGCTGCAAACGCTAAAGAGTAACTTGATGAGTGGCGTTTTTTTAGGTCTTATCATTGGTTCAATCACCGCTGCATTTATGAAGCGTGAACCTAAGCCTGATTATTTGCGTTAATGTAAGAACTGGTTAGGTGGCACGCTGACCAGTTACGCGCTAATAAGCTTTATTTGAGCATACTGAGTGGCGAAAAAACAAGACATCAAGTGGCGTGATCTCGCTATTTTTGCAAAAAAATTGACAATATGTTGTCCAATTCGGGTATTCGGTACGGTTTTCTGGGTGGAGTAGCGGTGGTGTTTTATTTCTTTTTGTTGTATGCGGTAAATCCGGACTATTTTCTTCGGCCCATGTTCCAATGGGGGAGTTTGGCGATTTATGGATTGTTTATGTGGCAGGCAGCCAAAGTTGATGTCGCTGAACACGGCGTTTCCCGCGATTTTAGGGAAATATTGCGCACCCCGTTTGTTGCTTTCCTGCTGATAAATCTCTGTTACTGGACATTTTACTATGCTTTACACCTGTTTGATCCCAGCCTTTTGCAAACAGAAATGGTGGCTGAAGTGATGGGGTTAAAGGCACAGTTGGAATCCGGCATGGGCGATCCGCAACAGGCCAACGCTGTTCGGGAAAAAATCGTAGACATGGAAAAAATGATACAGTTTCCCTCGACGCAACCACTTGGTCCCATTGTTACCCGAATGTTTATCGGTGCTTTGGGCGGTTTTGCGCTGTCGTCTGGTGTGGTGGTAATTATTAGATCCAGAGCCTAAAAAAAGTGCCATGTCCCAACAGGAAAAGAAGCGAAGTCGGTCAGAAATTGCTCGGAGGTGGATGAAAATAGTCAGTTTTTCAAGGATCATTCGTTGGTCTTTGCTCCTATTGGTTGGCTGGTGGCTGACAACCAATCTTCACGAGGATCTGCCATTTTCAAAACTGGAAAGTCGTTACTCCACCACTTTTTCACGATTTGTCGAAGTGGACGGACTGACAGCCCATTGTCAGATCAGGGGGAAAGGCCAACCCATCATTTTGCTCCACGATGCTCAAAATTCGCTGCAGACTTGGTCGGAATGGTCCAGCGCGCTTTCTGACAAATATCAGGTAATTTCGGTGGACTTGCCAGGGTTTGGGCTAACCGGACCGCACCCTATGGGCAGTTACAGTGCTTTTATGTACGTAGATTTCCTCGACAGTCTCGTACACACATTGGGTTTGAACAGGTTTTACTTGGCAGGGAATGGCCTTGGCGCCCAAATTGCGTGGCAATTTGCTGCTGAAAAACCGGCGCATGTAGATAAGCTAATCCTGTTGAGTCCTCCGGGTTTTGAAAAAAAAAGCGCTTCATGGGTCAATATGTTGGCGAGTGCACCAATCATCAACAGAGTTATTTGGAATCTAACCCCGCGGTCATTTGTGCGCATTTACCTCGAAGATGTTTATGCGGATGATGCTTTGGTGACGGAATCACTGGTAGACCGATATTTTGACTTACTGCTGCGTTCAGGCAATCGAAAGGCGTTTACCGATCGCGCTTCCGTACAAGACAACAGACCCCCGGCGGATGATCTTATTAAAAAAATAATTGCGCCTACCTTGATTATTTGGGGAGCAGAAGATACCCGCATATCGCCAGAGTATGCGTATGAATTTCATCAGCGCATCAAATCCAGCGACCTTCGTATTTACCCCAATACCGGCCACTGGCCTCAGGAGGAAAACCCCCAAAAAACGGTGGACGATGTACGGGCTTTTTTGGAAGGAAAATTCTAAAAGATCAGTTGGAGTCGCTGCAATAATGCAACCCAACCAATTAATATTATCTGCGTTTAGAGCCTGACAGGGCTTCGATGATTGTCGGTAAAAATCGAATCAGTACCAGCACAGAGAGCATTAAGACCAGAATAAACATAATAAGGCGGAATAAGAGAGCAGTTGAGTGCAAGTTGTTGAATCAAAATCCAATTGATTGTTCTGGAATAGGGCTCTAATATGATCAATTTTTTTATATCAGCAACTATTTTCAAATTATTTTTCTGTATTGTCTGTTTTTCAAGAAAGAGCAAACTTCCTAACGTAGTATTGAACTACCTTAGCGCTGGATTTTTACTCAAAAAAACACCTCTGGAAATACATTTCGGCCCTTCGAAAGTTGTGAAACAGATTGAAGTGGCATATTGCCCACACAGCAGTGCAATATTTTTTTCTATCCCTCATCTTTTAAATGTTTTCAGAGTATGGTTTTTAACAACATTCTCGAAACGATTGGCAAAACCCCACTGATTCGCCTCAACAACATCACCATGCATATTCCTGCAACGGTATATGCCAAGGTGGAGGCTTTCAATCCTGGACTGAGTGCCAAAGACCGAATCGCACTGCACATGATTGATCGGGCTGAAAGGCTCGGTAAATTGAAGCCCGGAGGTACCGTCGTGGACGCCACCAGTGGCAACACCGGGTTCAGTTTGGCCATGGTAGCAGCGATCAAGGGATACAAATGTGTGCTGACGGTTACCACAAAAATCTCTGAAGATAAGCTTAATAACTTGCGCGCCATGGGGGCTGAGGTGATCTTATGCCCGCAAGAGGCGAAGCCCAATGATCCGAATTCATACTACCGAATGGCAGAGCGATTGGCATCTGAAATACCGGGCGCCTACTACATAAACCAAAATTACAATCCAGAGAATGGGGAGGCCCATTACTTGAGCACAGGACCTGAAATATGGGAGCAGACGCAGGGCCGCATCACGTGGCTCGTGGGAAGCACCAGCACAGGCGGCACGCTTTGTGGCTCAGGTCGATATTTGCGGGAACAAAATCCCGATCTGAAAATTATTGGCGTAGATGCGTATGGGTCGGTCTTGAAAAAATACCACGAAACGGGTGTTTATGACGAAAAAGAAATTTATCCCTATCGGATAGAAGGCACGGGAAAAAATATTATACCCGCCAACATGGATTTCGAACTCATCAACCGTTTTGAGAAGGTCACCGACAAAGACAGCGCACTGCGCGCCCGCGAATTGGCCAGAATGGAAGGTATGATGGTGGGGTATTCCAGCGGCGCTGCCCTACAAGCATTGGAACAAATTCAGGATGAACTGACAGAGGATGATGTCGTGGTACTCCTTTTTTCAGACCACGGGTCTAAATATGTCACGAAACTATTCAGTGACAAATGGATGCGCGATCAAGGATTCTTGGAGGAGGCTCCTGCGGTGGAAAAAATCGGGTAACGGTACAACACATCGCTCAATACCATATTTTTTTGTGCTGCAGCGCTGTTCTCCAGCAAGATCTACCATTTGAAGAAAATTCAAATTTATCGAACTTTTCGAACATACAAAACATGGATTTATTTGATCGAATTCTGAAACAAGCCGGTCCCTTGGGTAAATACGCTGAAGTGGCGGATGGCTATTACATGTTTCCCCAATTGGAAGGAGAACTGGGCAACCGCATGTTCTTCAACGGTAAAGAGATGGTTTGCTGGAGCATCAACAATTATCTTGGTCTCGCCAACCACCCGGAAGTACGCGAAGCAGACGCTGAGGGCGCGGCACGCTGGGGGCTAGCCTATCCAATGGGCGCCCGAATGATGTCGGGTGATACTAAATTGCACCATACCTTGGAAACGCAGTTGGCCAATTATGTCGGCAAAGAAGCCGGGCTACTTGTTAATTACGGCTATCAGGGCGTGCTCTCTGCCATTGATACGCTCCTCAGCCGCCACGATGTCGTGGTGTATGACGCTGAAAGCCACGCCTGTATCGTGGATGCCCTGAGGATGCACATGGGCAAACGTTTCGCATTCACCCACAACGATATCGGTAGCCTGCAAAAATGTCTGGATCGGGCAAAACGCCTCACGGAAGGTACGGAAGGCGGTATTCTCGTGATCACCGAAGGGGTATTTGGCATGCGGGGCGACCAAGGGAAGTTGCGGGAAATTTGTACCTTAAAGGAAAAATATGGTTTCCGGTTGTTTATTGACGATGCACACGGTTTTGGTATGCTCGGAAAAACAGGCGCAGGTACCGCAGAAGAGCAAAATGTAACGGCTGATGTAGATGTTTACTTCAGTACTTTCGCAAAGAGTATGGCGCTGATCGGTGGTTTTATTGCTGCGCGGCCTGAAATAATTCAATTCCTGAAGTTTAATATGCGCTCGCAAATTTTTGCGAAGTCGCTTCCCATGCCCTTGGTCGTGGGCCTGATGAAACGCTTTGAGCTGTTGCGCGACCATCCTGAATTGCGCGAAAAATTGTGGTACAATGTTCGCCTGCTACAAGGAGGGCTCATAGAACGTGGCTTTGATATCGGCGATACCAATACCTGCGTTACGCCCGTGTACATGCAAGGAGAAGTAGAAGAAGCCATGGCTTTGGTCAGAGATATGCGCGAAAACTACAGCGTGTTTTGTTCGATTGTCGTGTATCCGGTTATTCCAAAAGGCATGATCATTCTCCGACTCATTCCTACTGCGTCCCATACAGAAGAAGATATCCAAATAACCTTGGATGCCTTCTCCGCTGTCCGCGAAAAAATGCAGGCAGGGGTTTACAAGGAGTTCGTTCCTGAGGTGTTGGTGTAACGCTACGCTAAAATGTCTTTTCACAAAAGCCGCCACACTTGTCACAAGGTGTGGTGGCTATTTTTTATCGCAACTGGTAAGCGTGGTCGCGTCTGAGACAAAAAAGTGGCTATTTTTTGCCAGACGAAGCGGATTTTTGTAGGCCGTAGCAGCGCTAGGGTCAAAAAAATCTGCGAAATATGGCGGAAAATGAGCCTTTTTGGGCCAGAAAGCGTGCTACCTAACCAGTTACTTTTAGTCAAATATTGTTGATATGGAATTCTTGCTTGTACTCACCTTCGTTGTAGGATATGCTGCGATCGCACTGGAACACAAAATCAGGATCAACAAAGCCGCCAGTGCTTTGCTAACGGGGACAATTTGTTGGACAATTTTCATCCTCTACCAGCCCGATAAGGCAGCGGTAACCCACCAATTGATGGATCATTTGGGGGAAATATCGGGTATCTTATTTTTTCTGTTGGGGGCCATGACGATGGTCGAACTGATTGACGCACACGATGGATTTCACCTGATCACGGAAAGGATCAAAACAAAGAAAGCCGTCAACCTACTCTGGCTGATCGGTCTCATAACCTTTTTTCTCTCGGCTGTGCTAGACAACTTGACGACCACCATCGTGGTGGTTTCGCTGCTTAGAAAAATAATAGACGACAAAGAAATACGGGCGTATTTTGTCGGTATGACGGTCATTGCGGCCAATGCTGGTGGTGCTTGGTCGCCCATTGGCGATGTGACAACCACCATGCTCTGGATTGGCGGGCAGGTAACCGCAAAGGGAATAATGTCTGAGGTTTTTTTGGCCTCCGTGGTTTGTCTATTGGTTCCGTTGACGTTCTTATCATGGCAGTTGAAAGGCAAAATATTGGCCACGGTAGAAAGCGATGATGCATCTGCCAACGCTACTGCTTTTGAACGAAATACAGTTTTTGGAATTGGATTGGGGGCTTTGTTGTTTGTACCCGTTTTCAAAACGGTTACGCACTTACCTCCTTTTATGGCCATTCTCTTTGGCTTGGGCTGTATGTGGGTAATTACAGAGCTCATCCACAGTGAAAAAGACACCGCTGACAAGGATTTGCGATCGGTGGTGTATGCTTTGCGTAAAATTGACACGCCCAGTATTCTTTTTTTTCTGGGAATCCTCATCAGTATCGCAGCCCTTGAATCATCTGGGCAACTCAGGCAACTTGCACTTTGGCTCACTCAAAATATTGGAAACGAGACCGTTATCGTTGGAACGCTTGGGTTGTTGTCTTCACTGGTTGACAATGTGCCCCTGGTTGCGGCAGCCCAGGGAATGTACACATTGGCCGAATACCCAACAGATGGTTTCTTCTGGTCATTCCTCGCTTATGCTACAGGAACCGGTGGCAGCATCCTGATCATTGGTTCAGCAGCAGGTGTTGCGGCCATGGGCATGGAGAAAATTGAATTTTTTTGGTACCTGAAACGCATTGCATTGTTGGCTTTGTTGGGGTACGCGGCGGGCTGTATGGCGTATGTTTGTCAGTATAGCCTATTGAATTGATCCAAAACCGATCACGCGCCAACATTTTACCATTGGGTTTTACTGTTTGATGGATATCATCGTTATAGGTGGTCTTGGTCACCACCTTAGAACACCTTTACGTCATTCCTTTGTATCATTCAATCATCAAAATTAATGATATCATGATCAAAGAAGTAAGTGGTGATTTGTTGCTTTCAACAGCAACAGCCATCGTGCACGGTGTAGCGCCGTTTGACCATTTTGACAGCGGATTGGCCCTGAGCCTACGGGAGGAGTATCCTTCTATGTTCAAGGATTTCAAGCACTATTGTAAACTGGAGAATCCGGAGCCCGGTACTGCGTGGATTTGGAGTGGCGTTCATGGCATTCGCATCATCAATTTGCTTACCCAGAACGCTCCTCAAGGACATGGCCATGGGGGCCACCCAGGTGGAGCCACCTTGACCATAGTGAACCATGCCCTCCAATCGTTGAAAAAAATAATTCAAAAAGAGGGATTGAAAAGCGTGGCAATGCCCCGATTGGCAACAGGTGTCGGTGGCCTGAAATGGGAAGATGTTTCACCCCTCATTCACCAACATCTGCACGATTTGGATGCCGATATTTATATTTACGCAACTTACGTCAAGGGGAAACAAGGGGAGGAATAATAGATTTCATCTCCCCCTTGTTTCCCTTATTTTTAAGCCGTTGTAGGTTCCTGCTACCTGAAAACGGTTACGTCACCCTTGAATAGTTGCACTTCTCCGTCAATAAAACGGACAGTAGCAGCATATACGTAAACACCGGGTAATACCATTTGATCTTTGTAGGTGCCGTCCCAACCAAAAATCGGGTCGTTTGGCTGGTAGTGGAGGGTTTCAAACAGTAAACTGCCCCACCGGTCGAAAACGCGGAAAGATTCAATTTCTTCCACACCCCGTCCAGCAAATACGGTCAAACGGTCGTTTAGGTTAGGGCTTCCGGGTTTGAAAATGTTCGCGATGTACACCTCGTTAGGCCGTTGCACACGTACCGCAATCTTGGCTTTCGCATTACAGCCATTGGTATCTACCACTTCAAGGGTGACGTATTTTGACTTTAAAGGCAGGAATGTTTGGGTGAATGTTTGAGCATGAAGGGTGTCCAGCAATGGATTCCACTGCAGCGATTCCAAGGCTGATAGCACCACATTGACGTTTGCCTCTATGGTCACGGAATCGCCAAAGATTGCCTCGATATCAGCACCTAAATCAACCGATAGGACAGGGGGCTCTGTGACCATGATTGGCGCGGTCTGCCACTCACAGCCATAGTTGTCGAGCAAGGTTACCACGTAGGTGCCAGGTTCCAAATTACCATAGGACAGATTTGCTTCAAAGGGCCCGCCATTCAGGGAAAAAAGCACCGGTTGGTGGTTGCTTATGATGGAATCCAATCGGATATAACCATCGTTTTCACCATGACAGGTTACAGATTTGACGGATATTTTACCGGCCATTGGAATGTCATTGTTGACTGCAATGGAAGTGGTATCGCTGTCTGAACATCCAAAATCATTGGTGACAGAGAGGGCATAAGTTCCGCCGATCGTACTGATCAGTTGCGCTGTGTTGCCGACCGTTATTCCTGCCCTTTTCCAACTATAGAGGATACCTGTTCCCATACTTGTCCCGGAACCTCCGATCATTACGGTATCCTGGTGACAATCAATTGTTTGTGGTAAACCGGCATCTGCAACCGGCGTGGGATGGATGTTGATGGATACACTTGTTGACTGATTGGCACACGGCAAAGCTGCTTGCAGGGAATATTGAAAATTGTACGTACCTGACGGTTGTCCAGCCGTGTTGAAAATACCAGTTGTACCATTAAAGCCCCCTGGCAAGGATGGAATGGCAGAGGTTTCCGTCCATTGTCCGCCGGAGTCCTCTCCATTGATTTGGTTGCGAAGTTGGATGGTTTGGGCGGCTTCTGCACAAAGATCCAACGGCGCGCCAGCAATTCCTGAATGGACGGGTTGCACAACCGTTATGGTCACGCCGGAGTTTAAGTTGGAAGCACAGGTGGGCGCGCTGCCATCGGTGACAGAAATAAGCGTGTAAGTTGTTGTGGTCGTTGGGCTGACAGCAATGGCGATGGACTGGGGATTGGGGATCGTCCACTGCCCTGGCGTACCAGTGCTGTAGTTCAATGTCAGTGGATATGTTCCAGCACCGGAAATGGTCAAGGGGACACTGCTTCCGTTGCAAATGGTTGTTGTACCTGAAATGGTGGCGGTGGGCAAGGCTTTCCACTGGATAGGAGTACCAAGTGCAATATCCAGACACGGGTCGTTTAGGTTTATTACGCCACCTTGATTGTTGCCGGCAATGGCTGAAATATAATAGGTTATGCCCGTTTGTAGTCCTGCACCGAAGGTAAAAGTGGGCTGTGTGTTGGTCGCATATACGGTTCCCAGTGAACTGCCGGGTTGGTCGTGCAATATGAATTGTACCATATCATTGCCATCGAGGGTTGCATTGTTGTTCCAAGTGGCCGTGGCAGGTTGATCTGCACAAAAAACAAGGAGCAAGTTGACCATGGACCCTGCGTTGGTGCTGCAATTACAACTGTGGCTGCCCGATACGATTGCGGATTGACACCCGAAGGCATCCAGTATTGTAAAGGCGTAATTGCTGTTGTTGGGCAGCAATACTGAGGTAAAAATATTGCCATTGAATGTTCCATTCAACCCAATTACGCTGTAAGTACCCGAGCCGTTGCTGACTGAAAAACTGACGGTGTATCCAGTATTGGTGTTGTTACACTGTTCCGTTAGTCCACCAACCGATGGATTGTTCCAAAACACGACTTGCACTTCATCTGAAACAGAACAAATACCATTAAACTCTGTCCACCGGAAAACATAGGTACCGGGTGTTGGAACAGCTATCTGGGAGGTTCTGCTCTGATTGTTGGAGAAAATGCCGGTTAAAGGGCCGCTTACCTGTGTCCAATTACCCGCGAGTGCCGTGGGTGCCGCGCCCATATTGGCCATTAATCCACATACGACGAAATCGCTGCCGGCATTGGGCGTAGGATTTTGGAGAAATACAATGGGTTGGCCAGGAGAAACGGTGTAACAAGGGTCATTGGGATCGGGGAATCCATTTAAATTGTTTCCCGCAACCACGGAGATATAATAGGTAACGCCAAAAGTCATCGTAGCCCAATAACCAAATTTTCCAGTGTGGTTTTGCGCCAAAATGGTTCCTAGGGAGGGTCCAGATCCTGTGTGCAACACAAACGCCGTCACGTCATTGGCATCCAGTGTTTGTCCACCAAGAAGTTGCGCGGTGATGGAGTCTGATTGACAGGCTGTAATTGTCGTCTGAGCCATTTGTCCGGCATTCGTCGCACAGTTACAGGAAAAAGAACCGGTCGTGGGGTTTGAAATACACCCCAGCGCATCTGTAATAACAAAGTTATAGGCACTGCCGCTGTTCAGCAATGGAGAGGTAAATGTTGATCCAGCAACAGATTGCCCATTGACGGAATAGGGCGCTTGCCCACCAGACATAGGAAAAACAACCTGGTACACTTGGAACGTCGGGTCACAGCTGTGGGTGACAACACCCGCCACCGGGGCATCGCCAAAGTGCACAACCACCTCGTCTGTCCCGACGCATCCATTGCGGGTTACGGTATAGACCAAGGTGTAGTCGCCAAAATTGCTGACCGTTACCTGTGTGGAAGCGTTTTGAGGCGTCCCAATGGTGGCGGTCTCAAAGACAGGCGTACTGTTGACCGTCCAAAAACCACTGCCTTGATTGGTGTTGCCTTGCACCGAGAGGGTTAATCCACAGCCAGTTACATCTGCACCGGCGTTGGCGCTTGGGTTGTCGTAAAACACGACCGGTTGTCCGGGAGAGACAGAAATGCAGGGGTCCATTGGGTCGGGAAGCCCATTCAGGTTGTTGCCCACAACATAAGAAATGTAGTAGGTAGTACCGTACGACATTCCATTGGTGAAGGGGAATGTCCCGCTGGTATTTTCTCCAAAAATAGTGCCCAAAATGGACCCAGGTTTGGTGTGAAGTACGAAAGCACCAATGTCGTCAGAATCCAAACCAACACCAACAGGCGCTGCAGCAGTGACGCTGTTTCCGGGGCATGCTGTTATTAATTGAAGGGTCATTTGACCGGCATTGGAAGCGCAGTTGCAATTATACACCCCAGAAATTGGGGGAGAAACGCAGCCATTGGAATCCGTTACAGCAAAAACATACGAATATCCATTGGGGATGGGCTCTGAGGTAAAAATGCTATCACTGAGGGTGCCACCCTGAATGGTGTATGGCGCTGTGCCCCCGGATACTTGGAATGAAACCGTGAAGTTATCGTTGGCGCTGCCACAGTTAGCCTGCGCAACCCCACCCATGGGGATGGCATTGAATTGAATTTGAACGGTATCCCATTCTATACAACCACCATTGGCTAACCGCCATTGAAATTCATACGTACCGGGGGAATTTACGGATACGCTGGTGTTGGCAGAACTGGTGTTGGCAAATTGCGCCCATCCAGGACCAGCAATAACCGTCCAATTTCCAGTGACACCTGCACCGCCGGGTACCGCCGCCAAGTTCACCGAAACACCACAAACTGCTGTATCAATACCGGCATCTGCGATCAACTGGTCTAAAATTTTTACAGCAAAGCAGTGTGAATCCCCTGCGCCGCAACCATTTACACCGTACACACAAACATCGCCCGTGAGCACAGAATCCCATCGAACGATGATGGCAGTGCTGTCTGGATTCGACAAGATCGTTCCGCCCGCTGGTACGGTCCATACATATCCAGTAGCACCACTGATGGGGGGGCTAATAGAATATTGCCCTATGGTGCCAACGCATCGGGTTGCACTGCCAGTAAAAACATCCGCTGAAGATGGTACTGCGTTGATGGTACTATTCAGGCAGGTAGTATCGCTTTGTCCACACACATTGGACGCATAGGCACACAACGTTCCATTGGTTTGGACGTCGGTCCATTGTACTGCAACAACATAGGTGCCGTTGCCGCTTAAGATGTTGCCACCGGTCACTTGCCAAAAGATGTTGCTGACGCCAGGTATCGTGTCAGCTGAATAGGTATAGATGGAATCCTTGCACACGTTGAGGTCTCCATTGATGTTCGGTGCAGGAGGTGCAAAAACCGGAAAAACGGCTTTACATGCCGGTAAACTTGATCCACAAGCATTGTCGGCGGTGACACAGATATTGCCTCCCAACGCGTTGGTCCATTGAACAATGATAGCGGTATCTCCTTGACCCGAAATAATGCTGATCCCGGGTGGGACCGTCCAAGTATAATGGGTCGCTCCCAAGACTGCACCAACAGAAAACAACTGATTGGTGTCTGCACAAATGGCGCCGCTGCCAGAGATGACAGGTGTGTTGGGCAGTACGATACTGGAAGTAACATTGACGGAGGTGGAATCGCAGCAAGTAACGCCACTGATGGTTCTACATACCAACAACTTATAGACGCCAGGAGCAGCGGCTGTTGCAGCAATGAGGTTGTTGGGGCCACTGATCAATCCGCCATTGCCAGCCGTCCACAAATAAGTCGTCCCGGAACCAAGCGTCGAACCAACGCCCGACAACTGAACGGTATTTTGCGTACACGTGAGCATGGCAGGTGGTTGAATCACCGCGTTCACGTTCATGGTAGTTAGGTTGAGGGTGAGAATACTGTCACATCCGCGGGCGTTTACAAGGGTTATTTGGTAAAGGCCAGGACCGCAGGCATCTGGGAATGACGGGTGAGTAGCGCAATTGCCAGGACACACAATTTCATTGATGGTACGGAATGAGGGTGTGTTGATGGTCAGGTGTAAAATAGCGTTGTATTGGCATCCGTTGGCGTCCATTTGTTCCACCGTGTAATCGCCGGTTTGGCAGTAATATTCACCCAAAAAATCATGGCATTCCGGGGCACACAACACGACGGTTTCTTCTTCATCCGGAGGAATCGGAAAGATGGTGACATTGACGCAGTTGGACGTGACATTGCCACAGAAAGGCGGCGTATTGGAATTGAGTTGATTGGTTAATTGGGTAACGGTCAGTACACCATTGATCGTGGGCAGTAAATTTTGATGTGCTGTCAGGTAAGACAAACCACAGACGGTGTAGTTGCCTGCGGGCAACCCGCTGAGATCCGGCGAAGAGGTTATCGCTTGAAGAATGCCGCCAGGGCCTCCTATCAGATAGCTGTAGGTGTAGTCGGATGCCGGAGGTTCAACCACTGGTGGCGTATAACTTGGGGGAAGGTCCAAGGTGAGTTCAGGGGCTCCCTGGCAGGCCATCACATCCGGTTGTGTCAGCGTTCCGGCGTTTGCATCGCAGGAAACACAGCTGATACCACTGGGGTCACAAAAGATAATTTCATAATCGTATAAGTTACCGGTGTCAGCGCCTTGGCCATCCGTCACCGTAAGTACCCAGTTGCCATTAACAGGGCCGGAAAGATTCTGTAAACAACCCGCAAAGGGATAGTAACTTCCGCTGTAATTGTTGTTGGCGCCCCAGGCTTGGTTGTTGTTCCATTGTGCCGTGAACCCCGGATCTGGAACGGCCCCACCGCCACAGGGTACAAACGTAACATTCCAATCGGTGCCAACATTGCCCATATTGTTGCAAAACTGACCAATGGGACCTACCAAAGTGATTGTT
Source organism: uncultured Bacteroidota bacterium (assembly GCA_903933805.1). Classification (GTDB taxonomy): domain Bacteria; phylum Bacteroidota; class Bacteroidia; order Chitinophagales; family Saprospiraceae; genus M3007. The sequence continues at coordinate 9,359 of CAIZLM010000321.1, read as the reverse complement.
TGGCCGGAAGGCGCCGTGAGTGTAATGGAAATATCGCACAGGGCAGTGTGGTCAAAATGTACAATAACAGCACAAACGCCCTGACCGTTCTGTCCCAATGTGTTGTTCGTAGCGCCCTGGACGTTGATGTTAAAATCCCCTACAAAGAGATCCTGCATAAACTGTGGGCAGTTGGTACATTCACATCCGCCGCCTTGTGCGTGCAGTGATGTGGTGGTGCACCAGCAAAATGCTAGGCTTACGAGAAAAAATAAATTGCGCATCAGCATGGAAGTGAGTTAGCTTTTTTACCACGGAAAGAGAATTCAGACGCCTTGATTGTACACAGTAAATACCCAATTGTTGTAGGTATCCGCTTCAACAGCAGCCAAGATGGGGATAGTTACTAAAATTGTAACTGGTTAGGTGGCACGCTGTCTGGCCCAAAAAGGCCCATTTTCTGCCATACTTCGCAGTTTTTTTGACCGTAACGCTGCTAAGGCCTGCAAAAATCTGCTTCGTCTGGCAAAAAATGGCCACTTTTTTGTCTTAGACGCGACCACGCTAACCAGTTACCTAAAATTAGAAAAAGAAAATCTTAAAAAAGGCTGGAAATGTGGCGGCTGAATGCCTGCAAGATCGTTATTTTTTTGAATTACCGGATTGCGCGCCTTAATTTCGCTTAAAATTATAAATAGATTGCTTACAGATGGTCAACTTGACGTGATGTATTTTTATTTTTCTCTAACTTTGTGACCTTTAGTAAACACCAGCAGCAACTGCATGGGTCAAAAACAAACTTATTATGTCTGAAGAACATAAAAACGATGCGCCAAACGAAGAGCGCCCTGAAGTAAAAAAAACAACGCCTGCTCCACCCAAACGGAATCCTGTTTCTCCGTTCAATAAAAACAACCGGTTTATTTCCCCCAAATCTGGCAACCCTGGTAGCAAGGGTGGTGTTCACAAGGGGGGAGGGATGAAAAAAGGCAAGTGACCACAGGTGCCACATGCAGCAAACTATCCCGTTTTAAAGCGGTCATTTTTATCCTTTATCAGCACATGCCCTTTTTTAGGGCAGACATTTCCCAACTACAATAAAATATTGAAAGCCTATGATGAATGAATCGGTTCAATTGCACATGACCACGGATGTGATCACGCTTGGTCCTGAAAACACGTTGGGCGAAGCCCGAGAAATTTTGCTTCAAAAACACATACACCACCTGCCGATCCTTGAAGGTCGCAGATTGGTGGGGATGTTGACTTCTTGGGACTTATTTAAGCTTGGGAAATCTGCTGAAGAATACCATGAAATTAAGATAAAGGAAATCATGACCACAAAACTTGCCACGTTGGAGCCCGATCAACACCTGGGTGCTGTAGCAGAGGTTTTGTCTAAACATCTTTTTCACGCCGTCCCAATTGTCAATGCTCAGCACGAGCTGTTGGGTATTGTCACCAGCACAGATATTGTTCGATACGAACACTCCAAGGAGTATCCGGATAATCTGGAAAAATTTGTTCAGGAAAACATGTAAACGGGCTTTCCGATAGAAAAAAAGGCTCTCTGAACGATCAGAGAGCCTTTTTCTATAGCGTTATTGCGTAGGTGTAGCTTGAATAATCAGTGCTTTTTCATTGTTTCTTGCCAGTACGAACACTTTTCCGCCCACTGTTTTTAAGGGCTCAATCCGCCTAATTTGTCCTTTCACCCGCAAGTTCCCTAGTGGAAATACCGACATGTTTCCTTGGTCGCTAAATTTCAGCACATTGCCGTAGGAGGCATCGTAACGCCCCATCTCAATGTTGCTTTCATAAAAATTGCCGCCTAGGATTACGTCTGATTTTCCATCTCCGTCCACATCCTCAAGCGCCGTAGCGTTCAGGGTGCTGTATTGAAGGGCATCGGGCAATGGTTGTGCAGTAAATACTCGACCATCCCCGCTGTTGGTGAAATACATACTTTGGAATGTATTGGCTTCCCGATGGATTGATTTAGCCAGTTTGTCTGCGCCAAACAGTTCGGGCAAGGTGGCTTGGGCAAATTTTTTCGCGAGCAGGTATTTTTTCTTCAGGTAGGGAAGTTGCTTGGTGATTTCATCATAGTTGGCAAAAGGAACCTCTCGACCTTTGATGTAATAGGTCAATATTTGTTCTATCTGTTGGTTGTCATCAAAATCAGACACATAGAGTCGTACAGGCTGCTCGGGCGTTGGGTGGAATTTGTTGTTTTCCCCGAGATTTCCGGCCAAAATATCCAAGTCTCCATCGCCGTCAAAGTCGTAGGGCATCATGAAATTCCACCAGCCTTTCATGTTGTTCAGTACAAATTTCTTGAATTGGCCGTTTTCATTGAAGTAGATGGTGGGTGGTTCCCATTCAAGGGCCAGCAGGAGGTCTGAGTCGCCATCGCCATCCATATCTGCCCATGCGCCGTTTTTGACCAGCCCGGCTTCTCGGATCCCACCCCCGATTTGATCGGTGACATCTTCAAATTGGCCGTTCCCCTTGTTCAACAACAGGGTAGAAGTGGGTGTTACCCCATAGTTCCAAGGCTTGGCACGTGCCCCAAAAAATAAGTCAACCAGACCGTCTTTGTTAAAATCTGTGGGTAATACACAGGAGGCAGTCATGAAAACGCCTTCAAAATTTTTGCGTGCCATTCCACCTTTTCCATCGTTGATATATGCCCGCTGCTGCATGGCCTCATCTTGATTTCGGTATTCGTTGCCACCGGCTGCCACCAAGAGATCCAAGTCTCCGTCCGCATCTAAGTCAACCAAAACAGCGTCAACATCCTCGAAAATACTGTCTTGACGTATGGATATTGGTGTGTTTTCAAAAAAGGTGCCATCTTTCTTTTGGAAATACAGGGCGCTGTGGCCACGTTTGCTGGAACCAAAAAAGACGTCTTCCAAGCCATCACCATTCACATCACCCACCGCCAATGCCGGGCCTTCGGCTGATACCATGTGCGGAATGAGACCCTCGCGGTTGAATTCAACAAAGGGGTTTTCTACATGGTAATACAACAGTTTTTTCTTATCAGACACTTCGGTAAAATCAAACGGCAGTGTCGGTTTTTTGGTGAATTGCTCGAAATTAAAGACGGGAAGGCCCGTTTTCCACACTATGTCCAATGTTTTATCGAGGGAATTTGAGGGTACCTGTTGGTAGGTTCTGTCTGGCCAAACCAACAAAATGGAATCAAGGGTAGATGGATCTCCAAGTCCCAGGTGAAGGCGTGTGAGCGCGCTGGATTGAAATCCCCGCACCGGATTTTGCTCAAACACCAGCTTTTCCCCATTTTTTTTGAAAACAATCGCGCGCGCGCCAATGGCATTCAGGTTGGTGGGCGCCCCTTTGAGTTGTAAGGACAAGTAACTGTTACCCTGTAGGGCCTGATCAGATGCAAGGTTCTTGTACAGAAATGGCTCATCGGCCAGGTTGTTTACCACCACGTCAAGGTCGCCGTCGTTGTCGAAGTCTGCATAAACGGCGCCATTTGAAAAAGTGGGTAAGGCGCCTTTGATCGCCATTTCCAAGTCTTGAAATTTGAAGGCCCCGTTGTTTCGAAAGAATTTATTGGGGAGCTTGATTTGGGGCATTTTATCAACGACAGAAAGGTCTTTTTTCTCCAGGTTGTTGGCGCCCTGCTTGAACCGCAAGTCTTCATCGCCCATTCTGAAATTGGCATAGTCGATGTCGTTCATACGCCGCTCTATGCCATTGCTGATGAACAGGTCTTTGTTGCCATCGTTGTCGAAGTCCAAAAACAGCGAGGCCCACGACCAGTCAGTCGCATATACGCCTGAGAACATACCAATTTCGCTGAAGGAGGGCATCTGCCCGGGTTCTGTCGGATCGCCGTTATTTTTTTGAAGCGTATTTCTGGAATATTGGCTGCTGTAGCCATATTCCAACTTGAAATGATACAATCCATAGTCGTCTTCCCCGAGTGAACTTTTCAAGATATAAGGATCTTCCGGAAGCATATCCAGCGAGATTATTTCGCTCCAGCCATCGTTGTTGACATCCGCGATATCAACGCCCATAGAAAACTGACTGGTATGCTGGATATGGTCATTCAGGCATTCTTTGAACGTGCCATTTTGCTGGTTGAGGTAGAGGTAGTCGTTCTCATGAAAGTCGTTTCCGATGTAGATATCTGGCCATCCATCCAGGTTTATATCGCCTACCGCAATACCGAGGCCGTAACCGATAACACTGCTTTTTATGCCTGCAGCCAGGGTTACCTCGGTAAATTTTCCGCCTTCATTGCGCATAAGCTTGTCACCGGCCAAGGGATGCTGTGTTCCTTCAAAGCTCTTTTTTTGGCCAAATGTGCCATTCGCGTGCACAGAATGGTTTAATTGATACATATCGAGGTCGCCATCGAGGTCGTAATCCAAGAAGGCTGCTTGGGTGCCAAAGCCCACGAGATCCAATCCGTACTGAATGGCTTGGTCTTCATATACAGGTACACCGTCCTGAATACCCTGACAGATGTAGAAATGGTTTTGACCTTTGATGGTCAGGTAGTTGCCAACCTGACTTACGTACAAGTCCAGCAATCCGTCGTTGTTGATGTCAACCACGGAGGCGCCGGTTGTCCATTTGGGCGTTACACTACCACCTTCGATGGGCGTTGAGGTGCCTGCAACACCAGCTTGATCGGTGATGTCTTGAAAGTGCAAGTTGCCTCGATTTAGAAACATTTTACTTTTGCCCATGTTGCTGGTAAAGAAAATATCTGCTAAACCGTCGTTGTTGAAATCGCCGGCAGCCACCCCTCCGCCGTTGAAGAAATACATGTAGTTGAGTGGATTAAAGTCGATGGATGATTGTAGTATATTTTGAAAGTCTAAGCCAGTGTCTGCTTTTCGCAACAATTCAAAGGATGCCTTTATGGGCGTTTCTTGCTTACAACCAACCAATACGAGTAGGAGTAAAGTCAACGTAACAGCGTTTTTTGCCATGGTGTTATTATGCGCGAGGTATTTGTTATTTGCTGGTAGAAACAGCAGCGGATTGTTGGTATGAAAAAAGTTTGGGTGCTTTTCCATTTAAGGTGGCCAGCAAGTATTCCTTGTCGTGTATTTGAATGGGGGTCAGGCCCTTGGTATCGCCGTGTACGGTAAAGCCGGACAGTCGATTTTCCAAGCGATCAAATTGACCATTTCCCCGGTTGATGAGCGTGTGGCCAAAAGATGCATCCAGTTTGGAGAATTGCGGCGTAAACCCTGCGTCATTGCCGGCGAGTACCAAGTCTGTTTTGCCATCTTGGTTCAAATCGCTGCACCATATCGCACAGACACATGAAAATTGCACTTCTTTGGGGAGTTCCTGGAGTGTAAACTGCCCATTGCCATTGTTGATCGCCACAGCGGATTTGAAATAATTGGCTTGCCGCATCATCGCTTGCCGCAGTAATTTTTCAGGAAACAGGTCCTGAATCGCTTTTTTTGCATAGTCAGCGTGTTTCAGGTTGGCTTTTTTGAGCATTGGCAACTGACCTGTCAAGTCTTTTTTCATTGGAATCGGCATATCGCGGCCGTTTATCTGCCGTGTCATGATTTTATCCACGGTACCATTGCTGTCAAAGTCCCAAATCCAGATTTTAGCAGGGGCTTCTTGTGTGCCGGTGAAATAAAAGTTTTCACCCCTGTTGCCAAGCACCAAATCATTGTCGCCATCGCCATCGAGGTCTGCCGCATCTACGGAATACCACCAACCGGCGTATTGATCGAGGTTGGAAGCGACTTTTTTGAGTTGTCCACGGTCGTTTTTAAATACTTGTGGTGCCATCCACTCTCCGACAATGACCAGCTCTTCCCCGGGATCGCTCGTAACATCGGCAAGGGTGGCATCGGTCACCATGCCAACGAGCTTGAGATCTTCGGCATTTGTTTTGGCGACATCCTTGAAATTGCCAGTTCCATCATTTTCATACAGAAATTGACGGGGCGGCACCCCGTAATTCCCAGGCACGGAGCGGCTACCCACAAAAAGATCCCAATCACCATCACCGTCGAAGTCGAGGGGAACGGCAACGGCTGTGTTGTAGCCGTTCATGGAAAGGGCATAGGGGTTGGCTTTAAAGTTGCCTTTGCCATCGTTGGTGTACAGTCTGTCCTGAAGGAGCCTGGTACCAACTTCATTTTTGTTGCCACCGGAACCGACAAAAAGATCCAGGTCTTTGTCGCCATCGGCATCGAACAACAGCACTGCGGTGTCTTCAAAAACAGAATCTATCTCAAAAATAGCCTGTTTGCTTTTGACAAAACCACCGTTTTTTGTTTGAAAATACAAGCATCCCGCCTGCCCTGCCGGTGCGCCTATAAAAACATCTTCCAGCCCATCACCGTTCACATCTCCTGCGGCCGACTTCGGTCCTTCTCTGGAAATCATCCGAAAGCTCAGGCCTTCGGGGTAAAAATCTATAAAGTCATCTTCCGGTAATGCCGGGAAGGGTGAGGGGCTTTCTTGAAATATTGTTTGTGCGTCTTTACGTTGACCCTGATTGATTTGGGCAGTGGGAGGGTTGGCTTTTTCCCAGGAAAGTAGGATGGTACCGTCAATTTTTGGGCTCACTTGCACCGTTTTGGTGTTGTCAGGCCATTCTACCACCAGCGAATCAACGGTTGAACCCTGGCCTAGGCCAAACACGATTTTGTAGTCCACCGACGACTGAAAACCTCGGGTTGGAATCAATTGCGTATTCAGTTGCTCGCTTCCGCGATACGCCGTTACCTTAGCGCCAATGGCAAAGGAATTCTGCCCTTTACCCTGAAGTTTAATACTCAGAAAGTGGTTTTGTAGTATTTTATCAGCGTTGTTGCGGTACATAAAAGCTGGCTGGTTGACATTGTTGACCACCAAGTCGAGGTCGCCATCGTTGTCGAGGTCGCCGTATGCCGCACCATTGGAATAAGAGGGCGTATGGAATCCCCAATCCATTCCTTTGTCTTCAAATGTTAGGGCGCCTGTATTTCTGAAGGCTTTGTTGAGCAGGGGAGTGGAGGGCATTTTTGAAATAACCTCGTTTATTTGCTCTTTTTTACCCGTAAGTGCCATTTTTTGAACCACTTCGTCGGCAAAAAAATCGATAAAATCCTGGTCTATGACGTCTTTGTAGATCCCATTGCAAATGTAAATATCTCGGAATCCGTCGTTGTCGGCATCGAACAACAGGGCGCCCCAACTCCAATCGCTGGCAGCTACCCCGGCGTAATAAGCAATTTCGCTAAAAGTATTGTCTTTGTTGTTGAGTTGAAGGCTATTCTGCATGTATTGGTGGTAAAAGCCCCGGTCCAGTTTGAGTTGGTAAATATTATAATTTTCAAAGAGAATCATGGATTTCAGACGTTGGTCGTCGCTGGGCAGCATCTCCGTGGTAAAAATTTCCGGGAAACCGTCGTTGTTGATATCGGCCATGTCAGCGCCCATAGAAGCTTGGCTGAGGTGCTCCATCCATTTTTCAACTTCCTCTTTAAAGGTGCCATCACCTTGGTTGATGTACAGGTAATCGCGTTCATAAAAATCGTTGGAGATGTAGAGGTCTGGCCAATGGTCACCATTTACATCACCTACCGTGACACCCAAGCCGAACCCAATAAGACTGCCATAAATGCCGGATATTTTGGAAACGTCGGTGAATTTTCCGCCGTCATTTCGGAGTAATTTATCGCCGCCACCCTTTAAAAAGTCTTTTACAGGCCAATCTTTGGCGTAAAGTTCCCGGTTGTTGCTGTAATCCAGGGTATTCACCGGCATAAAACTATTGTTCAATATATAGCAGTCCAAGTCTCCGTCTAGGTCATAGTCAAAAAACGCCGCGTGGGTGGTGTAGCCGTCTTCATTGAGTCCGTATGCCGCAGCACTTTCTGTAAAGGTGAGGTCTCCATTGTTGATAAAAAGCTCGTTTTCGGGCTTTTCATCTTTTTTATAACCAGCATTACAAACATAAATATCGAGCAATCCATCCGCATTGATATCCACCAAGGCTACGCCGGTGCTCCAAAACTTGGAGCCTGCGACCCCAGCTGTAGTGGTAATATCTTCGAACACAAAATCCCCTTTGTTGAGGTACAGTTTGTTGTCACCCATATTAGACGTAAAAAATACCTCCGGCAACCCATCGTTGTTGAGATCGCCAATGGCTGCTCCACCGCCGTTGTAAAAATTTCGGTAACTGAAGATGTTGAATTCTTCGGTGTTCTCTACCTTGTTGACGAAGCTTACGCCTGATTTTTCAGCAGAAACTTCTTCAAAAAGAGGCTGTTTTGTGGGTTGTTTGGTACAAAAAGAGAAAATAAGCGCTGTGAAAATCGCGAAGATGGGTGGTCGCATGACAGAGGATGCCGTTTAAAAGATAGGGCCGTCAAAAATACAACGCTCTGCCGCTAATTGACCGGATTTTACCGACTGATTTTATCCCCTTAACCTAGTTTATATCTTGCACCGACCGAGGTGGTCCCCTTGAAGGGTTAAATTGGCCATATTGTTGCTAGATCAAGCGATTTTTTGTAGGGCAAAGCAGCGCTCCGGTCAGAAAAAATCTCGGAAGCACAACGAAAAATCGGCCTTTTTCGATCATTCAGCGTGCCAACTAACCAATTACTATATCTTTACAGGGCCGAAAGTATGGGCACAATGGCATGAATCGGCGCCTAATATCAGCAAACCGTCAATGAGTTCAATTACCTCCAATCAAATTATACAATGGCTGTTTTGGGCAGTCTTCCTGTTGGCTGGACTTTCGGTGAATGGCCAGCCGCCCTTTCTCCGAAAAGGTCAAGTATTCGTCATTCCTCAAAACAGCAATACGCTAGCGGAATTTCTTGTTCAACCGGGATACAACAGTCTAAATACAATATCGTTGGGTGCGTTACCCCCCGGCGGGTTTGATGCTTTGGGTTATAGAAGAACAGACAATTTATTGTATGGAGTTGAAACGGCCAGCAACCATCTTTTCAGGGTTGGACAAAATGCCAATTATCAAGATATGGGGCCTGCAGGGCTGGACAATGAATTGTTGTACCTCGCGGGAGATATCTCCCCTGACGGTAAATACTTGGTTGTTGTTGGCTCCAATACAGCGGGTATTGATGTTCAGTTGGCCAAAATCGACTTGGAAACCGCCGGATTTCCAACGTCCTTCACGCCGATAATTGGGGCGTGGCATCTGTCGGACATTGTGTTTGACCCCACCAATGGGGCTTTGTTTGGGTATGATCCGTCTGTCAATAGGGTAGTGACCATCAACCTGACCAACGGCAATATCAATGCTTTTCAGCCCCTGGAGTCTGGAAATACCTTGTACGGGCTTTACTTCGATGCATTTGGCGACCTGTATGGTATTGGCAGTACTTTGT
>CAIZLM010000320.1 GCA_903933805.1 uncultured Bacteroidota bacterium | reverse complement strand
GTTTGTTGGTGCTGTGAATTTTGTACTGTTTGTGGAACGCAACTGGTTCGGTGGCACGCTGTCCGGCCCAAAAAGGCCCATTTTCCACCATACTCAGCAGATTTTTTTGACCGTAGCGCTGCTACGGCCTGCAAAAATCCGCTTCATCTGGCAAAAAATGACCACTTTTTTGTCTCAGACGCGACCACGCTAACCAGTTACTGTGGAACAAATATCAACAAATATCACGGATTATTGCTGCGTAAATTTGCTGACCGCCGCCGCATCAGCCGATGTACCTTTGCAGAAGTTCAAACAGACCGTTGATATCATGAAAAACATAGCTATTCTCACGGGTGGTGATTCCGAGGAACGCGTCATTTCACTCAAAAGCGGACAGGTGGTACGCGATCATTTGCCCAAGGATCGTTATCGCACGTTTCTAATTGACATTCAAAAATCAGATTGGCGTGACCTGGAATCGGGTACGTCGATTGACAAAAACGACTTTTCCTTGCTGCTCCACGGCGAGCGCATTTCTTTTGACGTAGCTTTTGCAGCCCTCCATGGGAGCCCGCTCGAAGATGGTAAAATGCAGGGTTATTTAGAAATGTTGGGCATTCCCTATACCTGTTGTGACGGCTATGTGAGCGCGCTTACCATGGACAAGCACAACACCAAGATGCAATTGGCGCCGTATGAGGTGCCCCTGGCAAAGTCGGTGCTCTTGCACCAGGGAGTGGGCTGGAACAGAGATACATTGCTGGAACTAGGCTTTCCGATGTTTGTCAAGCCCAACAGCCATGGTTCAAGTTTTGGCGTATCAAAAGTGAAATCGCCTGAGGCGTTGGATCCAGCCATTCAGGAAGCCTTTCGCTTTGGTACTGAGGTGGTTGTGGAGTCTTTTTTGCCTGGTCGTGAGTTTGCGAATGGCGCATTGCGGGTGAACGGGGAAGTGGTGGTGTTGCCCATCACAGAAATCATCCCGGAAACGGAGTTTTTTGATTTTGCGGCCAAGTATGAAGGCAGATCCAAGGAGATAACGCCGGCGGATTTGTCGCAGGCGTTGACGCAACAATGCCAGCAGTTGACAGCAAGGCTGTACACGTTGTTAAAATGCCGTGGCGTGGTTCGGTTTGATTACATCTTGGTCGGCGACACTTTTCACCTCCTGGAAGCCAATACGATACCGGGAATCTCGCCGGCAAGCCTTGTGCCACAACAAGTAAAAGCGTACGGCTGGGCGCTGGGCGACTTTTTTTCCTTGTTGGTGGAGGAGGCCATTCGTTGATTTTCGCAATTGGTTGGGTGTTCCGCTGTATGGCCCAAAAAGGCCACTTTTTTGACTAAGACGCGACCACGCTAACCAGTTACATTACAAAAAAGGCATGCAACGCGGTCCGTGCGTTGCATGCCTTTTTTGCAATGGGGTACTCCGTTTTATTGGTCCACCGAGGTTGAGTCAGGAGATGATTCCACGAAGTAGATCAATTTTGTGCGCCATTTGGTGGTATCGGGTTCCACGCTTGGGTCTGTGATGTAGGACTCCACGATGGGGGGGATTGTCCGTAGTTTGTTGCCTGACATATAGGCCCCCATGGCTTTATGGGCTTCTTTGATGTTGCCATAGTCGCCCATATAGTTGATTATCAATGCTTTGTTTCCACCCAATTGGTACAGTTTATATTCTTTCCCAAGTTTTTTTTCCTCCGTCATGGGGATGGAAACGGCCATATCGGTGGTGTTGTTCACGTCGTCAAAAGTCCAATACAGGGCGCAGGGCGGTCCTGCCACCGTCAGTTTTTCGGTGGTGGCTGTGGCCATGATTTTGGGCAGACTTTCGGCGTAGAAGGCCGGGATTTCCTCCAGCGGCAATGTTCTCCGGATGCCTATGTAGTATGCGGCTGGTACTTCTTCTTCGGCCACTTCGTACCCATTGAATTTTTTATGGGCCATTCCTTCACACCGGCGTTTGAGGTATCCGAGTCCGCGCTCAAAATCTCCCCCCATGGCCTTGTCAATGTCGGTGAACATTGCGCCTACATTGTACGGAAAAGGGATGTGAAACTCGAAATTCCAGGTCACTGTGGTATTTTGGTCATCGCCCACCACCACGAAAGATGTAGGAACCGTTGATTCGAACGGTTTGATGAAATCCAGGGTGATATCAATGCGTTCTGGCGAGATCTTCGTGATCGTTTCTTTGCCTTTCCCGACATCGTTGTTTCCTTCCCAGGCATAGGTTGAACCCACACTGCCGTCTGTGGCGGAATATTCGAGTTGTATGTTTGGATCCAAGTGGCTCCAAGGGGACCACTCGTGAAAGTTTTTAAACAGCAGCACTTGGTCATAGACCATAGACTTGGGTGCATCAATGGCGATGTTGCGTTCGATGTGGTAGTTGCTTTTTGCAAAAATACCCAAACCGCCAATGAGTGCAGCGATTCCCAGCAGGGTATAAATAATAATTTTGAGTGCTTTCATACAAGGTATATTTGAGTGGACGATTTATAATGAATGAAAATCAATGGTTTTCGGGCAATATCTTATACCGTGTTTTAGAACAACTCCAACGCTTCTTCGGCGGGTAGCAACTGAAAAGAGCGTCGATGCCAGCGACTGGCACCGTGAAGTCTTATGGCTGCACGGTGGGCCTTTGTTGGGTAGCCTTTGTTGCCAGACCAGCCATATTCAGGATATTCTTGGTGCATCTTGAGCATGGCCTCATCGCGCCAAGTTTTGGCCAATACCGATGCTGCTGCAATGGACGCATACTTTCCATCGCCTTTTACGATGCAAAGATGCGGTGTTTCGGGATAAGGATAAAATCGGTTGCCATCAATGAGCAAGAATTCCGGCCGAATTGTCAGTTGGTCCAGCGCTCGGTGCATCGCCAGAAACGACGCTTTCAGGATATTGATTTGGTCAATTTCAACCGCGCTTACTTCGGCAACTGCCCAAGCCAGCGCTGTTGATTCTATCACCTTGCGCAGAATATTCCGCTGATTTTCTGAAAGTTGTTTCGAATCATTGAGCAATGGGTGCACAAAGTCTTTGGGCAGTATTACGGCTGCGGCAAACACCGGCCCAGCCAAGCAACCCCGACCTGCTTCATCGCAGCCGGCTTCCAGGAGGCTTGGATTGTGGAACGAGCTCAGTGGCATTTATTTTTTTTCAGGTACAAAGGTAGCGAAGATGTTTGCGTTCTTGCTTGTCGGGCAACCAGTTTGAGTTGTGTTGCGCCATTCAACGGGTTGAATTTTTGCCTTGAGGAGCTACTGACCGCGCAAATGTACACGAACGCCCAAAAATATCGCTTTGCAGTTCAGTTTTATCACCTAATACACAAACAACAGACAATGAAAGCCGTAGTAGAACAACGCAGGAATAACACGGGATTGGTGACGGGCGCGGTGGTGTGCTTCAAGAACATCTGGGTGTTTTTATGCAGTATGGGTCATGTAAATCGCCGCTTTCCCTTGGCACAAAACCCTGTGGCGCCCCGGATTGCCTGCTGGCTCCTGTTGATCGGTTTTGGAACAAGTGTTTTTGGCCAGTCGGACACCACGCAACGTTCTACACTGTCAATAGGTTCCTGGCGACAACACCTTCCATGGCAGCGGACAACCTATGTGACCCAAAGCGATGCGAAAGTTTATTTTGCGACGGAATGGGCCGTGGCCGAAATTGACAAAGCAGACCGAGCGGTCAATTTTATCACGAAAGTAGAGGGTTTGAGCGATGTAGGCATCAATTTAATACGTTATAACAAGACCGTTGGGGCCCTGATTGTTTCCTACACCAACAGCAACCTCGATCTTTATTATCCGGCAGATGGTTCGGTGATTAACCTGCCTTTTATCAAAAAAAATACCAACATCATTGGGGACAAAAAGATATATGATATTTTTTTTGATGGCGGAAAAGCCTACTTTGCTTGTGGTTTTGGGGTGTTAAAATTTGATGTGGCGCGTGCGGAAGCAGATTATACCGTATTTACGAATGTTCCTGTTCGTGCTGTTTCTGTGTACGGGGGGTACTTGTGGGCTGCCACAGAGGACGGGCTTTTCAGGCTTCCGGAGAACGATGAAAACCCGGCTGATTTTAGTCGTTGGTATGCTGTGGGCGCTGCGGATGGGTTTCCGGCTGGTATTCCTGTCAGTGCGTTGTCGGTGTGGAATGGGGGCTTGATGCTGGGGGTTGGCGACAAGGTTCAGCGATTTGACGGCACTGGTTTCAGCGATGTTGCGGTCAAGGAGAACTTTACGGTGAAGTATCTTACGGCAGAAAACCAGGGCTTGATGATGGGTTGGTCGAATGAGAGTACGTATGGCATAGGCACGGTGGAATACCTGGAGGAAAGCGGCGCGCGCTACGAAGTTCACGGGCCTTGTGTTGCAGAATTTCCCTTGTATGGCCTAGAGGTTGATCCAAAGAAATTCTGGTTTGCCGATAAAAACGATGGCTTCAGATACTACGACCACAACCTTGGTGTTTGTGATAAATTTGTGTTTAATTCTCCTTTTCGCCACATCACCACCGATATTTCCATTGCAAACGACAAGGTGTACCTCGCTACACCCGGGGTTCAGTCGAATCTCTCTCCATTGTATGAGTTCCGTTCGGGTGTATATATATTTGAAAACAATGACTGGAGTCGTTTCTCCGGTGAAACCAATCCGGAAATCAAGTTGCTCGACTGTGACAAAGATATGTGGCGCGTGGCAGCTGATCCAATGGATGCCGACAAGTTTTATGTAGGCAGTTTTGTGGGTGGACTGGTGGAAGCCACGGTACCAGGCGTTACAGCGCAGTGTTACACCAAAAGCAATTCAATCCTTCAGAATGCCGGTGCGGCCGGGGAAACCCGTACGGCCATCGGGGGGATGGCTTTTGATGATGATCGCAACCTGTGGATCAGCAATTTTGGTGCAAAGGCCCCCATTGCTGTCCGGAAAGCAGACGGTACTTGGCTGAATTTTCCTGCCGCTCCAGCCAACAATCTACTCCAGGTTACGGTAGATCAAGCCGGTTACAAGTGGTTTGTGCTGGCGTTTAATGCCGGGCTCCTGGTTTTTGACAGTGGCGCCAACATAGAAGACCCTTCGGATGACCGCTACAAAATCATCACC
>CAIZLM010000319.1 GCA_903933805.1 uncultured Bacteroidota bacterium | reverse complement strand
TCCAGGCAATCATCGTCCCAATACTTGGTTAGTCCGTCTGTATGGGTATCAATGAGGGTATCATCGGTAATTTCAGCCAACACATACAGGTTGTTTTCGTCCCAAGCAATTTTGTATCGCCCGGCACAATCCGTGGTGGTTGGCGCCACACCCACCCAGCACTGATCTAGTGGGAGCCATTCTACTGTTTGCCAGACATCGTCATCGGCAACACCATTCAAGCGTGGAGAGCCGTAGCTGGCAAAAAACAACTGCCGGTCATTAGAAGTGCCTGATTGATCCACAGGCTGTTCGTTGGGCAGCGCCTGCGAAAAGACAAAAACGAGGGTGAGGAAAGCGACGGCTAGGCCGAAAAAAGCAGCACGGTTCATAGCATATTTTTTAGTCCTGCAAATATTGCGTTTTTTTTTGGAGAAAATGCGGTGGATAAATTCCAAATTAGACGCAATAACTACAAGGAAAGGCGAATGCACCGAAAAGTTTGAAATGCTTTTTGATACCTTTGCGGCGAATAAAAGTTGGTTGGCTTTTGGTACCACTTGGTTGGGATCGATTCAAACAACTGTCGTGCATGCAACAACATAATTTTTTGAAAAAATGGAGCCTTCAGGATACGTACCCATCTTATTACAATCACTGGTAGCCATTGGCTTTGTGGCCTTGGTCTTGGGATTGGTACCCATGTTGGGTCCTCGTCGTCGTGGCGCAAAAAAAGATGAGAGTTTTGAGTGTGGCATCGAGGTGCAAGGAAATGCCCGTATGCCGATATCGATCAAATATTTCATGACGGCAATACTTTTTGTGCTTTTTGATGTTGAGGTAATATTCTTTTATCCCTACGCCGTCAATTTTCAGCATTTCAAGGAAATCGGCATGGGTGTACAGGGCTTCTTAGCGGTGTTGATGTTTGTAGCCGTATTCTTGGTAGGATTTTACTACGTACTGCGCAAAGGCGCCTTTGATTGGGACAAATAAGCAAGTTCCGTCACAATTCCCAGAACATTAAAGTCAATTGTCATCAAATATGAGTGTTACAAAAGAAGAAGTACTGGAAGGTTACATCGGTGAAGGGTACCAGTTGACCAGCGTGGAAAAAGCCGTTGGTTTGGCACGTTCCAATTCCATTTGGCCTTTGCCGTTTGCAACATCCTGCTGTGGCATTGAATTCATGGCAACCATGGGGACCAACTATGATTTGGCCCGATTTGGTATGGAGCGTTTGTCTTTTTCCCCCCGTCAGGCCGATTTGCTGATGGTGATGGGTACCATTTCCAAAAAAATGGCGCCTATTCTCAAACAAGTGTACACCCAAATGGCCGAACCCAAATGGGTGATTGCTGTGGGTGCCTGCGCCAGTTCGGGTGGTATTTTTGACACGTATTCTGTGCTACAGGGCATAGACAAGGTGATCCCCGTGGATGTGTATGTGCCCGGTTGCCCTCCCCGGCCAGAACAAATCATCGATGGCGTTTTGAAAATTCAGGAATTGGTGAAAAATGAGCCATCACGCCGTCGCCACTCTCCCGAATACCAACACCTTTTGGAGAAATATCAAATCGGATAACAATTAAGGTTTCTGCAACCCATTTATACCCTCAAAACCAACAATAAATATGGCACAGGAACAAATACTCGCCCGGCTCGAACAACTTCTGCCTGGCTCGGTACATTCATCCGAAACTGCTCTTGACAATATTCTGAACATTCACACCACCCGCGAGCAGGTCATCAACTTACTTGCGATGCTCCGGGATGACGAACAATTGCAGTTTAATTTCCTCACCACCTTGTGTGGGATACACTACCCTGACCAAACTGGGCAGGAGTTGGGGGTTGTTTACCACCTCCACAACTGGCATGATAATATACGTTTGCGGGTAAAAATATTTTTCCCAAAAGATGACCCGCATGTGCCCTCTGCTACTGGACTTTGGCCCACGGCCAATTGGATGGAAAGACAGGAATATGACTTCTTCGGAATTGTGTTCACCGGACACCCCGACCTGCGCCGTATTTTGAACGTGGATGACCTAGACGTATTTCCCCTGAGAAAAGAATATCGCTTGGAAGATGGTACCAGAACCGACAAAGACGACCGCTTTTTTGGCCGGGATGGGCATGTGGGACAAACTTTTGACTAAAATTGGGCATCGGGCGTTACAGTTTGCCAGGTTACAGACCCTGGCTTTTCCCTGATAGAATAGTCTGGTACACGTAATTTCTGGAATATCGCAACGACAACATGCAAGTTCAATCATACTTTTCCTCCCTCGACAACCTCGACGGAGAACTCGCAACCCTCAACCTCGGACCGACGCACCCTGCTACCCATGGTATTTTTCAGAATGTGCTGAAAATGGACGGGGAAAAAATTGTGCATGCAGAGCCTACCATCGGTTATATCCACCGGGCTTTCGAAAAATTAGCCGAACACCGTCCCTACAACCAGATTACGCCCATCACCGATCGGCTCAACTACTGCTCCTCCCCCATCAACAATATGGGCTGGCACATGACGGTGGAAAAGCTCATCGGATGTGAGCTCCCAAAACGGGCGCAGTATATGCGGGTGATCATCATGGAGCTCTCCCGCATTGCAGACCACTTGGTTTGTGATACCGTTATTGGTGTCGATACGGGCGCCCTCACGGGATTCACCTACATGTTTCAGGAGCGCGAATTGATCTACGAACTGTTTGAGGAAGTGTGC
>CAIZLM010000318.1 GCA_903933805.1 uncultured Bacteroidota bacterium | reverse complement strand
TATATGCGAAAAATTACTGCTGATAAAATTTATACCATTTCTTCAAAACCGTTCGAAAATATGGTGCTTATTGCGGACGATGCCGGAAAAATTCTCGCCATTGAGCCGCTCGACGTACACGACCCGGCCACTGTAGAACACCATGTTGGGGTGTTGGTTCCGGGTTTTGTAAATACCCATTGTCACCTCGAACTTTCCCACATGAAGGGTAAAGTACATACGGGTACTGGTCTGATACCTTTTATCAAAGGCGTGGTAACGCAACGACATGCGCCGGCAGAGGTCATCGCCGCTGCCATTGAACAGGCAGAACAGGACATGCTGGAAGCTGGTATTGTTGCCTTGGGCGACATTTCCAACGTGCCTGATACCTTTGAGGTAAAGTCCAGGGGCCGCATGCGTTACCACACCTTTGTGGAGCTTTTTGATTTTTTACAAGACACGGCGGCGGAAAAAACTTTTGGTGATGGTTCATTGGTGTACGAACAGCTTACCTTGGCCCCCGGCAGCGCCCGTTCCATGGTGCCCCATGCGCCCTATTCGGTCAGTAAAACGCTGTTTAAAAAAATCAATGCGTTCAACGCCGAAACGGGTATTACGGTGAGCATTCACAACCAAGAGACGCCACCGGAACAGGCGTTGTTTCTCTCGAAAACAGGTGGATTTCTTGATTTTTATGCGGGTTTTGGTATCTCACTGGATCAATTTGAGGCGACAGGCCAAACGGCCATTCACTATGCCCTCGCGCACCTGAATCCGGCCAACCGAACCCTTTTTGTCCACAATACCTTGACTTCAGGCCCTGATATCGCGGCCGCCCAGGCTTGGAGTCCGCACGTTTTCTGGGCTACTTGTCCCAATGCGAACCTATACATTGAAAACAACCTACCCAATTATCGTGCTTTCTTGGATGCCAATGCACGTGTTACCCTCGGCACAGACAGCCTCACCTCGAACTGGCAACTCTCCATATTGGAGGAAATGAAAACCATTGCGCGGTTCCAAAGTTACGTGCCCTTTGAAACGATGTTGCAATGGGCGACACTCAATGGCGCAGCAGCGCTTGGCTTTGATGATACCTTGGGTAGCCTTGAAATTGGCAAAACACCCGGTGTTGTGCTGCTCCAGGGGATAGCGCCCGATGGCACCCTACAACAAACCGCTACTGCAAAAAGGATACTCTGACCCGGTGGAGTTGCTTACTTTTGTCACCGGTAAGAAAAAATTTTGACTTATATATTATGAGAATTTTTAATGTTTTGTGGGTGTTAATTGTTTGTGGCACGATAGCTTGTACGCCACCCGACCCTGACAAAGACAAGATCAAACCCGGGAAGGTCAATCTAGACCTCAACAATAAGCTCGTACAGCGGCTGCATGATTTTCGCGATAGGCACCAAACCGACAGTTTGTTGCATTACCTCCAGCACAAAGATGCTACCATACGGTATCTCGCGGCGTTGGCATTTGCTTCCACCCGTGACAGCGCAGCCATTCAGCCCCTCGTGCCCCTGCTCGGCGACCCTGTGGAGGAGGTACGGATTGCCGCGGCATTTTCATTGGGCCAAATTGGGACAGGTCCTTGTGAGGCGGTGTTGGTTAAGGCGTTTGACGCCACAGATTCTCTTTCCTTGCACCAGCATTTCAACGCCGTTGTGTTGGAAGCCATTGGCAAATGTGGCAGCATTGCATCACTCAAAAATATTGCGGCAGTCACCACGTACAAGTTGACTGACACCTTACTGTTGGAAGGCCAGTGCCGGGCGATTTATCGTTTTGGTGTTCGCGGGATTGTAGAGCCGGCTGCCACCAGTCAAATGGTTGCTTACGTGTCGAATGAGCGAATGCCGGAGCCAGCGAGGTTGATGGCGGCCCATTATTTGGCACGGGCTAAAAACATCGTACCCGACAGCGCCCAGGCCATTCAGATTTCAGTGGCATTTGTTCGGGCGTCGAGAAATCCAGATATTCGGATGGCTTTGGCAAAAGCCCTGGGAAGGTCTGCCACAAAGCCGGCTTTTGGCATGTTGTCCAAGGTGATCAATGATGAGAAAGACTGGCGAGTCACATGTGAGCTTATCAATGCTTTGGCTAAATTTGATTACGACACGGTGCGTTCCATCGTCACCCCCCTGATAGGCGACCCCAATCCACACATCAGCCGAACAGCGGCAGATTTCTTTGTGTTAAATGGGCAAGCCAAAGACGCCGATTGGTACTGGCGACTTACCCAAGACAATGCAGCGCTGCCCATATTTGCCCAGATTGCCTTGTTTCGGGCATCCAACAAGTTCCTTTCCGGCAAATTTGAGCCCCAATCAAAGGATTTTGTCAATTATCGGTTGAAAGATATGTTCCAACAGTCAAAAAGCCCTTATGACCGAGCTGCATGCTTGGGTGCGTTGGGAGAGTTTGGCTGGAATTACCGCTGGATCCACGACAAGGGTTTTAATGATCCGCATCCGGCAGTCAAAACAGCAGCAGCAGAAACCCTGCTTGCCATCATGCAACGCCCGGATTTTTATGGTTTTTTCGGAGAGGGATCCAAGGGGGTACGGCGGGAGATGTATGCTTATCTGCGGGAGGCCGCTGCCTCTGCCGATGCAGGGCTGATTGCCGGCATGTCTGAAGGGTTTACCTCGAGTATATTGAATTTCAAGACATTGCGGGATTCTGCCCGTGTTGTTGATTTAAAAAACAATCTTTCTAAACTAAAAATGCCCCGGGATGTAGAGGCGTACATGGCGCTTGACAAGGCCATTGCATATTTTGAGGAACGTCCGGAGCCGGCCAAGCCTGTTATTCCCTGGAATCACCCCATCAATTGGGAGCGCCTCAAGCTGGTTACCCAGACCACGCAAGTCACCATTCTGACGCCGAAGGGTAGCATTGTATTGGAATTTTTCCCGCACGTTGCGCCGGGTTCTGTCGCTAATTTTCTGGAGTTGGCCTCTACGGGCTACTATACCGGCAAAAATTTTCACCGCATCGTACCCAATTTTGTAGCCCAAGGTGGTTGTCCCCGTGGGGATGGTTATGGCGCAGAGGATTACACCCTTCGTACAGAAATTGGTTTGCAATCGTACGACCAAGCAGGCTATATCGGAATGGCTTCTGCAGGAGCAGATACAGAAGGAACGCAATTTTTCTTCACCCATTCTCCCACGCCACATTTGGATGGTCGGTACACCATCTTCGGCAAAGTCAAATCAGGTATGGATGTGGTCGATCAATTACAGCCTGGCGATGTGATGGAAGAGGTGACCGTTAAATACCAATAGGGTAAATGGTTAGGCGGCACACTGTCTGAGACAAACAGGACCACGTTTTGTCTCAGACGCGACCGCCTAACCATTTATAAGCAGATATGGTAACGGAGACTCTCCAGCAACACACAATTATCGTACAGCCTCCCATTCCTTTACGTAAGATCGCCGCCCCATGGCCATCCAAATGGCTTCGCGCAGGTAGATAAACGACAGGCGGGTGTAGCCATACTGACGGAAACGGCGAGGCGAGTGGAAAACACTTAATTGGCGGCTATAAACAATGCGGCCTTCTTTACACAAACGGTAAAAAAGATTACAATCTTCACCGGCAACGAGGTGCTCGCTGTAGCCTCCAATGCGGTCAAAAACATCTTTTCGAACCAGTTGACATTCTCCTTTTGCCAGGTATAATCCAATACCAAAAGACATGAGTATAGTGCTGTTCATGGCAATGTGGTAGAGTTTGTCTTTCAAGCGTGATTCTTCTGGATAAACCCAAATAGGGGTAGTGGTTGCTACGACATTGGGGTTGTCAAAAATACGCAGGATATTGGGAAAAAAGCCTTCAGGATTGGGAATGCGTACATCGGCGTCGGTATGAAAGAGAATATCACCTGTTGCCTTGCTGGCGCCATAGTTTCTGCCGATGGCAATGTTTTGTTTTCCGGGTTTTTGGGCGAGTAGCACGCGGCCAGGAAATCGTTGGGCAAAGTTTTGCACAAGTTCTACCGTGCCATCGGTACTGTTTGCGTCGGAAACAATAATTTCAAGGTTGTGGTGTTCCAGCATGTTCTCGAATTGGGAGAGGGTAGCCGCGATGTATTTTGCTTCGTTGCGACTGGGAATAATGATACTGACACGAATATTCATACTTGCTCGGAAGTTTTCATTGCAAGCACAAAAATAAAAAGGATGTACGGAAGGTGTAGGGTCAACCGATTGAATTATTGATTTCTTTACAATTCAGTAAAGCACCCCTGACGTTGACTTTATCGCATTCGGTAATTCCGATATTCCCCTGGTCTCCATCCGGTCAGGGTTTCCACCCAGCGCGACAATCGGTCTTTCAGGGGCCAGCGCACTTTGGATGGATCGCTTTCAAATTGCCAATTTTGGGCCTTTATGCGGGGCTGCATTACCTTGGGGTGTGTTCCTTCGTATCGTTGTAAGGGTTCGGATCCATCGTAAACAAAGGTTTCGGCCGTTCCAACATGCTTTACCACGTCGTCATCGGTGAGCCACAGTCGTTTAAAGCTCAATTGTTTTTGTTGCTGTAATCCTGGATTTCGCACCCAGCCATAGTGGTGAATATGGGCTTGAAGGAAGCGTACCGTCAATTTTTTACCCGATGTACCGCCTTTTTTTCGGAAGCCCTGTGCATCGCGATAGGAAAATATGTTTTTGTTGTTTCGCACGATGCGTATCTCCCGGCGATACCAGCGACGGCTCATACCCATGAAATCAAAAGAGCCATAAAAATGCCGGTATCGAAACAACAACCCTTCCGTATCTACGTCATGGAGCCATAGTTCCATCCCGTCACGGATGACAGGCAGGTCGTCTTCATGCACACATTCATCGCCTTGAATATAGAAACACCAGTCATATTCAGCCGGAATAGCCTGGAAAGCTTTGTCTGTTTCGAGGGCAAGCACCCTTCCGCCTTCGCGGAGCGAATCGTCCCATTCCGTTTCTAGGATGTGAATTTTTGGATCGCTGATGCTGCGTACGAGTGCCAGGGTATCATCGTCGGATTTTCCAACTGCCACCAAGAAATAATCGCAGATGGGTAAAATGGAGGTAATGGCTTCTACGATGGGGTAATCGTAGCGCAGGGCATTGCGTACAAAGGTAAAACCTGCTACTTTCATGGTGTGAATTTAGCTGACAGATGCGGCAATCCGTTTCACCGTATCGGTATCGCCCATGGTATAGTAGTGCAGGCAGGGTACACCGGCAGCTTTGAGCTCGCGGCTTTGAGCGATGCACCATTCTATGCCAACTTCCTTGACGGCTTCATCGTCTTTTGCTTTTACGATGGCATTGACGAAATCGTCGGGCATATTGACAAAAAATTTTCTGGGAATGGAGTTGAGTTGGTAGCGTTTGGTGAGCGGTTTTAGTCCTGGCACGATGGGTACATGGATACCGGAGGCCCTACAGGCATCCACGAATTCAAAGAATTTTTGGTTGTCGAAGAACATTTGGGTCACAATATAGTCGGCGCCTGCCTTTACTTTTTCTTTGGTGAAATGCAAATCGGACGCGATGTTGGGCGATTCAAAGTGTTTCTCCGGGTACCCTGCGATGCCGATACAGAATTCTGAGGGTTGGCCATTTTGGATATTTTGGTCCAAGTATTTGCCCGTATTCATCTCTGAAATCTGTTTTACGAGGTCTAGGGCGAATTTATGGCCGTCGTCTTCCGGAATGAATTTGTCTTCAAACTGCCGGGCATCCCCGCGCAAAGCCAGCACGTTGTCTATGCCGAGGAAGCTGAGATCAATCAGGGCGTTTTCTGTTTCTTCGACGGTAAAACCACCACAAATTAAATGGGGCACGGCATCTACGCCATAACGGTGCATAATGGCGGCACATATTCCCACCGTTCCGGGGCGTTTACGGATGGATGCTTTTTCGTAGTAACCGGATGGGCGTTTTTTATACAAAAACTCTTCCCGGTGGTAGGTCACGTCGATGAAAGGTGGCTTGAATTCCATCAGGGCGTCCAGTGTATTGAAAATAGACTGCATACTTCCGCCCTTGAGTGGCGGCAGCACCTCAAATGAAACAAGTGTTCTATCTTTTGATTTATGCAGGTGTTCAGTAACTTTCATACTTGATTGATTGAGCGGATTTTGTTGTGCATACTGGTCTATGGGGAGATGTCATGGTGTCAACGCCTGGCGAAAGGCGCTTGGCTAATGATTTTCATCGCGCAACTCCCTGCGAAGGATTTTTCCAACATTTGTTTTCGGTAATTGTTCTCGAAACACCACTTGTTTTGGCACTTTGTACCCTGTAAGGTTTTCTCGGCAATGCATCAGTACTTCCTCTACCGTCAAGGAAGCATCCTTTTTGACGATAAAGACCTTTACGACTTCGCCAGATTTATCATCGGATATGCCAACGGCTGCGGATTCGAGTATTTTGGGGTGCATGGCCAAAACATCTTCAATTTCATTGGGGTAAACATTGAAACCGGACACGAGAATCATGTCTTTTTTTCTATCCACAATTTGAAAATAGCCATCGGGGTGCATAAAGCCGATATCACCCGTACAGAGCCAACCGTCTTTGATGGTTTCGGCGGTTGCATCGGGCCGTTGCCAATAGCCTTTCATGATTTGCGGGCCGCGGGCCTGTATTTCGCCCACGTGGTCTGGACCGGGCGGGAGGGGATTGCCATTGTCATCGACAATTCTGACGTCGGTAGAGGGTACAGGCATTCCGATCGTGCCGATTCGCATAGATTGGTCTGTTGGATTAACGCAGAGTACGGGGCTACTTTCCGTCATGCCGTATCCCTCTGTGAGCTGACATCCGGTGCGTTGCTGCCAGCGTTCAGCCACGGAGCGCTGTATGGCCATGGCGCCACCCACACAGGCGCGCAGGCTGCTGAAGTCGATGCTGTCGAACTGAGGGTGGTTGAGCAAGCCATTGAACAACGTGTTCACTCCTGTAACAATGTTTGGCTTGTGCTTTTTCCAGTCTTTGATCAGTGCGGGGAGATCTCGGGCGTTTACAATCAGCACGTTGGAACCTCCGCAGTTCATAAAGGCCAAACAGTTGACGGTGAAAGAGAATATGTGGTACATTGGCAATGGGCAGAGCACAATGGGTTGCTCGCCTTCTTTGAAAAGCGGGGCGAGCCAGGCGCGTATTTGGAGCATATTGGCCACCAAGTTGCGGTTGGTGAGCATCGTGCCCTTAGAAACGCCTGTGGTGCCACCGGTGTATTGCAGTGCAATGGTATCATCAGGGCTGGATGGGAAGGGTTGAATCGTAAATTTTTGACCTTCCTTGATGGCGGCGGTAAAAGAGACGGTATTGGGTAGATGGAATTTTGGCACCATTTTTTTGACCTTTCTGATCACAAAATTTACGATGGAGCCTTTTAGTCCCAGCATTTCACCGATAGAGGTTAAAATGACTGTTTTGATTTGGGTGTCGCCGATAACCTGTTGCAGGTTTGCGGCAAAATTTTCAGCGATAACGATGGCTTTTACCCCAGCATCAACAAACTGGTGCCGCATTTCGCGTGGGGTATAAAGGGGGTTGGTGTTCACCAAAACCAACCCGGCACGCAGGGCGCCAAACATGGCAATCGGATTTTGCATGATGTTGGGCATCATCAAGGCAATACGATCGCCCGGCTCAAGTCCGCGGGAGCGGAGGTAAGCGCCGAATTGCAGGCTCATGGTATCTATTTGATGAAATGTCAGCATTTTCCCCATGAAATAATAGGCTGGCCGGTCGCTGAAGCGGTTGAAACACTCTTCGAGCATGTCAACAACGCTTGGGTATGCGTTGGGGTCAATATTGGCGGGTACACCTGCCGGGTAGTGCTGTAACCAGGGCTTTTCCATTTTGTCTTGGGTTGTAGTAATCGGTTGTGATTTGCAGGATGTAATATTTTGAAAAAAAATTGAATTTTGGCGCATCCAGCCGTTAATTTTGTTCTGCCGGGATTTTTAAAAGGTAGAATGTATCCAAGGTGGAAGCGCGTTGCGCAGGGTCGAGAAACCCTGCTTTGAGGAGGGTTACCTGAAAGTGTGGAAAGGTTCCAGTCACTTCAAAACGTACGCCGGCCAACGACAGTTCCCCCTTCCCGGCTTCGTCCGCATAAAGCCAAAAGGTCCCGGAAGTTATTGCGTGCTGCCGCACGGACTCAAATGATTCAAAATCTTCCGTGATATCGCCGTTGTAGAAATCTAATGCGTGGCTTCCCCGGTGAAAATAAGCGATTTTGGTGGGTGGAATTCCGGCGGCTCTGGCATGCTCCACCACTGATTTCGCAGATTGATAGGGCAATAATTGGGGATAAAAATGAAAATTTATCACCAATCCGATGATTAAGGCTGTCCATACACCCCGTTGTACTAGGATATCGCTGTCGGCCGGCAATGGGTTTTTAACAATATGAACACCCAAAACGATGATTGCAGCAGCCAAGGCGCTCCAAAACACTGGATTTGCTGTGGGAAATACAAAGCCCGGCAGCAACAACGAAATAGGCAGGCAAATGATGGCAGTACTATAAAGAACGCCCCAAAACCAACGCTTGGAGGAAGGCTGTGTGTCCATCCTATGGAGGTTGCTTGCTACCAATACCGCCGCCCAGGGCAATGTGATAAAAATGTAGTGGGGCAATTTGTAGTGTGACATGGACAGTGCTATAAAGGTCAGCACGAACGCCCCGAAAGCATAGGATTCTACGCCGTTATTTTCGACAAGTTTACGGGTATTGGGGGTTATTGGATCGCTCTTTGTCGGGGTGTCATCGGGTTTAAGGCTGTTCCACCATCTTTGTAGGGGTGAAAAATGTTGGTAACAAGCACCTTTTATTGCGCTCGGCAACAACAAGCTCCAGGGTAAAAAAGCCCACAGATACACGTGGAGAAAATAGGCTGCAGAGGTGTTGTTGCGCCACACGTTTTCACCAGTAATGCGCCCAAAACTCTGTTCCCAGAAGAAAAAGTATAGCCCTGAAACGCCTGTGCGCCCATTGACCATTTTTTCCGGGTGTTGATCAAATTGAAGCCATAACCCTAGGCACATGGGTGCCAGTACCAGTGTGGTCACCAACAGCCCGATCACCCATTGCCACTTAAAAATATCCCGCCAGCGTTGGTGGCATAACAGGTGGGTACCCACGGCAAAGGCCGGCACCACCAGTCCAATGGGACCTTTGGCGAGCATCGCCAAGCCGATACAAGCGAATCCTCCGAATAGATAGCGCCAACGCTGCGTTTGCAGGTACTCGGCCAACTGCCAAATCGCGCAGGTGGTTGTACCCAAAAGCAGGGTGTCGGTGCGCACATCGTTGCAAATGAGCATTAATCCAACGGTTGAGGCAAGGATAAAGGCCGCTTGCCGGGCTATTTTGGGCGTGTAAAAAAGCAGGCAAAAACGGTACACGCTCCAAATTCCCAAAAGTGCGGCCAGCATGGACGGCAGTTTGTACGCCCAATTAGAGGCGCCAAAGCACGAAAAGGAGGCTGCTGATAGCCAAAATAACAACGGCGGCTTGTCGAGGTAGTCGGCGCACCGGTGCTGTACCTGGATCCAAGATTTGTTTTGCAACATTTCCTGCGAGATGGACGCATATTGCGCTGCATCTATGTCCATGACATCCAGAAAAAGGCCACGAATGAGTACCGCTGCCAGTCCAAACCCCAACCAAAGCCAGGGAGAACGAAAGTTGATCAAAGAGAAAAATCGCCACATGCAATGCAAAAGTCGGAAAAGTCTGGCTTAAAGAGGGTTTATTGTAGCGCAACTGATTAGATACCGCGCGATCTGTCAAAAAATGGCCACTTTTTTTTCTCAGACGCGACCATCTAACGTAGCTTTGTTGCCCAAATTTACGGCGGGCAATGTTATGATGGAAACACCTTTTTGGCATATAATCGCCAATCCGACTGCCCATGGTGGCGCGATGGGTCGAAATTGGCCGAGAATTGAGCAGGTTTTACAAAATCTAGGCTTTTCATACGCCGTACAATTTACGGAGGCGCCTGGTCATGCTGCACGATTGGTAGAGGATGTGCTACTAAAAGGCGGGCGTTACCTCTTGGGAATAGGCGGTGACGGAACGAATCACGACATTATACAGGGAATCTTTGCGCGCAAGTACGTGCCCCCGGAGGAGGTCACTTACGCACTGTTGCCTTTTGGTACGGGCAATGATTGGGCCCGGCAGTATGGTATTCCCCACAATCCGCAGTTGCGTTTGGAGCGGTTGCTGCGGTTGCAAACGGTTTGGCAGGACATTGGTTATGTCCGATTTATGCGCGATGGTCATCCGGATGCACGCTACTTTGTCAACGTGGCGGGAATGGCGTACGATGGATTTATCGGAAAAAAATTGATGGAGAAGCCCGTCCGTAATAAAATACAATACTTACTTGCTGTTGCGCAATACTTGTGGGCGTATAAACTTTCTAAAGCCCGCATTGAATATGACGGACAAATTGTGGAGGATTGTTTTTACACCATCAACATTGGGTTGTGTCGTTTTTCAGGTGGCGGGATGCAGTTGGTGCCCCAAGCTGTTCCAGATGATGGGCTTTTTGCACTTACTTTTGCGCGAGAAATTTCCAAATTGGAAGTCATGCTTCAAACGCCGCGTTTTTACAATGGCACGGTTTTAAAGCACCGAAAAATAGACGGCTTTCAGGCCAAGTCAATCAAGGTAACACACGTTGGTGCCATACCGACGCTGTTGGAGGCCGATGGGGAATTTTTGGGTGAAACCCCGGCGGTATTTGAGTTGTTGGAGCGTGCGCTTCGTGTAGCCTTGTAGTTAACTGGTTAGGTGGCATGCTGTCTGGCCCAAAAAGGCCCATTTTCCGCCATACTTCGCAGTTTTTTTTGACCGTAGCGCTGCTACGGCCTATAAAAATCCGCTTCGTATGGCAAAGAATGGTCACTTTTTTGTCTCAGACGCGACCACGCTAACCAGTTACGCCTTGTAATTGGTTGGATGCGCGACAAAATTACCGACGCTTCCCAAATTGCGCATTCACGAAGAAGTTCATAAAGACATTCTTATTCTGTGTATCACTGACAAAAATGGGGGTCCTTTTCAAAAAGAAATCCACAGAGAAGCCAATTTCTAGCGCTTTCACCATTTCATCAAAAGCGCCCCAATCCAAGTGAAAAGCAATAGCTGCACTGCCACCGGGTAAAAAGGACGTTTCACTGATTCCGCGTGAGAAAGGAGAGGCGCCAAGGATGCGGGTATTGTCGAGAAAAATGCCAGCATTCCCAGGTGCGTACTTTTGATGAATCACCCTGTAGGAGGTATTAGCTCCCCCTTCATGGGCCAAAGCCAGATAATAAGGCTTCAAGAGCCCCAGGGAGGGGCCAAAGGAATAGCTTGCACCAACAGCAACCCCTTTCTGCTTGGCTTTTTCAGAGAAGTAACGCTTGCCCCCCCACCCCGAACGCAGCACGAAGAGGCTGTTTTGTTTTCCGTAAACAAAGGGCCTGAAAGCGCGACTGGCACGCGGATCGGCGCTTTGTCGCTGTTCTTTGGGGTGTTTGAGTTCGCCCAAACTGATGTTCCAGGTCTTGGTTTTGTCGTAGGTACGCAATTTCCCAAATCCAACACCGACGGCGAAGTTGCGGTAGGTAGCAGCTTGTACATGGAACGTGCGCTCCTGATTGTAAACGATGCCGACACCTACTTTTGGGGAATATCCCCCCTGTGCCTGACTGGATACCGCAGTCAGAAGAATGGTTGCGGAGACAATAAATGTGCGCGTCATAGGCATTTGTTTTCGGCTTCAAAAGTAATCATTTCCTTTGGCAAAACCGCTAAAAGCTTCAACTGGTATTCAGTAATTGTTCATTGAACCCATATTTTTAGCTTGCAACTGCTGTCTTAAGTGCCTTAATTCGTATTTTTCGTACCTGTTACAAGTTTATGTAGGATGGTTTAGGCCAACCAACCAGTTACTTGTAGGGACCGTTTTTTTATGCGTCCTGCGCCCTAAACTCATCAAAGTACTGCTGTGTAGTTGGGAATTTAACTTCCTCGGTTATGACTTTTCCTTCCGCTACGTCTAAAAGGAGTTTTTCTCTTGGTATTTTGTCGATTACAGCTTCCGTTGCACCGCCTAGGGATTTTCCACCTGCGATCCATTCATCCTTATAGGCCCCACTTTCTCTTCCAGAAGCCATCGATAATGTATAGTTTTCAGGTTTTGGTATTATGTAACGCCACATGGCATTTTCCGGGTTGTTCACTTCGCTGGCCCAAGACCAAGATTTCAAATGTGGAATACCCAACGCTTCTTCAAGCGTAAAAATCCCTTTTTCTCCCTGCGCTTTACTGACGAGTGCATCAGCTTCTGACAAGGGCGCCACAAAGTTTTTATCCAAGCCCCAACCCCACTCACCTTTAATTTTTCCATTTTTTTCTGGCGTGATAAAAGCATGCGCTCCATCAGCGAATTTACCCAAGTGATTTTTTATTTCCTCCGGCGTAAATAAAAGTTCTGGAGATGCTATCTGCTCTTTTTTGTCCATTCTTCGGGCCATGCTAGCACCATCAGCATTCAGGGGTGTTTTGCCTGCTGCAATGTCTGCAGCCATTTTAATGGGGTCAGAGGTGATACTAATTTTGCTTTTTAACTTATCCCAATTTTCTTTTCCGCTAACCATTTGAATAGGTTGAATGCCCGATGGCCTGGCGTTGGCCATGTTCTGGAAAGCTTTTAACTGCGTTGTCTGAGGGCTATCGTCCGCCATTTCCTGCATTTTTAGTTGAGCAACGGCCTCAGGTCGATTATCGGCAAATTGAAAAGAAGATTCACCGCCACGCTCCTTTTGAGTCACGCCGTCCGCAACTGATTGGCTTTTTTGCGCTTGTTTATTGTCCGCGTAGGTATTCATAAATTGCCGATATTGTGTGCGCAACCTGGTTTAGTGGTTACTTTCTGGCCCAAAAAGGCCCATTTTTGTCTCAGACGCGACCCTTTAATCAGTTACGGTAAGCGTTATTACTTTCTTTTGAGGGTTGTGATTGTTCAGTTTATTGGCCGCCCAATACCTAATTAAAGGGGCTCCTCGTGAAGCGTCTTGGTTACGGTATTGTTTGACGAATGGTGATGCTTGGCGAAGGGGCACTGGTATCCCACAGGACATAGACCCCGGGTGTTCCTTGACCTGATACGATGGTTCCTCCCGTCACTTCCCAAAGGTAGATACTTCCGGGTATTTCAGCAACAGAATAATGGTAGGTGCCATCTGCGCACACGTTGTTGCTGCCGATAATTTCTACTGGGAGTTCAAAGACGCAGGAGGGGGGATATTGGCTTTCCCCCAACACATTGGCGAGGAGTCGAAGGTATGCTGCTTGGGTATAGATGGCAACTTCATTCAATTCCCAAGAATTTTGTGGCCACCCGGTGTTCCACGATTTGTAAGCTTTTTGAATGGGCTGGTTTTCCGGTGGTGCGATCACGCAGGCACAACTGCCGTCGGGATGAAAATTGGGGTTTGGGCCACCTGGCAGAAAGCCTGGTGGCGGTCCGATGGAGGATGTATTGACGTCATCCCACACCGTTCCATTGTCGAACCAGCCATGGTAGAGGGATGGTACAGAAAACTCGGCGCTGTAATGTCCCATATTGGATAGGAAGCAGTAGCCTGTTGGGTTCACGCCATGTAAGTAATGGAGAAAGCCGGCAGCGGCATTTTTATAGTGGGAGGCATTGGATGGATTCAGCCCTGCGTGGTTCATGGAAAAAAACATATTGGCCTGGTGGGCTTTGGTTTGATTGCTGCCCCAGGTATAGTTGTCATCCCGGAGAAACGCCAAATAGGCGTCGAAATGGCCTAAAAAAGACGGTAAATTGTCCTCATTCCACGATTGCATGCTGTTGGAAAATGCCTCGAGTATGGCACTTTTTACCGATGCTGTTGCATTGGGAAGTTTGCAGTATAGGAGCAATATATCTTGCGTATGGGGCTCAAACGGATAGGCGAAGGACCATTGTATCAAGTGTGTACTTCCGTACTGGTTGTCAACGTAATTTCGGAAGGCGACG
This sequence comes from uncultured Bacteroidota bacterium, assembly GCA_903933805.1. Lineage (GTDB taxonomy): Bacteria > Bacteroidota > Bacteroidia > Chitinophagales > Saprospiraceae > M3007. The sequence continues at coordinate 3,363 of CAIZLM010000318.1, read as the reverse complement.
TCGCCGGTTTGCGCAAACAAGCAGCAGGCGGCGGCCAATTTTCGCATACTAATTTCGTAAGCATCGGGTTGATTTTCACCGGCAGCTAGTAATCCGCTGTTGTAAAACACTGCGTTTGGATTTGAAACGCCCCAGTTCCAAGCGTTTACGGCAGCATTTTGCAAAGTTGTGGTGTAGGTAGCCATGCTTGGAATTGATTGGAATTGCCGTGCTGCCAATGCGAAGGAGCTGGCGGCTGAAAACGATGCTGCCGTTGTTGCAGGACCGTAATAGCGCTGATTGTGGTCGGCGCTGGGAGGGCTTCCGCCGGCAAAGCCTGGCACGCCAACCACGCTGAGTACCGAGCCGTTGGCTTGTTGCATGCGCAGCAACCAGTCTAGTTCGTATTTTATTTCATCCAACAAATCGGGGATTCCATTGCCAGATTCTGGAATGCCGGTGTTGTCACCCCAACGGGAAGGCCCTTCCTCAAAAGCCAGCAACAGATCCATCAATGCGCCATAGGAGAACGTCACATATTTGTTGTAATCGCCGGCATCGTGCCAACCACCATGGAGGTCTTTGGCAGAAGCAGGAGTGGGGTTTTGTATGTTGTAACAAACCCTGTCTTGCAAGTTGCCGATGTGGCATGGGAGGCTATCCGACCAAAGTGAATCGGCATAGGGAGGTTTTTTTTCCATGCCACAACGCTGGTAGAAATAGGTTCTGGAAGCGTGTTTTAGGGGCTCTTCGTAGGTGCAATCGGCGATGGTAAAGTTATAAGAACGCAGGTTATGGAGACTGTCATAGAGATAATAGCTTCCATTGGTGGTCAGGGCTGAAAAATCAAACCACCAGACTTTGTCTCCCGACTGTTGGTGAACGGCGCCACCATTCCATGGGGTGGTGGGCGCTTCAAAAATGGTGGCATTGTCGTAACAGCGTTTTACGCGGTAGCGGCTGTCAGGGGTTAGGTTGGCGGGTGCATTATAGCCTATCTGAGGGCTGGAGATCACGGCGATTTTTTGTGCGGCAGGCAGGTATCCAAACTGGTCCACGTGTAAGCGTGCATCTATTGTTCCTGAAATTTGGGCAAACACATTTGATGCGCAAAGTAGGAGTGCAACTGCTGGGGATATTTTCATGGTGTTGTGGGTCAAACATGCTTGTGGAATACAAGGTCAAATAGGCGTGCGTCCTATTTTTCCTGTCGTTCCAACAATCGGGAAGTGATGCGCAAAAAGTCCATTTCAGTGATGATTCCGACCAGGTCTTTGCCTTTCACAACGGGCAAGCAACCGATTCGGTGGGTATGCATTTTGCTCATGGCTTCTTTAATGCTGGTTTCAGGAGTTACGGTAACCGGTTTTTCGATCATAATTTCTTTGACCGAAACTTGTTGTTGTTCGGGTATTTTGTGGGCGCGGGCGAAATGCCGCAACAGCATTCGGGAGGAGATCAATCCGATGAGTTCTCCTTTGTTGTTTTCTACTGGCATATATCGGATTCTGCGCCAGTCCATGATTTCAGCGACCAACTCGATCAAGTCGTCTTTTTCGACGGTGAACAAGTCTGTTGACATAAACTCTTCGACTTTCATGTTTGCCGGGTGCCAATTTTCGAGGTCTCTGGTGGTTGCTTCTTTCCAGGTGTGCACGGGTTTGTTTTCTTTTTGGTTTTTAACAATAGCAGCGGTTACGGCGGTTACGGCTTCGTCGTTTGACACTTCTTTTTTGAGGGCTGTGAACGTTCTAAGTGCCCATCGCGCGCCTGTTTTGTGTTCTTTTGCACGGGATTCGATGATGTCGAGGTATTTTGAGATATCGGCTGGATTTACCTTTTGTTTGGTCAGGCCTTCTTTTGCTAGTGGCAACAATTCTTTGAGTATCAGTTCAGTAACCGGCACTTTTTTATCTTTCATCCAGGTAAAAGTTGTGTCGATACCAAATTTGGCTGATTTCAGGAAATTATCGCGGGTATCCACGAAGTCAATATGTTTGGTAATATCTGGATAATGATCACCCATGGCCACCATGCAGCCAAGCCAGAAGGCGGCGTTGGCGGTTTCGTCAACGGGGGTAGGTCCTGCGGGCATCACCCTGTTTTCTATGCGCAGGTGTGGTTTTCCGTTGGGGGAAATGCCATAACAGGGTCGGTTCCAGCGGTACACGGTGGAGTTGTGGATTTGGAGTGCGCGGAGTTTTGGGGTAATACCTTCTTGGATCAGGGCCATGGAATCTTCTTCGATGTCGCCGGCGAGCAACACTCGGAAACGGCTGATGTCTTCTTTGTAGATTTCGGTGATATCGCCGGTGAGCCAACCCGAGCCAAAATTGACCCGTGGCAGTCTTTCCCGCATGTGATCGTTGGTGGTGCGGGTATCCAGGCTTTGTTGAAAAAGTGCGATTCTGGTTTCGTGCCACAATCTACGTCCGAATACCAGGGGGGAGTTGGCGGCAATGGCGATAATGGGTGCTGCCAGCGTTTGGGCGATGTTGTACATTTTAACGAAGTCGTTGGGCGCCACCTGCAGGTGTACCTGAAAGCTGGTATTACAAGCTTCCAATAGCGGTGAATCGTGTTTTACCAACAGTTCATCTACGCCTTCTACCCGCAGTTCAAACGAAGTGCCGAGGAGGTGTTTTTGAATAGCCGCCATCAGGGCGAAGTATCGATCTTTTGGCGTAAGGTTGTGCATTTCAAGATCGTGTTTCCGCAGGGTTGGAAGAATGCCACACAGGATGATGCTTGCGTCGAATTCGTCTAGTACATGCTGGATGATTTGGAGGTAATGGAGGTTTTCTGCTTCCAATGCGCTGAGGCAATCTCCGGTGAATTCGCGGGGGCTCAGGTTGGTTTCCAAGTTGAATTTTGCCAATTCTGTTACGCACCAGGGTTTGTCGTCGCCGAGTCGCGCCAAAACCTCCATGTTGATACAGGCTGGCTTCAGGGTTTTGTTGTCTACGAGGCACATTTCTTGTTCAGCGCCAATGCGTACAATATCTGATTCGAACCAATCGTTGGCAAGCATATATTCAAATGCTTGTACGTCATTAAGTAGGCTGCGCACAAAGTGCTGCATCTCGTTCTTACTATCAAGTGTACTAATCTTTTGAAATCCCATAGAATACACGCGTTTAGAAATAATGGAAGTAGAAATTATGCCATTGAACAGATGAAAATCAACAATGTAGTATGTAGAATTGTAACTGGTTAGGTGGCAGGCTGCCTGACCCAAAAAGGTCTATTTTCCGCCATACTTCGTCCATTTTTTTGACCGTAGCGCTGCTACGGCCTACAAAAATCCGCTTCGTCTGACAAAAAACAGCCACTTTTTTGTTTCAGACGCGACCACGCTAACCAGTTATTTTGGATTAAGATGTA
>CAIZLM010000317.1 GCA_903933805.1 uncultured Bacteroidota bacterium | reverse complement strand
GGGCGCACAAGCATGATTACAGACGGTATTATTTAAGAGATGGTGGTGTGCCGAATTCTCTTTCAACCCCCAACTATGGTGTGGCTCAAAATAACGATCAGAAAAGAATAGTTGTTGGAGGTGCTTACAACAGAGTTGTTGGTAGTGGTACCCATAGCCATTCGGCTCCCAGCGAAGGAGTTGTAAACACGCAACAAAAAAACCTAAATTTTTGGGTCTATATCCGTGTCAACTAGGGTAGGATTTCTTCTAGCGCTCAATACAGTCGCCATTTGGACCAACTGATTATTTTTTTGTTGGTATTGGTCTATTTTTTCAATTTTTAATTTTTACAACAATGAAATTTAATTCCTTTTTGACCACACTGCTGTGGTTTTTTGCATGGAATATTTTGCTGGTGGGTGCCCTCAACGGGCAAACCAACAACCCAAGAATCAGTATGCAGGGAACCTTGACGGATGTCGCCGGCAAATCAGTGGACGATGGCGTTTACAACGTCACGTTTCGGCTTTACACCACGGCCACCGGAGGAACAGCGATATGGCAAGAGTCTGCGGACGTAACGGTGGATGGCGGTATTTACAGCTATTACCTGGGCAGTGTTACACCGTTGGCCGCCAATATTTTCTTAACGTCGCTGTTCGTCGGGCTAACGGTGGATCAGGACGAAATAATTCCCAGAACAGAACTTACGTACGCCCCTTACGCGTTTGCCGTGGCGACATCAAACACGGTTGTCTGTTCCGGCGCCGTGGGCGATGTCAAATACTCTATTTTAAATCCGACAGAATTTGCATCGGTCAACGGCGATTGCTGGGTACCCATGAACGGTGCTGAATTGTCACCGTCCAGTGCTTTGCGGCTGTTAACGGATATGGAATACCTGCCCGACGCAGGCGGATTGTTTGTCCGCGGACAAGAATTCAGCAACGGTCAGAACAACGACCCAGATAGAACGCCCAGTTCACCAATTGCCACAGTTCAAAGCGATTCGTACAGTAGGCATAGGCATGGTGGCACTACATCCACAGATGGAAACCATACCCATAATTTTCGAGAACAAGCAGGTGCCACCAATCCAGGATCATACAACGATACTGCAGGTGGTATACCAAGTGACAATGACCAAAAAGAGTTTATCTTGGAAAATAGATTTTTGGAGGCTGGTGCGCATGTCCACAACACAGTACAGATGAATTCAGCCACCAACGGTGGTGTGTCTAGTGCCAACGCAACGGAGACACGTGTTAAGAACCTGAATTTTTGGATTTACATACGCATTAACTAATGCGTAGGAGATGGTTTTTTCTGAGACGCTTGCAATGGTATTTACCTTTCAAGCAGTATCTCGGAGCTGCCATGGTTTTTATTCATATCTCTAAGCAATATTTTTTCATCATTTTTTTCTTTGTTTTAATACATGAAACAAAAACTCTTCTTGTCCCATTCGATTTGGGCACTGCTTATAAGCTGCTTTTTTACCGCAGCACTTCATGGACAATCAAGGGCCATCAATATCCAGGGTACGTTGAAAGATGCACAGGGCAATGCCGTGGAAGACGGGATACATTCCGTTACTTTTACGCTCTACGCGGAAGAATTTACGACAACACCCCTGTGGCAGGAAACGGCTGATGTGGCCGTAAAAGGCGGCATTTACGGCTATAATTTGGGCAGTACCAACATGCTCAGCCCTGAATTTTTTGCTTCAACTGTTTACCTCAGCCTAACATTGAATGGTTTTGAGCTCAAACCACGCACCAAATTCAGCTACGCCCCCTACGCCTTAGGTGTCAACAAGTCCAATTATGTTTCCTGCTCAGGCGCTTTGGGCGATATCAAATATTCGGTATTAAACCCCACACAATTCAAAATAGTCAACGGAGATTGTTGGGTTCCCATGAACGGGGTATCGCTTTCTTCCGCCAGTGCACTCCGCATGCTCACAGGCATGACGACCTTGCCTGATGCCAGTGGGCTGTTTATTCAAGGGCAAGAGTTTAGCGGTGGTCAAGACAACGACCCCGGTAGAACGTCCGCGTCGCCTATTGCTACGTTCCAAGCCGATGCCATGATGGCCCACAGCCATGTGCTTGACAATAGTGGTTATCATGCACACGATTTCTTGGATTATTCGATAGATGGTGGTGCAGTGTCAGCAGAAGAGGCTGCGTTCGAAGCATCGTCAGGACCGAACACTGATTGGCTGAGTGCCGAAATTAGTGGTAGAGTATTGTCTGCTGGCAACCATGCGCACGCTATTGAATACGCTGGAGTTGCCGAAAATCGCAGTAAAAACATCAATCTCTGGATATACATACGTACCAACTAAACCCTCGTTTGGCACACTATTATTTTAAAAAACGACACTGCTGAGGTAGCACGCAGCAGTGACAAAAAAACGCTGTTTTGTCATGTTAAAAAAAATAACAATATACATAGTTTTGCTGTGCTGTTGGATGGTTGTTCCTGTATTGGGACAAGTTGCATCCCAGTGCAATTATACGGTAAAACCTACTTTTAAGAGCGAGCTTTTCTTCAATTACGGCAGTGTTTCCAACGCAATTTCTTTGAAAAACAACGCTTCCTTCACGGTTGGCCAACCTTTTGTCGGCAACAGCGTGTCAGAAGAAAATTTTTCGCTGTCCGGTTTTTGGTCGCGTTTCCTGTTGCCCCCGGCCCCTCCCGTGGTGATTGCCAGTGAGGGCGACTTGGAAGACAGGGTACAGATCAACTGGATTCCAGACCCGTTGTCGCCCTCCGCCACTATTTTTAGACTTTTTCGCAATGGGGCCTTGTTGGCCACCGTGGATGGCGATACCTACTCTTTTATTGATTTTAACGTCATCGCCGGCAAGTTTTACACCTACGAAGTGCGGGCCGTTAACCTTTCCGGGGAGGGCCGTCCGGGTTATGCGCTGGGTTTCTTGAACCCCAACGGCGTGGTAACCGGGCAGGTAAAATCACTCAATGGCAACCCGGTACCGGGCGCTATTGTAACGGTTTCGCCCACCATCGGCACAGCAGCCTTGTTTGGTGGCGACGATATGGCATTTGCTGATTACAGTCCTGACTTTCCACGCACGCAATTCACCCTGTCTTGCTGGGTTAAATTGGATGCCGACAACGACGAGACCGCTATTTTCGACCTTGGCAGTACCCTCTCCAAAAACTGGTGGCTGCATACACTTCCCGCCGCTTCGGGCAAGGGTGTGCGCTTCGGTCTGGGCAACGGCGTGGGCAGTGTGACCAACCTCGATTACACATTCCCAACAGAAACGGCCAACAATTGGCACTACATTGCTGCCACCTACAATGGCGCCTCTGTGTTGTTGTACGCCGACGGTGAACTTGTTCAAACCGCTGTTGCCAGCATTAAAGCAGACAGTATCCCCTTGTACGTGGGCCAAATGGCAGATGGCACGGCTTCCTACAAAGGCAAATTGGACGAACTGCGCTTCTTCAACCGCCAGCTTGCCCAAACGGAAATCCAAATGTTCATGAACCGTACGGTGGCGCCCGATGCCAGAGGACTGGTCAACTACTGGAAATTTGACGAAGGGATAGGCTCCAAATCGTTTGACCTGACCGCTTCCAAGCGAAAACTGTATTTCTGCGGCGCCACTTGGACCACCGACAAGCCGGATGTCGTAAACGCCGGGCTGTCGGACGAAACAGGTTTTTACGCCATTCCGGGTATCAACTATGGTGGGGGAACCACCTTTACGGTCAAGCCCATCAAGAGTTCCTATTACAACCAGTCCCTCGAATTCAACGCGGTTAACAACCAGTACGTTGAGTTGACGAATTTTGACCTGACCGACAGCTCAACCATTGAAGTTACCGTAAAAGCATTTGATTTCGCGGGCAGTCAGTGTATTCTAACCAAGCAAAACGGGGGAACCACCCTTTTCGGATTACACCTAGACGCCGGCAACATTATGCTGGAATTGGGTGGCAATGCCTATAATTTTGGCGCACTCGGCATGGGTTTCCACCGACTGGCTTTTGTCATGGACCAGGCCGGCGGCGGCAGTTCGGTGGCCGTTACCTTTTACAAAGATGGAGCCCTTGTGGGTAACCACACGTTTACGGGTGTAGCAGCCGATTTTTCCGGGGGCAGCCCCTGGACGCTGGGTGCACGCCGCAACGGCGCTTCCTTCCAGAATTATTTTTCGGGCCTTATGGACGACATAGCGTTTTACAGCAGTACGGTGCCATTGCCCGCCCTACAGGCCGCGGCCAACATTGGCACAGACCTCGCGCGCAGCGATCTGAAGTACTACTTTCCCCTCAACGAAGGCAGCGGAACCAAGGTCAAAGACTACGGTACGGCACTTTCCGGCGAGGGCAGCAATTACGGCGCAACCTTCAGTACGGTTGCCGCAATTATGCAGGAAGAGCCCCACAAATTTTCGCCTTCTACGCGATTGGTTACATTGGACCCCACCAATACCAGCGTGGATGGGGTGGATTTCACCGACCAAAGTACGGTGCCGGTGAGTGGTTATGTCCGATTTGAAAATACCGACTGCTTTCAAAAAGGCGTAGAAATCCTGGTGAATGGGATCCGAAATACCCCCCCCATTTTTACAAATAAAGACGGGTATTTTTCCATTGAGTTTGAGCCGGGCGCATCAGCCGTTCTAACGCCGGTCTTCAACGAACACACCTATTACCCTGCATTTTGGGAAATAAACAACATCGCCTCGCCGGTGGCGGGGGTGCTGTTCCGAAATCAGGTAAAACGCCACATCCAGGGCCAAATGGCCGGCAATGCCATCTGTCGAAAAAGTGTCATCCCAGAAGGCGCGATCGTGAAAGTAAAGGTAGAAACCCTCGATGGCTGCTACTACCGCGAGCAACAGCTGGAGACGGCTGATGGCAAGTTCAAGTTCAGCAACCTGCCGCCGCTGCCTTTTTCTGTGGCCGTTACGGAACACTCCAATAACGTCATCTACAATTATTTTCAGTTGCAGGGCGGCAAAGAGGTGGACCTGACCGATGTGAGCGATACCACCGATTTTATTTACTACTCCCAGCCAGAAATCGAAATGACGCCCCTCGATACCAACCTCTGCGGTTCGCCCATGTTGGAACAGGGGGTGAAATATACCACTGAAATCAAGGTGTACCAAGCCTATGATGGTGGCCGTTGCTACCTGGATACTGCGTCTTTGCGCATAGACAACAGCATCGCCAACCTTCCCCCTTTTGATACCTTGATGACGACGGGGAAGTTGAAATACAAGTTTACGGCCAGTTTTCCCAACATCACGACGCCGTACACGAAATCCATGACCATCCTCGCGAAAGCCAATGCCAAGGAAAATACGTTTTCTGCCTCGGCGGTGATCTTGGGCAAACGACCGCGTCAGGTGAATTTTACCTCGACCACGCCGTCTATCCCACTGATGATTCTGCGCGATCCACCGGGTGATGGCTCCAGTGCCACCATTCAAAAGGGTACAACGGTTTGCAACGGCTGGTCCATTGGAACTTCGGCTTCTGCCAAGGCCAGTACGGGTATAAAAACGAGCTTGGGCAATACCACCGTGGTGTCAGCGGGGGTCGGTGCGGAAGTAGAAACCAAAACCGAGTTGAAAAACGAACTCGAATTGGGCGCTAGCATCACCACCAAAGGCAATTTCAATACCTCTGCGGAGGTTTGTCTGACCACCAACGAGACGATCTCCACATCCAGTGACGGGGTGATCTTCGGTCCCGACGCCGATGTCTATGTCGGTGGAACCCTCAACCTGCTCTTTGGCATCACAGATGATCTGCGCTACGACACGCTCAATTGCAGTTATTTTATCAAACCGGACCTGATGGTGTTTCCCGATAAGTTTGCGTCAACATTCTTGTATTCCGGGTACCAAATTCGAAAAGTGGTGATTCCAAACCTGGAGTTCATCGGTGATACGGTATCTGCCAATCAGTAGCGTGTCATGCTTGAGCGCAACGAAGCCCTCAAAAAAGCCGCTACTTTTGAAAAAAATCTCACGTTTGACGCCGGGGTAACCTACGAAAATTCTACCACTACCGAGAATACCAAGAGCACCTCCTATGGCTTTGGCGTGGATATTGCAGCTACTGCAGCATTAGAATTGGGTTTGTTCTTGAATGGCGCCGGTGGATCCTTTAAACTGGGGATGGAACTGAACATGGGCGTACAAAGTGATTTCAGCAATACAGAAACCAATTCACAAACAGTGTCTTATACCCTCGCCGACGATGATATCAAGGATGTGTTCACCCTCGATGTGATGCAAGACAAGGTATATGGAACGCCGGTTTTCAAAACGATTTCTGGCAACTCCTCCTGCCCTTACGAGGAAAAAACAGTTCCCCGCGACGGGGTGGAACTGACGGTGGACAAAACGGTGATCAGCAACGTGCTGGAAAATGACGAAGCGGTGTATAAGTTTACCATCGGCAACAACAGCCAAACAGATGAATACCGCTCCTACGTTTTTGAACTGTTCAATGCCACCAATACCAACGGTGCTATTGTGAAAATACAAGGTGATTTCGGATCCAGTGGCGTGTTTGCCATGTATGGCGGCCAATCCCAGGAGGTCATTGTCACCGTCAAAAAAGGCCCTGTAGCCTACGATTATAATAACTTGAGGTTCCATGCGTATTCAGCCTGTGAGGGCGCCCGTTACGATGCCCTGGGCAACGGTGACTTTCCACCGGAGCCATTCTTCAAGTTTATTGATATCTCTACGCACTTCCTAGAGCCCTGTAGCCCGATTGACATCGGCTTTCCGCTCGATAATTGGGTGCTGACGCCAGCCGATGGCAACATTGTTTTTGTCACGCTCAACGAATTCAACCGCTACGATCCTGACCTGGAGTTGCTCCGTGTTCAATACCGCCGCAAACAAGGCGATGGCGCCTGGATCAACATCGTGGACGTGCCCAAGGGGGAGCTCAACAACGATGTTTTCAAAATCATCCAATGGAATACCGTGGGTCTGCAAGACGGTGAATATGAAGTCCGGGCGTTGTCCCAATGTTTTGGCGGCCAAAATGCCGGTATCTCCACCGTGATCACCGGCCGTATCGAACGCACGCCCCCAGAGGTGTTCGGTACCCCGGAACCGGCTGACGGGGTGCTGTCCATTGGCGACGAAATCAGCATCACCTTCACGGAACCCATCCGCTGTGACTTGCTCATCCAAGCCGACTTTTTCTCCAACAACAATGTCGGTCTCTATGACACGCAAACAGGCAACCTGATCGATGCTGTATTGACCTGCCAAGGGGATAAAATTGTCCTGGTGCCAAATGTGCCCAACCGTTTCATCGAAAATAAGGTGCTGCGCGTAAAGGTGAACAACATCAAAGACCTTGCTGCCAACGTCTTAGAGGAGAAAAAATGGGAGTTTTTCTGCGACCGAAATCCTGTCCGTTGGGTAGGCGGTGATGTTGAGGTGATGAAATTCAAAGAGGATTACGTTACCCTGGTGCGCAAAATTGAAAACAATGGCGGACAAGCGACGGATTTTGAAATCAAAGGGGTGCCCGACTGGGTGCGCGTGTATCCTAAAATCGGCACGCTGGCCCCAGGGTCTTCAACGCTGGTCACCTTCGAATTTGACAGTACCATGGTCTATGGCGATTTTGTGGACACCCTCCGCCTGGATGTGGTCGAAGGCGTGGAGCCGATGTACGTGAATGCCCGTGTCATCTGTCACCCGCCCGACTGGAATGTCACGCCATCTGATTATACCTACTCAATGAATATGTCGCTTCAACTGAATATTGAAGGCAAACTGTCAACAGACAATGCTGACATCGTGGGCGCATTCATCAATGGCGAATGTCGTGGCAAGGCGTACATGCAGTATGTGCCCTCGCTGAACAAATGGGAAGCGTTCCTGACGGTGTACAGCGATGAGTTTATCGGTGAGGAGGTCTCCCTTCAAATATGGGATGCGAACGAATGTCTGCTCTACGGCACGGTAACGGAACAGTTTGTGTTTGAAAGCGACGACTTGGAAGGTACGCCCCAGTACCCCATCACGGTGCATACCAACAACCTGTTGTTGCGTGAAATTCCGCTGCACAACGGTTGGAACTGGATATCGTTCAACCTGCAATTCCCAAATCCGGACATCAACGTGGCGCTGGCAAGCCTGAGCAATCCCCAAAACGATTTCATCAAGGGACAGATTCCGTTCAGTCAGTTTTATGGCGCGGGCTTTGATGAATGGATCGGCTCGCTGCAATCGCTGTCGAACACGACGATGTACCAGTACCGCGCAGATGTCCCCGACACGATTATGATGTTGGGCCACCCAATCGACCTCGCCACCAACCCCATCCCGCTGAATGCAGGCTGGAACTGGGTTGGCTATCTTCCCCAGGGTGCGCTGCCCGTGAATACGGCCCTTGCAAGCCTGGTTCCTCTGAACGGAGATGTGATCAAGAGTCAGACGTCGTTTGCACAATTTGTTGCGGGCTTCGGTTGGCTGGGCAATTTGAATTACATGGAGGCCCCCAATGGCTACCTGATCAAACTGAGCACGGGCGGAACGCTGGTGTACCCGGAGGACAACTTATTGTCACCGACGGTGTCCGAGCGCTCCAACCCGATCTCTTCCTACTGGTCCGTTGACCCAACCCAATTTGAACACTCGATGACGCTCATCGGGATGCTGTCGGCCGAGGGCCTCAATGTGACGGCGCCTGGTTTTGAATTGGGCGCGTTTGTCAACGGCCAACTGCGCGGCGCAGCGCAGGCCATATATGTGGCGCCGTTGAATGCGTACCTGTTTTTCCTGACGGCGTATGCCAACCAGTCTGGCGAGTTGCTGTCATTCCAGCTGTACGACGGCGCTGCAGTACAAAACCTGAACGAGACGCTGTACTTCTCCTCCGATGCTCAGTTGGGCGCAGTGGAGTCGCCACAGCCGTTTACCAGGACCATGAGCGCTGCTGCTGAAACAAACAGCAACCATTTTGTGCCGTATTTTGAAGTACACCCCAACCCGTTCAACGATCAGGCATACCTCAATTTTTCGGCTGAGACGGCCGGAGATGCGGTGGTCACCGTGAGCGATGCGCTGGGAGCTGTCCAAGCCCGTGTACGCTTACAAGCACAAGCAGGTTTGAACGCGTTTGTGTGGGATGGTCGCTCGGAAAGTGGCGCGTTGCTGCCAATGGGCGTTTATTTCGTTCAACTGAAAGTTGGCCGTGAATTGCTGTCCAGAAAAGTGGTGATACAACGATAAGTTGCCAAATGGCACGCGGATGTTCAAACGGTGGATTGTTTCCCCCGATTGGAGGTCCGCGTGCTGTTTTTATCCAAATCTATGGGCGTCATCAACAATACTAACTGGTTAGGTGGCACACTGTCTGGTCAAAAATGGCCACTTTTTTGTCTCAGACGCGACCACCTCACCAGTTACCAAAATTAAGAACTATGTTTCGGGAACAATATAAGCATTTGCTGATGGCCTGTCTGATGTTTGTTTACATCGGATTGGGCGCCACAGCTCCCAACTGGTCTGTCACAGCAGCCCAGTTTCAGTACAGCATGAATGTCAACGCCAAAGTGTTGTTGAACGCCTCACAGGTGAACAGCGGCAACAACGTGGTGGGTGTTTTTGTTGGCGGTCAGTGTCGGGGTGTCGGTACACCCACGGTGATAGCAGGACAGGCACTGTATTTTTTTACGGTTTTTTCCAATCAATCGCTTGGAGAGACCCTCGAATTTCGGTTTTACAACGCAGCCACAGACGCAGTGTTAACGGAGGGGGTGACCGTCTCGTTTACCCGCAACAGCGTGCTGGGCAGCGTGTTGTCGCCGTACGCGATGTCCTATTACACGGCCAATGACTATCCAATTTCACTGCAGCCGGTAGATACCCTGCGCAGGATCCTGGGCCGCCCATTCGATACGGTGTCTCTGATGCCCTTGCTGCAAAGTATAGACCACGATCCAGTCGCGTGGACGGCTTTCCCAGGCAGCCACCTGGTCGCGCATATTCAGAACGCCCAACTCACGGTCACCCCCGTAGAGCCTGATTGGATCGGCACAGACACAATTCGGATCGTTGCAGCAGAGTATGGCACCTACGCAGGCCACAAGGCCTCCACATTGCTGGTGTATGAGGTACAAGCTGATTTTACGTTCCGTTTCAACTACCTGCCGACGGAAATTATCCTTCCCGGTGAAACCTTTGACGGTTTTGACCTGGATACCTACCTGAAATTTGGCGCTTGTCGTGCCTTTGAGGTGGAAATGATGCCTTTTGAAGACACGATTTCGTCGCCCAACTGGACCATCGGCCCGCCAGGGAACGGCACCATGTCCATCATCGGTAAAGTTCGATTTGGTGACATGGACTTGTCAGCCCCGGGTTGTAAACTGGCGGCCTATGTGGGCGGGGTGTTGTGCGGTGTCACAACGCCTGTTTTTTCGGGGGGGAGTTACTGGTATTTTATGACCTTGAAGAATGGCGCGTCCGGGAACATATCATACAAGTTCTACGATGCCGCCCGTCATAATATGTACAACATACCCTCGACGCTGACGTTTGCGCCGAGTACAACGGCAGGCACCATTGATCAACCGGTCATCGTCCAAGCGGCGCCGTTGGATATACAGGCTGCCGTGAACGGTCAGGTCAGTGCCCCCATCCGCTATGCCACGTGGCTGGGCACCCAACAGGTGCGCATCACGAGTTGGGATTGTTATTTCCCAGACCTGAAACGCGACACCGCCATTGCGTATTTTAGGGTCGATTCCGCTTACACGGGAGCGCCCTACCTGTTCACCCCAGATTCTGTCCGTTTTTTGGAAAATTCATGCCTGGAACTGTACGACACCGGCGCCTTCGACAACAACGATACGGAAGGGAATGGCCTGACGTACAGCATCGTGGGTGGCGTTGACCAAATCCGTTTTTTGCTGGACCCCAACACGGGCATCCTGTCGTGGGCCGGCGCAAAACCCAATTACGAAAATTCTACAGACGAAAATGGCGACAATATCTACAAAATTTGGATTCAAGCAAAGGACCTGGACGGGTTGACAGACACCGTCCGCCTTCGTGTTATTGTAACAGATAAACTGGATGAAACATTTGACCCCTCCATCAACGGTGAACTGATGGTGTGCCCGGGATTCTCCACAGAACTGAAAGCCAGCGGCGCAGCGTTTTACCATTGGAACACGGGTGAAATTACGGCGAGGATCATTGGTGTCGCCCCGCGGATTTACACCGTGACGGCAACGGATGCGTATGAATGTACCGCCATTCGCAGCGTCGTGGTGACGGACAGCGAAAAGCCCACTGCCGTATGCCAAGATGTTACGGTGGCGCTCGATGCCGCAGGCCAGGGTTATGTGCTCCCATCCCAAATTGATGGCGGCTCCTCGGACAACTGCGTGACGGTGTTGCTGAGTTTTTACAACGGCCTCGCCAACGGCTCTAGCTGTGCCAAAGCGGTGCCCATGATGAATGGCGCCAGTTTTGTGGCCATGACAAACGGGGGTAATACCAGTACGTCCCTGTTTTCGACCTGCGCCGGCGCAACCAGAAACGAATCTTGGTTCTATTTTGAGGTAACATCGCCCGGCTCAATCGCGCAAATGGTCAGCATCGCCCCAGCGTCAGATATTGATTATGCTGTTTGGGGACCGTTCCCAACGGCAGAAGCAGCCTCTTGTGCCTTGATTTCGATGCCCAACAATGTCGCTTGTAACTACACAGGCATGAATGGTGGTACCATGGCGTTCTCCGCACAAGTGGGTTACTACCTGGTGGTTGTTTCGAATTTTGACAACCAACCGGGCATTATTATGCTGGGTGCCAACACCGGCACGGCGGTTGTTGCCATGAACGGCGCAGGTACGTTCTCCTGCAAAGATATTGGCGACAACAACATTACATTGCAGGTGCAGGATGAAACAGGCAATGTGAGTATCTGCTCCTCCACCGTCACGGTATTGGATCTCATCGCCCCAACCATCACCACCTGCCCCGCTAATGTAACGGTGAATGATTGCGACGATGTAGTGCCTGCAATGGCGCAGCAGGTGGTGTCTTTCGACAATTGTGGCGTGGTGAGTACCACCCAGAACCCTGTTGCAGGCAGCGACTTTGGGCAGTCCAGTGGTGATATCATCACGGTGACCTTCACGGTCAAAGACAGTGTCGGAAATGCCTCGATTTGTACCAACACGGTGACGATTATTGACGGCGTTGCGCCCTACTTCACGAACTGCCCTGCCAGCATCACGGTGGGCAACGACGTAGAAAAATGTGGCGCCAATATATCCTTGTTGAACCCAACTGCGGCAGACAACTGCGGCGGTGTTGTGGTCACCCGTACCGCAGGGCTTGCAACGGGCTC
>CAIZLM010000316.1 GCA_903933805.1 uncultured Bacteroidota bacterium | reverse complement strand
GTTTATAACGATTATAAACAAATTATGTTAGTGGTTGGGTGGTCCCGTCGGATAAAAAAAGTAACTGGTTGGCGTGGTCGCGTCTGAGACAAAGGCGTTATCTCGGATTTTTGTTGATGTCGGTTGTTCTGGGGCTCGTCCACAACTTCACGACAGGGAGGTCCAATCTTTCACGCCATATTCGGCCATGAATATGGCGTAGTGCTCGTCGTGTTGGAGTATTTCTGGGTTACCCAGCATAATGAGGTGTTCCCGGGCGCGGGTAAGCGCTACATTCAATTTGCGGTCAACGCCCTCGCTGCTGATGTTGAGGAGTGTTCTTAATTGCCATGCTGTATGGGTACAGGTAGAAATAATGATCACATCGCGGGCGCCGCCTTGGTAGCGTTCTACGGTATCGACGGTAATATCGTTTGGATCTAGGTGCATTTCTTCGAGCACAGACCTTATTTGAGCAATTTGAGCGCGCCAGGGGGTGATGATTCCCAGTGATTTTTCGGGTACCCAGGTTCTGTTATTTTTTTCCCACAGTGCCTTAAAAAATAAAACAATGCGCGCACACAATACTGCTTCTGCGACACTTGTCTTTTGTCCGGCTGCTTGTTTTCCGTCAGAAATGACGGGTAAAAATACGACCCGTTGGGATGCTACTATTTTTCCCAGTAACTGTTCAACATCGGGTAATTTTAAATCAAAGCCGGCTTGTTGAACCGTTGAGTTGAGTATCTGGAGGTTGTTTTCATAAAACCATTTACCTGGAAAACCCATAATATCTTCGTGCATACGTCCCTGCAATTCGAGCTGATCGTAGGCCCAGTGCCATTGATTTTTTTTGCACAAGAGGTACAACCTTTCAAAGTAAGAATCTCGCAGGTCCAAGATTCCGATGTCGTTTAAGTCTGGATCTGTAACAACAGTATGATCGGCGCGTTGTACGGAGATGGCAGGAAGTTGCCGGTGGTCGCCGATGAGTGTAAAGTGTTCGAATCGGGTAAGCAGTCCGACCAGTTGTGGTTCAAGGATTTGGGAAGCTTCATCAACGACAAGCCGTTGAAATTTTTTTAGTTTTAAAAGTCCTTCATTTTGGCTGAAGGAAGCCACCGTGCTTACAAAAATACGGTGTTGTTCCAGTACACCCCGAAGTGCGCTTCGATGTTTGGCATGGGCAATTTTGGAAACGAGCAGTTGCCGTTTAAATCGTTCGGCTGTGGTGTTTTTTCCGCCGATTCTGAGGTATTGTTCCCGGATATTACCTCCTATGGTTTCTAAGGCATCGCAAA
Source organism: uncultured Bacteroidota bacterium (assembly GCA_903933805.1). Classification (GTDB taxonomy): domain Bacteria; phylum Bacteroidota; class Bacteroidia; order Chitinophagales; family Saprospiraceae; genus M3007. The sequence goes on along the minus strand of CAIZLM010000316.1, from coordinate 12,164 downwards.
TTTCATCGACAGCACGGTTGGTGTAGGCCAGTAAGAGCAAATTTTCTGATGTTTCGCGCATCACCCAAGCTGCGATGTCTCGGAGCATAACACTGGTTTTTCCGGTACCGGGAGGTCCCCAAAGCAGAAAATAATCGGGCGATTTGCATATTTTTTCGATAATATTTTCTGAAACGATGTCGGGTGGTCTCGTGGTACCGAGGAGTATTTTTTGCCGTATTGCTGCCCCCGATTCAGCCCACTCCAACAGTCCTCGGTACATGGAAACGAATCCTGAATCCAACATATCAGGTTCAAGGCACCAATATCCGGTGGACTTAAATGGTTTAAGATTGTGTTGCCGAAATCGCAGTTGTACCTCGACTTGGTTGTTTTCCAGTTTTGAGATGGAGCATTTGATGATTTGATGTTGTAATACGGTGTCATTTTCAGTGAAAGCGGGATACAAAACAGCCAAGTCACCTACCCTAAAATTGGCGAGAGCATTTGTTTTGTCTGTCTTTCTGAAAAGGATATTTGGTTCTTGTTGGTCTGCATTATTTTGAATAATTTCAAGATGACTTAAAATATTAAAATTTAATATTTTATCTTCGATATTTCCCCTCCAAAGGCTTGCGTGTCCTCCCATGGTATCGGAATTTTCTTCTCCTACTTTGGCAAGCCAGTGTTCTCGTGCAATCAGGCCTGTGAATGCGTTGAAATATTTTTTTTCCAACAAGGAAAGGCCGTTGTAGGCGTTTTCAAATCGTCCGAAATCACGGCCGGTATATCCCTTACCGTTCGCTGCTGTCAAGCGGTTAAAAACTGGAACCGCAACATCACCCGGCTGAATTTTAGTGAGCTGTCGTTCAAGTGCCACCAATTTATTTCGCACTTGCAGGGCTTCCCATTGTTCGGGTTCTATGGTTGGTGCGAAACGGAGGTGTTGAATGTCAACCCCTGAATAGAGGATGTATTTAACGGGATCTATCTGTTTTCCAAAAACAGAGCGAACCAGCAGATCATACAGCAATGTTTGGGTAAAGTGGCTACGGGTAATCCCATAGCTATTTGGTTTAAAAGGTGATCCGCTTTTCAACTCTACAATAGCGGATTTGTCATCGTTCCTGAAAAACAAGTCAAGGCGACCCTGAATACCATATTGGCTGCTAAAAAAAGCGGGTTCTAGCACGCAGTTTGCCGGGTCAATTCCTTGTTTCTTGAATCCGTCAACCGCCATGTTTTTGAGGTTAAGAAAGTGTTTCTGGGCTTTTCCAGCCACACTTTTTACCTGATCATCGCTCATGGGCGCATAAATAAACGGGTAGAGCTGAAATGTTTCGAGAAAAATTTTTTGCCACTCGGCGTCTGGCTCGTTGAGGAGTCTATCCAGAAAAAAGTTGGCAATATTTCCGATTAAAATTGGCTCCGTTGTTTCCTGTGGCAGAAATTTTCGGACCAAATAGGCGTATGGATCGGATCCGGTGTCTTTAAAACACTCCGCGATCGCAGATACATCCATTAAATAATCAGGCTCTACGACGATGGCGCGTGGCAGGTAGTATCCTGCGGGATCTGTGGCTACCTCCAGCAGGTTGAGTGAAACGGGAAAACCAAAGACTTTCCGGATGATCTGGATGGTGGGCATAAAGTTCTCGTTGCGTTCGGGTATTCCGTAGCGCACTCGAATCTCCCGGGTAGGATCATCTTCATCCCGGACAACCAAATAATACTGTTCCGGCACATCGCGTATTGCCAGTACGCGACATACGGTCATTATTCCGGTTGTCGTGAATCCATTGGAATCATCGAGGTGTGTTTGGGTATGATTGGCTGCTGTGTCGGAAGGCTCTATGGTGAGCAAGGAAACCGACTCGTGAACGGCGGCCACCCCTATTTGCACCAAAGATTCCGAGGCATTGGCTCCATTGCGCACCCTTTTTGCTGCTTGCCTGAACTGGTGGATGCGCCGCAGGGCATCCTGATGGAATTGATAGCGTTGACCAGCATAACAGATGCGCGTAAAAAAAGTACTAAACGCAATTTGTTCTGCCTTGGTCGCTTCAAAAAATGCCCGCTCCATCAACCCAACCAAGGCCAGTACTTTTTCTCTGGGAGACCAAGTATCCTGCTGAACTATTTTTTCTGTTTCTCGATGGAAAAGTGGAATGATGGTTGGTTGGAGCATTTATTTAGCCCAAGTGTTGTACTTTAAAATACAATAAATTGCGCGGAAGGCATCGCGCAGTCCAATCTTCTTTCCTTCTGCATACGTTCTTCCGTAGTATGAAATGCCGACCTCATAAATGCGTATCAAGGGAATACGGCTAATTTTAGCCGTAACCTCGGGTTCAAATCCAAACCTTTTTTCTTGAAGTTTTAGGGATTGTAGCATATCTGTTCGGAACATTTTATAGCAGGTCTCCATATCCGAAAGATTAAGGTTGGTAAACATATTCGACACGAACGTGAGGAACTTGTTGCCGATGCTGTGCCAGAAAAAGAGGATTCGATGGGGTTTTCCGCCCATAAATCTGGAACCAAACACCACATCTGCATAGCCATCCAAGATGGGTTTGAGTAGGATGTTAAATTCAGCCGGGTCGTATTCCAAATCTGCATCCTGTATAACGGTGTACTTTCCAGAAGCATACCGTATGCCCGTGTGCAGCGCTGCGCCCTTCCCTTGGTTTACGTCGTGGGATAGGTATTGTATGTTCAAAGAAGGATTGGCGTCCATGTAGCGCCGGATGGCACCCGCCGTATCATCTTTGGAGCAGTCGTTGGTAATAATAATCTCTTTTTGAAGCCCACCCACCAACTCTATGTCTTTTACCTTATCCAAAATAAGGTGAATGGTGCGCTCTTCGTTGTAAACTGGTATGACAATTGATAGATAGTCTTTCATGATGTGATCCTAAAAGTAATGTTTTGTTTTTGTAACTGGTTACCGTGGTCGCGTCTGAGAAAAAAAAGTGGTCATTTTTTGCCAGACGAAGCTGATTTTTCTAGGCGGTAGCAGCGCAACGGTCAAAAAAATGGGCGAAGTATGGCGGAAAATGGGTCTTTTTGGGCCAGACAGCGTGCCACCCAACCAGTTACTTGCTTTTAAGTTTGGGCGAAGGTAAGTTTGGTTTGAGAATTGAACGAAAAAGTCCTGATGGAGTCTTTAAAAATATTTAACCAAATATACATGAAATCCACATAACATAACGCAAGGTTATCGCGTTAAATCGTTTTTAATCAATTATTTAATCTCATCCCAAATCTTAAAAACCGATTCAGAAAATGGCTATTCAATATTCAAGTAAAATTCACCGCCTGTTGCAAAAGGTTCCCAAGTTCGCGCTTGCGTACATTCGTCGAAAAATTGCCCGTCAGGCCAAACGTATCATACCAATCGATGACTGGAATATACATTGGCTTGGAGAGGAAATGAGGCCTTTCAACAGCCTACGAAGTTAAGCATCGTACAATTTTTCTCCGCAATAAAGTAACTGGTTAGCTTTGTCGCGTCTGAGACGAAAAAGGTAGTCTTTTTTGGCCAGACAGCGTGCCACCTAATCAGTTACTCAATAGAAAGGCTTCACGCCAGTTTGTGTCATGGGCACGAAATGGCATGAGGCCTTTTTTGTCGATCTTTATTAGTTGTAACTGGTTCGGTGGTCGCGTCTGAGACAAAAAACTATTTTTTTTGCCAGAAGAAGCCGATTTTTGCATGCCGTGGGATCGATACGGTAAAAAAAGGTGCAAAATATGGACTTTTAAGGCCCGATAGCGTGCCCCCTAACCACTTACTATTATACAAATACGTGCAGCTGTACATTGCCAACATGGATATAGACAAACAACAAAAAAAAAGCGAAGCCCGAACGCGGTCTTTTCAAAAAAAAATGACGTACGCGTTCGTGTACCCGTTCAGTTCAGGGATTGTGATTTACGGGGGACTGATGACATTTTCGGTTGTACTGACCAATGTTACTGGTCTTTTGCCGCAAATTGCAGTTGACTTATACCAAGGTGATCTTGCCACTGCTGGGTCGATATTCATTTGGTTGTTTGCCTTTTTCTTGGGTGGCTTTTTTGCCGGCTGGTGTGTAGAGCGGGAAAAACTGTTGAAATGGCGCTATCTTCACCTTATTCCACTGCTAACGGTGGTGGTACTATTTTCATTGGTGGGGATATCCGGTAAAAGTTCTGAAACGTTCCACCCGATTGTTTTTCCTGCCATGATACTTTTTTCAATCGGCATACAAAATGCCATGGTGAGCCTTACCACGTCATCCCTCATTAAAGCCAGTCAGATGACAGGTGTGGTCAATGAGTTGGGGGTTGATATTGCGGAAATATTTCACTCTGAAGGTGAAAAACGGCGTCTTATTCAGCGCGAGGCATTGCTTAGGCTGGTCGTAATGTCAAGTTTTTTGCTTGGTGCACTGTTTAGCGTTGCCATATTTCCCCAAGCTGGCACCCGAATTTTTCTCTTGCCTGCCAGCATCATCGCTGTAGTTATTTTGCAAAACCTTTGGTTTTCCAAAAAGAAAAAATGAGGTCCACTCCTACTTTTTGGTCTATTTTTGCGCTTGATTCCAATCGATTATTCACGATAAATACTTGATTTCAACTTAAAAAAATGTCTGACAACAAAAATACTCCGCCACAGCCCGCTATCAATATTGAGATTTCAGAAGAAATAGCCGAGGGCGTTTACTCCAATTTGGCCATTATTTCGCATTCCAATGCAGAATTTGTGGTTGATTTTATTCGTCTCATGCCCAATGTGCCCAAGGCAAAAGTGAAGTCGCGGATTGTACTCACACCACAGCACGCCAAGCGACTGTTGGCTGCCCTTCGTGACAATGTGACGAAGTATGAGATGCAGTTTGGTAAAATTGATGAGCCCGATCAACCGCTTCCACCCATGAATTTTGGAACGCCAACCGCTCAGGCCTAACCATTTACCATCATTTATAGATCGTAACTGGTTAGCGTGGTCGCGTCTGAGACAAAAAAGTGGCCATTTTTTGTCAGACGAAGCAGATTTTTGCTGGCCGTAGCAGCGCTACGGTCAAAATAATATGCGAAGTATGGCGAAAAATCGGCCTTTTTGGGCCATACAGCGTACCACCTAACCAGTTACTATAGATCAACAAATGCCGAAGCGGCTTTAGACGCTCCGGCATTTGTTTTGTGCAGGGGTATTACTTTCAAGGGTAACAAGCGGGTGTTAATTTACCTAAGTGTCAGATAAACAGTCTATGAAATTTCGTGGCCTGATCCTGTTTTGCGTTACATTTACACCGTAATTTTCATCGACTATCTCAAGAAAGATCCTCATGAATTTCAACCTTTTCACGCCACGTCGTATTTTGCTGGTGCTTGTCATCCTTGCACTGCTGTTGATTTTCAGGGAATGTTGGAAAAGTCGAAGTGCTGCTGTCGTAGCCCCAGACCAAGTCAGCATTCGGTATGATGCTGCTGCCACCAATCTGAATCCCTACTTAACGTCGCAGGGCTCTGATATTTATACTTGTGCCCGTATATTCCAGTCATTGGGTGAACTTGATCCCTCTTCGCTGGAGTTGCAACCATCCATTGTTACGATCATTCCTCAGGTAAGAATGGTATCTGTTGGGGAACATGCTGGCCAACTTGCCTACGATTTTGAAATATTGCCGGAGGCTGTTTGGGACAATGGCACCCCCATTACGGGCCATGACATGGCTTTTAGTCTCAAACTTATTTTCCACCCATTGTTGTCATCCAAGGCCTATATGTCTTACTTTAAAGACATGAGTGGGATAGAAATTAACCCTTCCAATCCAAAATTATTTACTGTTTTCTTCCGGCAATATTATATGTTGGCATTGGAAAGTATGTGCCAAATTGCCATCTTGCCCGCCTACCATTACGATCCTTTGAATCGGTTGACTCAAATCCCGATTGCCGATTTTTTGGATAGCACCAAACTGAAATTGTTTGAAACTGATCCCGGTATGCGGGCGTTTGAAGAGGAGTTTAGAAATGCAAAATTTGCCAACGATCCCAACGCCATCGTTGGCAGTGGCCCGTATCGCCTGGAAACCATGAACGACCAAGGTGTTATTTTGGTAAAAAAACAACAATGGTGGGGCGATCAGGTAGCTATAAAACGCCCAATATTGTCGGCTTATCCCAAAAAACTGGTCTATAAAGTGGTGAAAGATGAAAATGTGGTCGAAAATATGCTCAAAAATGGTGAACTAGATATTGTCGCCGGTTCTATTAGCCCCGCCAAGTTCTTGGCGTTGCAACAGAACGATTCTATCGCCGTCCGTTATAATTTTGACCTTCTCCCCGCTTTACAATACAATCGCTGGATATTAAACCTTGCCAACCCACTGCTTCAAGATGTGCGTGTTCGAAAAGCTCTTGCTCATGTTGTTGATTATGATCATTTTATAAAAAATATTAGATCAAACCTTGCTGTTCGCACCGTAAGCCCAATTCTTCCAACCAAGCGCTATTACGCCAAAGACCTGCAACAGTATGATTTTAACATACAGAAAGCCATAACTTTGATGGCAGAGGCTGGGTGGACGGATTCTAATGCAGATGGAATATTGGATAAAATACAGGATGGAAAAAGGATAAATTTCGTTTTGGAAATTCTCGTTCCACCCGTTCGTTCCAACCAACAATATGCGGAAAGTGTGACTGAAACAGCCCGATTGGCGGGTATTGAAATAAAAACAACCACCACTGATTTGACGGAGATAGGCCCAAAAACAAAAAATGGGGATTTTCAAACTGCTTTTATGGGTGCTGTTCTTTTTCCCGGGCTCGCAGAGTTGTCTCAACGCTATCATTCCAAGTACCTTGCGCCACTGGGCGACAATAGGTCTCGTTACGTCAATCCAAAACTGGACGAAATACTCGATCGAATTGGGGCAACCTCGGATGATGCCGCCCGCGATTTACTGTACGTGGAAGCCCAAAAAATACTGTACGATGATCTGCCGGAAATATTTCTCTTTGCTCCTTTTCAGCCGGTTATTACCGCTAAAAAATTCGAAGGGGTGACCACAGCCAACAGACCTGGTTACTATGAACAGTTATTCAAATCAAAATCAGCCCAATAAACCAGCTTAAACCTTTTCGCAACGACTTACTTGGTCGCGTCGGAGACAAAAAGCGCTCATTTTTCCACACTTTGTGCCCCCTAAACACTTACACCATTCAATAAATATTATTCACTCAATTATCAACACATTATGGCTTTTGACGTAGAGGGCAAATTGCACCGGATATTTCCTACTGAACAAAAATCGGCAAGTTTTTCAGCCCGTGAATTTGTGCTTGAAGTGCCGGACGGGAATTACCCGCAACTCATCAAATTTCAGGCGGTACAAGATCGGTGCGGACAACTGGACAACTTTCAAGAGGGCGACCAAGTAAAGGTGTCTTTTGATTTGCGCGGTCGTGAATGGAATGGAAAATACCTGACTAACCTCAACGCTTGGCGGGTTGACCGTGTCGGCGGGGTAGATGGCGGAAACAGAACCACATCGCCAACAGATTTTCCTGCGGATTTTCCAACCGATCCTTTTCCAAAAGACGCTCCACCCATCAGCACGGATGACTTGCCTTTTTAACCACGAAGGCCGAAACCTGATCGCTAAGGAACTGTTCTGACATGCGTTTCCTGGTTGCCCTGATTTTATTGGGTATTACACATTTGTGTAACGCTCAAGGTATTTCTACCGTCAGCAGTCGGTGGAATGACTCCTTCGTAGAATGGGATGTATTTTCTGTTGCCGACGATGAAAATGTGAGCGAACCAGAAGATGTGCTGTACGGCGAACTTAAATTGCGTTGGCTCAATTTTAAGGATGATTTTTCTGAATGGACCTATGAGTTGGGTGGAAGGCGTGGAACAATCCGTCAAAAATGGAAAAATGATCCGACACTGTGGGAGCTCCGGACCTATGAGGGGGATGTCATTACGATGAAAGCGCCTTGGTCCAACGACCTGCATGAATGGCGTATTACAGACAATAACCTGTCTATCACGCTCAAAAGTCGGTGGGCCAATCAGTTGGATGAATGGTTGGTCGAAGACAGCCGTCGGGGTAGGTTTTATCTGTACACCTTGCATGCAGGAGATCCGCGAGACTGGGCAGTTGAAGATAACTTGAATGAGGAAATCACCGAACCCATGAAAATGGCCATAATCTTCCTCGTTATTTTTCACAGTTCTCCCAAGGGATAGTATTTTTCACGCAGTTATCAATCTTTCGAGATAGTAAACGATGACACCATACGAACTGAGTTACTGGGAAAAAGAATCATTTTTTAATGGAATTGATGTCGCTGTCATTGGCAGTGGCATTGTTGGTTTGTCGGCGGCTATCCACCTCAAACACCTTGAGCCCAAACGTCGTGTCGTTATTTTTGAGCGTGGGGCATTGCCAACGGGCGCCAGTACCCGAAATGCTGGTTTCGCCTGTTTTGGTTCCATGACAGAATTGTTGGACGATCTTACCCACATGGGCGAAGACGCGGTGTTGGAAGTGGTAGAAAAGCGCTGGAGGGGCCTTCAGCGGTTGCGTGCATTGGTTGGTGATGAAAACTTGAATTATCAAGAACTGGGTGGATATGAGCTTTTTAATAGCCAAGAAACGGCTATATTTCACCAATGTGCCGAAAGAATTGGGGAGTTCAATCAAAAAATTGGCCGCATCACGGGTCACCCTGAGGTATATAAAGTCGTGGATGACAGATGCAATCAATTTGGCTTTTCCGACGTACAACACCTTATCTTGAACCAGTCTGAAGGCCAGGTGCACACAGGAAAAATGATGGTGACCCTGCTCCAAATAGCCAGAAATAAAGGTGTCGAGATTTTTAATGGCATGGGTATTTTGGGTTTGGAAGATGGTAGTGATGGTGTTTCGTTGGAAACGGAATTTGGGTGGACGATAAAGGTTCCGCTTGTGCTGGTAGCGGTAAACGGCTTTGCCCGACAATTGATACCTTCTTTGGATTTGTACCCCGCGCGCAATCAGGTGTTGCTCACCAAACCCATTCCAGGGTTAAAAGTGGCTGGTTGCTTTCATTATGATCGAGGCTATTTTTATTTTCGAAACATTGACGGACGCATCTTGCTTGGCGGCGGAAGGAATTTGGATCTCGAAACGGAAAAAACAGCCGCGTTTGGTGGCAACGAGTTGATTCGCGCCGCGCTAGAAAAATTGTTACGCGACGTTATATGCCCCGATCAACCGGTCGATATTGATTCTTGGTGGACCGGTATTCTTGGTCTTGGTCCTGTTAAAAAACCCATTGTGGAAAGGTTTTCCGCCAACGTGGTGGTGGCGGTTCGTCTGAGTGGCATGGGCGTCGCCATTGGTACGTTGGTTGGGCAAGAGGGAGCGTCTCTCCTCTCGGCCTAATCAAACAACAGCTGGGACCCACCCCTTATTGTCTGGTTAATTGTTACTGTTAGGTGACTATTTCTATGAAAATAAACGACCACTTTTTAGTCTCACGCGTGATCTTTTACGTGATACTTGTAATTAAGTAATTATTTCTGCAGTTTTCTGATTGGATGGCCCTACTTTTGCTGTGTTGAATTTGTCTAAATTAAAATAGCGTCCGATTATATGGTCGCATCTCAGACAAAAAGTGACTTATTGGGGCCACACAGTGTGCCACCCAACCAGTTACAAATAAATATAAAATTTGACCACGATGCAAAGACGTTATCGTTCAATTCTAGATCTTAAAAAAAATGAGAGTGCCAAAACTTTGGCGTTTTCGGACCCGGAATTGGCGTGTAAGCTCACGGCAATGGGTTTTTTACCCGGTGCGAGGGTCGAAATGGTGCGTCAGTCTCCTTTTGGCAGCGCATATTATGTTAAAGTAGATGGTGTCCGTTTTGCACTTCGGGAAGAAGAGGCTGCCAGTATTCTATTGGAGGTATGATGGAAATTGAACTAAAGCGGCCTAAAATTGCCCTGATTGGCAATCCAAACAGTGGAAAGTCAACAGTTTTTAATCAATTGACTGGTTTGCGCCAAAAAACCGGCAATTTTCCGGGTGTCACAGTTGACCTCAAAGAGGGAAGCCTCCGTTTTCCCAGTGGTTTGGAAGCCGTTTTGATTGATTTTCCGGGAACCTACAGCCTTTATCCTACGTCTTCTGATGAAAAGCTTGTTTCGGCTGTTTTGGCCAATCCGGCGGATGCGTATTTTCCCGATGCTGTGGTGTACATCGCGGATGTAACCAATCTAGAGAAGCATCTGTTGTTGCTCACCCAGTTGCTTGATCTTGGTTTACCCATTTTAATGGCCTTGAACATGGCCGACACTGCGGAGTCTATGGGTATGAAGATCAATGCTTCAAAAATATCGGAAGCCCTCGATATTCCGGTGTTGCTCATCAGTGGTCGTACCGGTAATAATATCTTGAAGTTGACCTTGGAAATAGAAAGGCTCATCACCAAGAAAACGGACAAACCTAGGCGTCCGGTGTATGCGTTAACGGCGATTGAAAAACAGGTGGCTGAAGCTGTTTGTTTGAACTTAAAAGAAGAAAATCCCTACCGAGCGCTCCAACTTGCACACCACCATGCGTGGCTCCCGTTTTTACACAAGAACGAAAGGGAGGTGCTGGCCACCATAGTACAAACCAAAAATTTTCAGTCGCTGCGGTTTCAGGTGGATGAAACACTCGATCGTTTTGATCGTTTCACGCCCATTGTACAGGCATCGATTCAGAAACCTCCAACGTTTCCCAATACTTTAACCGATAAAATTGACGCCTTTTTAACCAATAGATGGGCTGGTCCGGTTATCTTTTTTGTGGTCATGATGCTTATTTTTCAAGCGATATTCGACTGGAGTGTGTATCCCATGGATTTAATTGAGGCTGGATTTTCTGCTCTGACAGATTTCATTCAGTCAAATCTGCCGGATAATTGGTTCACGGAATTGCTTACAGAGGGTGTTTTGGCTGGTTTGAGCGGCATTTTGGTTTTTGTGCCACAAATTGCGTTACTTTTTCTCTTGGTTACCATTCTCGAAGAGGTTGGTTATATGGCGCGGGTGGTGTTCATGTTTGACAAGACAATGCGTCGGTTTGGTATGAATGGCAGGAGTGTCGTGGCGCTTATCGGTGGTTCTGCATGCGCAGTTCCGGCCATTATGAGTTCGCGTACAATTGGGAATTGGAAAGAAAGACTTATTACAGTTTTGGTAACGCCTTTTATAAGTTGTAGTGCACGTATTCCGGTGTATTTGGTGTTGATAGGGCTTGCCGTGCCAAAGGTTCGGTTTTTCGGTTTTTTAAGCGCACAATCCCTCGTTTTTGGTGCTATGTATGCCCTTGGTGTGGTTGCTGCGCTTCTTTCTGGGTGGGCCATGAAACGTTGGTTGCGTACACGGGAGTCCTCCTTTTTGGCCATTGAATTACCTGTTTACCGAATGCCTTTTTGGAAAAATGTATGGTTGACGGTATGGGAGAAAGTAACAGCCTTCATTATTGGTGCGGGAAAAATAATTGTTGTTGTTTCCATTGCACTCTGGGCGTTGTCTCGTTTTGGGCCGGGAGATGCCATCGAGGTGGCGCGGTCACAGGCGCAGGCACAGGCACATACGTTACAACTCGATACCATTCACACCGAAGATTTTATCAAGCAGCGCGAATTAGAAGCTTCTTGGGCGGGTCAAATGGGGAGGGGTATAGCGCCTGTGATCAGGCCGCTGGGTTATGATTGGAAAATTGGCATCGCCTTGCTGACGTCTTTTGCTGCCCGCGAAGTTTTCACAGGGACCCTAGCGGTACTTTACAACATGGGTTCTGCGGAGGGTGGTATCAATGATCGGTCTGACAATGAAGCGAAAGCTACCCTGCGTGAAAAAATGCGAAAAGAGACCTTTCTTGATTCAGGAAAGCCAGTATATACGTTTGCCACAGCCCTATCTCTTTTGGTTTTTTATGCCCTTGCCATGCAATGTATGAGTACCTTGGCTGTGGTGCGTCGAGAGACCGGAAGTTGGAAGTGGGCTGGTTTCCAGTTTTTCTTTATGAGTGGTTTGGCTTATTGCTGCGCTTGGATGGTGTACCTTGTTTTTTCGTAACTGGTTAGGTGGCACGCGGCCTGTTCAAAAAAGGCCCATTTTCCGCCATACTTCGCAGATTTT
>CAIZLM010000315.1 GCA_903933805.1 uncultured Bacteroidota bacterium | reverse complement strand
CGATATTTTGGCACCTCCGGCCTCAATATTCCGGGCGTTTCAACCTTGCATGGCGCCGAAATGGGCGGTTGGATCCAGTATTCCTGCTCCCCCACCGTGGCTGCTTGGTGCGCCCAACATTTTTACCTGCAATGGCGTTACACACAGGACATTGCTTTTCTGCGAGACCATGCCTGGCCCTGGTTCAGGGATGTTGCAGCCCACTTAGAAGCACTGACGCGGGTGCCTCCGGGCAGCGGTCTGCGGGTAATGCCGCTGTCTTCCTCTCCAGAAATCAACGACAACGCACTGAACGCCTGGTTTCCCCATACGTGGACGAACTATGACCTGGCGCTTACCCGGTTCGTTTTCGAAAAAACAGCGGAACTGGCGCGTGCGTTGAACAATCCCACAGCGGCTGAAAAATGGGAAGAAACACTGCGCGAACTGCCCGAATTAGCCCTCGAATCCAATGGTGCGCTCATGATCGCTCCTGCTCTTTCCTACCGCAACAGCCATCGACATTTTTCCCACCTGATGGCCATTCACCCGCTGGGTCTGTTGGATTGGGAGGAACCGTCGGATCGGCGCACCATAATGGCATCGCTGGCATTGCTGGATACTGTTGGTACCGATGCCTGGTGTGGCTACTCTTATGCTTGGCTGGCCAACCTCCGCGCACGTGCCCGCGATGGTGCCGGCGCAAGGGATGCCCTCCGAATTTTTGCCGATGCCTTCGTGTCAAAAAATTCGTTTCACCTGAACGGTGATCAATCGGGTAAAGGCTACTCGTCCTTCCGATACGATCCATTTACGCTGGAAGGGAATTTCGCGTTCGCTGCCGGCGTACAGGAGATGCTGTTGCAAAGCCAAGGCGGTATCATTCGGGTTTTTCCGGCGGTTCCAGACGATTGGATTGCCTGCGACTTCCAACATTTACGGGCAGAAGGTGCCTTCTTGGTCTCCGCACAGCGCAGCGCAATGAAACCTGATTTCGTCGGAATTACCGCCGAAAAAGGCGGTTTTCTTCAACTTGAGTTGCCCCCGGGTGACTGGTTGTTGGAAGGACGCAAGGAAACACCCGTGAATGGCATTTGGCAATTGAACACCAAAAAAGGGGAGCGATTGGTATTCCTACCCAAAGCCACAGCCAACCACTAAGCGGCATTTCTCGCAGCATTGATGATGCCAAACATCGAACGCAATACCAACTTTCGGTACAACTCCGCTTCGGCAGGAGTAAGGTACTCCGATTGCAATTTTTGCAGCGCAAACTGCTGAATAGCGATCAAGGGCAATACAATTTGCTCCCGCAAAGCAATACTGTCCCGCGAAATCGGATTGGCCGACAACAGGCTTTTACTACCGGAAAAGCCCTGGAGTACCAAGGTCGATCGGTTGTATTCAGCGCGTAGTTTCTCCCAAAAACCGCCAAATTGAGGGTGTTCCGCCAAATAACGGGTTACCTGAAAGTTTGATTTTGACAGCGACTGCATAGAATTTTCCATCAACGTGCGGAAAAACAACGAACGCCGGTACAACTGATGTACTTCCATCCGATCGGCTTCATTGAGTCCGGCAATGGCAGCGCCAACACCGTAGTATCCAGGGATGTTTTGCTTCATCTGCGCCCAAGCGCCCACGAATGGTATGGCCCGTAAATCTTCAAATTTGAGCCCCTCATCGCCAGACCGCTTGGTTGGCCTGCTGGCAATATTGCTGTCACCGTACCATTTCAGTGGCGTCATTTTTTCCAAGTAGGGCACAAAATCAGGGTCGTTTTTCAAGCCCAGATAAGCGTGGTAAGAGGCCTCGGCCAGTTCGTCGAGGCGCTTGCGGTCGTCGGCACTCAACTCATTGGTGTGATCCGGGAAAATATGGTTCTCCAAACCAGCCGTCAACAAGCGCTCAATGTTAAAAGTGGCCGATTCCAGTGTCCCGTAGGTGCTGCTTACTGTTTGCCCTTGGATGGTTACGTGGATGGCCTGGTTTTCAATGTCCTTCCCATGGGCAGCATAATAACTGGCATTGTTGCCGCCGCCACGACCCGGAGGTCCGCCGCGGCCGTCAAAAAAGATGACCTTGACACCGTGCGCACGGCTCACCCGCGATAGCGATTCTTTGGCGCGGTAAATACTCCAGTTGGCGCGGAGATAACCCCCATCTTTGGTGCCATCTGAAAAGCCTAGCATGATATGTTGCACCTTCCCACGACTGGCCAAGTGATAGGCGTAATGGGGATTGGTGTACAATGTTTGCATGATTTCCTCCGCTGCAGAAAGATCGTCCACCGTTTCAAACAGCGGCACAATGTCGAGACTGCACTCATTGTTGGGGGAAACCAATTTGGCGAGGGCCAGCACTTCCGCCACATTGTAGGCGCTTTGGCAATTACTGATGATGTAACGGTGGCAGCCAAGCTCCCCGTTGTTGTGCTGAATGTTGGTGGTGACGCGGAAAGAACGGATGGTTTCTTTCACAAAAGCATCCGCATAATCGTTTTCATCGAGGTAAAAATCGGTGTTCAGCAGGAAATTGATGCGGGCGCCCTCTTCACAGCCCATAAAGTCATCGTAACCATCCCATTGCGACTTGGCAATGGCGTTGTTGAATATTTCACGCCACACTTCACCGTGTTTTCGGCTGTCTTGCCGGATATCGAGGCTGGCGAAATAAAAGCCAAATACCTTGATTTTTAGGATAAACCGATCGAGTTCGTCCAAAAAAAGTCCGTCGTGCTCGTCCACCAATACCTGTCGCGCAGCAAGCAACTCAGCAATCAATTCCTGGCACGTTTTGTACTGGTTTTCCTCCGCTGTTTGGTACAGGGTGTTGTAGATTTTCTTTTCAATGGCCAGAATGGCGTCTTCTGTGTCACGGAACGTGAGCCTGCGCTTGAGCAAGCGAATATCGCGGTAATACCCCCTCAAGGTGCCCTCTCGAAGCCTTTCAGCGACCAACAGCGTGGTATCTGCCGTTACAAACGGGTTGCCATCCCGGTCACCACCCGGCCAGAACCCGAGGGCCAGCAAAGCCGGGTTTTCAAATTCAACCACATTTTGTCCCGTACTCTTCAACAGCCTAAACAATATATCGGGCAGCGAATGGTAGAGCACATTCTCCAGGTACCAGCCAAGGCTGATGGCCTCATCGTAGGGGGTGGGTTTGTGCCGATTGACAAACGCTGTTTTGCCCAGTTGCATCAGCAGCAGCCTGATTTCCCCCAGATCGTGCTGGCCGATGGCGTTCTCAAGATCATTGATGATGCCCAGTACTTTACCCGGGTAAAACTGCGTGGGATGCGCGGTGAGCACCAAACGCAGGCTGAACGTCTGAATTTTTTCAAGCAGTTTTTCCCGCAGCACTTCCGAATCAAGCCGACTCATAAAGTGTGTCAACGAACCGGGACCATTCATGTCGTGAATCTTCGTGAAAAGAGAGTCCTCCACAGAATCAAACAACACCACCTGGCGTTCTATGTACTGAATAAAGGAAAACAACAGTGCAAACCGGTCGGTTTCGCCCGTTTCTTCAAAATATTCTTCCCAAAAACCCTCCACAATCTCCTCGGGCGTCTTATCTGTTTTGAAACCGGCTTCACAAGCCTGCGCAAATAAGGCCAAGTGATTGCCGGTCGTCTCAATGCCGCGAAAAGGCAAACTGATGAACAGGCTGTTGTAGGTATGGTATAGCAGGGTAAGGGGCGAATCAAAATTCATATCAGTCACAAATTGTGTGCAAACGTAAGGTATCTATCCGAAGTAGCACGATAACAGCTCCAAAGGTTCTAAAAAACGACTCGATTGCGTCATTTTGAGTGTAAAAACGCCTCTTTTTGACGCGGGTTAAGGATAGCTGAGCCCAAAACCAAATGCATAAAGGGGATTGTTGGAGTCATAGGGCACGTCTTCTTTTTGCTTCAAAACAGCTTCCATCGAGGACGGCAATTCAAAAGGAAGTTTGCCTGTAGGCTTGAATGCTCCAAAGATCAAGTCAAGAATAATGTCATCCTGACTGCTAAAATCGCCGATTACAGCGCTGCTTTGGGCATTTATTTCAGGAAAAACGGCGGGTCTTTCCAAATTCATCACCGTAATGGTTGGTTTTGTCTGCATCAATTTCAACAATTTAGCCTTTTCATCGTTGGGAAAATCGAGGCTTCCTTGGTGAAAAACACGTTCCATAAAGTACTTCCCCTCCCCTGCTCTAAAAGGCGTATTCAGTTTCAATACAATCACATCCGCCGATTTTAGGTCAGAACACACCCGTGCGTATTTTTTTGTTTCTTCCTCGTTGAATCCCTGGAGGTAAACCTTGGTTTCTGGTTTTAAGGGCAAGATATTGTTGTCATTCTTCAGCAAAACCAATGACTTCCTTTGAGATACCCTACCTTTTTCCATAAAAGCCTCGTTGCCAACGATCGCAGCGTTTTCTGCCTTCAGGTAGGGGTTGTCAAAAAGGCCCAGACGAAACTTTTCTTTGAGTACCCGTTTGACAGAAATATTGATGCGTTCTTCGCTGACCTGACCTGATTTCACCAAATCAACAACAATATCCGGAATAGCTTCCCCCCCAAACATATCACAACCAGCATCCAGTATTTTGGCAACGCGTTCCACAATGGTTAAGTGCTCAACACCATGGGCCGATGCCGGTTTAAATACAATACCCAAAATACCCATGTCTGACACCAAGCCCCAATCGGTGCATACGACGCCATCAAACTGATATTTACCCCTCAATAAACCTGTGATAATCTGTTTATTATACCCAAATCCTACATCCTCGCCGGTTTGTCCAACGGGTATCCCGTAGTAGGGCATTATCTGGGCCGCATGGGCCGCAAAAGCACCTTTTTCAAACGGAATCAAGTGGTAATTAAAATTGTTTCCCGGGTAAGCCTGCTTCCCGGGTGGAAAATGGGCGTCCATACCATCTTTTTGAGGACCGCCTCCCGAAAAATGCTTCGCCATACACTCCACACTTTGGTCCGTTATGCTATCACCTTGAAACCCTAAAATATAGGCTTTGGTCATTTTGGCAGACAGTTCAGCATCTTCGCCAAAAGTACCGTTGATTCTCGCCCAACGCGGTTCGGTTGCCAAATCTGCCATGGGCGACAAAGTCAGGCTAAATCCCAGCGCACGATATTCCTGACGGGCAATGTCTCCAAATTCACGCACCAACGTTGTATCACCAATCGCAGCAAACCCCAGCGGCGAACACCATTTTGAATAAAACGGGGTATAAATACTGGCCCCAGGCGCGTTCGGAACGCCATGTCTGGGGTCGGTAGCAATTGTAACGGGAATACCCAAGCGCGTGCGCTCCGCCAGTTTTTGAATATTGTTGTTCCATGCAATCATGGCTTCCGGCGAGGTGGACTGCAATGTGTTGACATGGTTCATCTTCTTTTTTGCCACCATGGATACATTGGATTCAAACATCCAAGACAAAGGATTTCGCCACGAAATAACATTGCACAAGGAACCATCTTCATTCATCGGCGCCATCGTAATAAACAGCAGTCCTGCTTTTTCTTCCAAGTTCATTTGACCGGTCAAGTCCTCTACACGGTCGTTCAGCGGCGCCCGGGCATCTTCATAAGGGTCTAATTTGCCGTTCTTATTCAGGTCCCGAAATGTATGACCATCAATGGTCATCACCGGTGCCTCACGCCCCAATAACGCCATGTTGCTGGAAGCATCCTTGCTGGATTTGAGGTATAAATATCCGAATGCTAACACCAAAATGACCAATAAACCTGCGAGACAATAGGCTAAAACTTTAAATATTTTCTTCATGTGAAAACACCTGTTGATGGTTTGAAAATCAAGTAACTACGTTATTGGTTGGATGGTTTCGCCCAGCCTACCCAAGCAAATGTAGGAAATATAATTTCGATGATCATGAAAAATGAGCATACAGAAAACTGCTGCTCTTGGTATCAGCCAAACGGAAACGACCGGCTTTTAGACCGGCACATTAACAGCAGAGCAGCCGACATCACCGCCCTACTTTTTCAATTTTATCGGGATAATCGGTAATGATGCCATCCACACCCAGGCGAACGAGTCGCCGCATCGCCGACACATCATTGACGGTCCAGGGAATGAGTTTCATGTGGTGGCCGTGGCATTGTCGGACTGTTTTTCTGGATACGGTAAGATAGTAGGGGCTGTAAATTTCCGGCAAAAAGGAGAGTTTTGCGATGTTATCCGGGAAAGACGCCATGTTTTCAACGAGATACGCGAGCGCAATATCCGGTGCTTGTTGGTGCATTTGTTCTAGGGCGCGGACATCAAACGACTGCACGACAACCTGTTTTTCCAAGTGGAGTTGTCGCAGTTCCGCCACCACGAGACGGACAAAATCTGCCACTGGCGGGTGGTACAATCCATCCCAATCGGGCTGGCTTTTTATTTCAATGTTCCAGTGTATAGCGGGATTTTTGGCCTGCGCGGCCTCCACCACTGCCTGAAACGTTGGCTTATAGGTGTGTATTTTTTGCTGTTCTGGAAATCGGGGGTTTCCGACACTGCCACAATCAAAGGCCTGAATTTCTGCTGTTGTGCGTTGATACAGCAGCCATTTATCTTGATTTTCTTTGGTGACAGGCGATCCGTCTGGCTTCAGGCAGATATCGGGGTTAAAAAACGGATCGTGGCTGACGATCAGTTGGTTGTCTTTGGAGACCGCTAGATCGAGTTCTAGCGTCACCACCGAGGGAAAATCAAGTGCGTGCAGGAAAGCTGGAATAGAGTTTTCCGGCATCAGGCCCCGACAACCGCGGTGGCCTTGCCAGTCGAACCCGACGGGGACCGGCACTGGTTTGTTTTCGGTCACTTTACAGGCAAGGAAAGAGAGCGCTGAGAGCATGAGGAATAATTTTGCCATGGATATGATTTACCCGCAAAAGTACCGCACACACCGACAATCGAAGGTTAATTCTTTACCTCTAACCCGTCAGTTATTACGTTATGAAAAAGTCTGAGCCATTTTGAAACAAGATCGAAATGGCTCAGACATGATCAAAAAGGGCATTGGATCAGTATTCGTCTTCGTTGAAAAAGAAGTCGTCGTGTCGAGGATAATCGGGCCAGATGTCTTCTATGCCTTCATACAACTCGCCATCTTCTTCCAATTCTTCCAGGTTTTCGATTACTTCTGCTGGTGAACCAGAGCGAATAGCGTAATCAATCAGTTCGTCTTTGGTGGCTGGCCAAGGGGCTTCTTCCAAGAATGAAACCAATTCGAGTGTCCAATACATATTATATCTGTTTTGAAAGGTTTAGGTGAAGAGGTACATGTATTTATGGCAGTTAATTTGAGGCGCAATTTAACGGTTGAACCCAATACGAAGTAACTGCTTGAAAAAATAATCTTAGAGAATTAGCATAGCATCTCCATAGCTAAAGAAACGGTATTTTTCTTTTACCGCTTCGTTGTAAGCTTCCATCACCAAATCGATGCCTCCGAAAGCCGCGATCATGATCAGCAGGCTGGATTTTGGCAGGTGGAAATTGGTGATCATGGAATTGGCAATGCTGAATTCGTAGGGGGGGTAAATGAATTTATTGGTCCATCCTTCCACGGGTTTCAACAAATTTTCAGCGGAAACGGCTGTTTCGATGGAACGCATGGTGGTGGTACCGACCGCACAGACCTTTTTTTCAGCTTGCAGACTTTTGTTTACTTTTTCAGCGGCATCCTGGGTGATACGGAAATACTCTGCCTCCATTTTATGTTTGGAAAGATCTTCGACATCAATGGTTCGGAAAGTTCCCAGGCCGATGTGTAGGGTCAGTTCAGCGAAAGAGACCCCTTTCAACTCGAGTCGCTTCATCAGTTCACGGCTAAAGTGCAAGCCGGCCGTTGGAGCGGCTACGGCGCCGAGTTCTTTGGCGTATATTGTTTGGTATCGCTCTCTGTCAATGGCTTCCGGCTCACGGTCTATGTATTTGGGAAGCGGTGTATTGCCGAGGCGCACCAATTCATTTTGAAAATCATCGTCGGTGCCATCAAACAAGAAGCGAATGGTACGACCACGGGAGGTCGTATTGTCCACCACTTCTGCGACCAATGCATCGTGGCCGTTTTCGTCTTCAAAATAGAGTTTGTTGCCAACACGTATTTTACGGGCTGGATCTACCAGTACATCCCAAAGGCGGGCGCTGTGGTTGAGTTCACGCAACAGAAACACTTCAATCTTAGCGCCTGTTTTTTCTTTCTGACCAAAAAGTCTTGCGGGAAAAACCTTCGTGTTGTTGAAAATAATGACATCACCTTCACCGAAATAGGAAAGGAGATCCTTGAACAACTTATGCTCAATTTTACCCGTAATCCGATGTAAGACCATTAGACGGCTTTCATCGCGTTCCGGGCTTGGGTACTGTGCCACTAATTCCTTGGGAAGATCAAAGTTAAATTGTGATAGTTTGGTGCGCATATTGTTTCAGCGATGGGATACAAAGAGGAATGAACAGTTTTGCCAAGCAACTTGTGGAAGGCTCAAATAGGACCGTGGAAGACCAACAACACCGTATTCACCTTGCTAAATGGCTGCAAATGTAAAATTCTTTGGCAAAGGAAAGGCAGTAAAAAAAATTTTCGAGAAAAAACCTTGAAAATTTTTACAAATTTCGAATAAAAATGCCCTAACATACAGATTGCCACCCAAATGAATCAACCCGAGGGATGATTCATTTGGGTAGAAACCGCCACGGCGTGGCACCTTTATATGTTCAAAAGTAAATAACTGGTTAGCGTGGTCGCTTCTGAGACAAAAAAGTAGCCATTTTTTGTCAGACGAAGCAGATTTTTGCAGGCTGTAGCAGCGCTACGGTCAAAAAAATCTGCGAAGTATGGCAAAAAATGGACCTTATTGGGCCTGACAGCGTGCCACCTAACCAGTTACAAAAGCAATAGAATTGCAGTGTCCGGCGCTTACCCACAACAATGGCGTGGGCAAGTGCACTGGAATTGTTGACTAAGCGTT
>CAIZLM010000314.1 GCA_903933805.1 uncultured Bacteroidota bacterium | reverse complement strand
GTGTACAGCATACAGGCGGTGAGCCCGGAAGCACATGCCCGTTTTGATGCTTATGAGCGGAGCTACGCCTACCATCTTTCCTTTCGAAAAGATCCGTTTTTGACGGATACCGCCTGGTTTTATCCGCAATTTAGCCGCCTGAACCTTGGAAATATGGAAAAAACAGCAAGCCTGCTACCCCAATACGCATCGTTTTTCCCCTTCTGCAAATCAGACAGTGGCGTAGAAGCATACCACTGTGACCTAAAAAATGCAGTCTGGGAATGCCTTCCGGACAACCGTGGACTTGTTTTCCACATTACCGCAAATCGCTTCCTACGCGGCATGGTCAGGCTCATCGTCGGAGCATGCGTCCAGACGGGTATCGGACAATTATCAGTGGCTGATGTACAACAAGCTTTGGACATGCAAACAGCATTGCCCAAAAATTTGAGTGTGCCACCCCACGGTTTGTTCCTAACTCGGGTGCTATACCCACCAACGATCTTTTTTGACCAACAAACTGCCAGCGCACACCCAACAACACACCCATGACTTTCTCTTCCAAACTCATTGAAAAAGCAGTAGAAGCCTTTGCTTCCTTGCCCGGTATCGGTCGAAAAACCGCCCTGCGCCTCGTGCTGCACCTGTTAAAACAAGATAAAACAACCACCGAGCATTTCTCAAATGCCCTCTCCGCCATGCGAGAAGGAATCCGAGAATGCGATACCTGCCACAACCTATCCGACACAGCGCAGTGCAATATCTGCGCTGACCCCCGGCGCGATCGTACCCTCGTGTGTGTGGTGGAAAATGTACGAGATCTCATGGCCATTGAAGACACCTCCCAGTACCATGGCCTCTACCATATATTGGGCGGCATTATTTCTCCTATTGAAGGAATAGGGCCCAATGACCTAAACATCGAAACACTGACGCGGCGCGCCCAACTCGGCGAAATCCGAGAGGCCATCATGGCCATCAGCCCAACCATTGAAGGCGAAACAACCATTTATTATCTCACCAAAAAACTAGACCCCCTGGGTATCCTGGTCAGTACCATCGCCCGTGGGGTATCCTTCGGAGGTGACCTCGAATATGCCGACGAGTTAACCCTCGGACGTAGTATCGTGGCGAGGTCAGCCTACAAAACCTCGTAAACAAATCCAGCCCTACCAGAAAAACTACCCGTTAAGTGGCACACGGCCTGACAAAAACGACCCATTTCACACCACAATACGCAGGTTATGACCGGGTTTGGTCAATTATGTTGGATGAAATTCTATAACGTGAATACCCTTTGAGTGCTAAAATTTGCCCAAATCCACACTGTAATACAAGGTCGCTCCCCTGAAACCAACACTCGCATTGCACAAAGCACTTGGCGTATCACCACAGTAAAGTTTATATAGGTTGTCAAGATTTGACAGCCCCATATTCCACCGCAAGCCCAAAATACCTCCAAGGTCTTTTTTCCCAATATTGAGTCTGTACTGAAGTCCCATCGTGATGCCAACATCATTCTTGGTCAAATCTTTTTTGCCAACTTTACCGCCGGCGCTTACCTGACGCGCATAGTATGGACCCGCCATCATAGAAAAACGGCCGTCACGTTGAAAGGAGATTTCAGGAAGAATACCAACGGATAACCACGTAGTTCTGTAAGTAAGATCGCGCTTATACTTCGTATAGGTCGTATCCTCCACGGTAGAAAATTCCGACTTCACATGCCCATATCGACCCACCAAACCGATTTCAGCATTGATGGTGATATAACCCCCCCGACCTTTGAAGCGCACCTGGGTTCCAATTTCCCAACCCGGCTTCCAACCAAATTCCGGAGATTGATTGTTATCTAAATTAAAGTTTCCTGTTCCATGCAGGGTTTGTCCATTGATACCAGCTTTAAGCCGAAACTCAACGGCTCCTGGGGTAAATTCCCGTTCAAAAACGTATTCCTGGGTGACCGTTCGGCCATTGCGCCTACCCTCTGTGGATACCTGCACTTCGCGGTTGCTGAGGAGTAGGTACTTGATTTTCTGCGGATCATCGTGTTCGGGGTTGACGAATATAAAAAATCCCTGCTCGTCTATGGTGGTCAATGTATAGGGGACTGGTTCGTTGTTGGGGGCACGTGCGATGGTGCTATAAGTAACCGTGGTATCCCGAAACGCAATGCGCAGTTTTTCAATGAGCACGGTATCGCCATTTTCAGGCTTGATGCGCACTGCGCGGCCTGCCAGCGTACTATCATTCTCAATTTCCCATATCTCAAGCCGGTCTCCACGGTCGGTGGGCATGAACCAAGTACCCTCTAAACCACGCCTCAATTCGCGAAAAGCATCTTTTGGGTATTCAATTTGAGCAAAAACAGCAAGGGGCGCGAAAAATAAAAACGCCAAAAGCAACCGGTAAGATCGTAGCATGGTGATATTTTTGAGACAAAAAAAAGCAAAAATAGGGAGTCGACACCGGTTTTTTCGCAGTTGTTTTGCCCGACAATGGAACCCGCCCATGGAACCCTAAAAATAAGCGCACCAAAATGGGCAGGATTGACCCAATCCTGCCCATCCTTACTACCAATAAGATTGTGTAACTCGTTGGTTGGCGCGCTGTCTGGCCCAAAAAGGCCACTTTTTTGCTAATTTTTTTGACGGTAGCGCGCTACGGCCTGAAAAAATCCGCCTCGTCTGGCAATAAATTGCAGCTATTTTGGCATAGACGCGACCCGTTAACCAGTTACGAGATTATCTGAAATGTAACTTACTGGACTTTCACCGGAAAAACAACGTCAAAATCAACTTCTCCCCCCGGATCTGCTGCCGTTTTGTCGGTTGGCTCGTGGTACAGCGTAATTTGTACACTGCCTGTTGCGGCATCCGAGGTCGTCCAAGTCGATTCCAAGCCAAATGGTGCACCATTGTCGTCTGTATTGAGGTCCGATACAGACAACCCTCCCCCCGAAGTTTTTATGACAAAAAGATGGGCTGTATTTTCTACCTCAATCTCTTCTGTGATATCCGTTAGAGGGCCATCAACCACGTGTAAATGACAATTAAAAACGGAGTTGGTCGGTATTTCAATTGGAGCAATGGTGTTGAAAATGCCGTCCCCGTCTGCGTCTACTGCCGCAAATTCGGTGTCAAAAGCCGTACCGATACCTGTGAGGTGTACAACGACCATCGTAATTATTTCATTTTCGGTTGCTTTGTCTTTTTTGCAACCGGTCAAGAAAACAGCTGATGCCGCTGCAACCAGCAGGAAAATCGTGGAAAATCGATTTTTTGAATTGTTCATGTTGTTTTAAAATTTAAAGTGTTTAGTAACTGGTTGGGTGTTTAATTAAAAGTAGCTGGTTAGCGTGGTCGCGTCTGAGACAAAAAGTAGCCATTTTTGCCCGACGAAGCGGATTTTTGTAGGGCGTAGCAGCGTTACGGTCAAAAAAATCTGCGAAGTATGGCGGAAAATGGGCCTTTTGGGGCCAGACAACGTGCCACCTAACCAGTTACTATTAAAATTAGTTGCGTTCAATGTTATCCGAAAGAATACTTTGCCCGAATCCCAATGTTGAGTCCCGGCATGTCTGCGAAATACCGGAACAAATCGAGGTATTCACGATAACTGGTATTGGTCAGGTTTTGAATATTCAAGCCAACTTCCAGCAGTCTGCCACTGTTGGCTGCAGGACTGGCGCCACGGCCCCGCACAAGAATGGTGTGCGAAGCTTCCAAGCTGTAGAGGGTAAACCTGGAAGGTGCCGCTTTGGTCAACCCTTCCATCGGAATACGGGTCTGTTCCATGGCTGTAGTAGCCATGATACGCACAAATGATGCCCCCTTCAAGGTGGTTCTATCCCTGAAAAAAGTCCACTTGCATCCATATTGAAATCTGTCAACCGGGAGCAACGGAAGCCAATCACGGTGAACGATGTCGGGCATCGAGACAGCCGAATGGGCCAATCTATACCCGCGAATGAAAGATGCCCTGCCTTCCAAGGATAATCCCAACCATATTTTTGCTGAAAACTGCGCATCAAGTCCCTGCAACACGGCATCGGCCTGCTCATAGAAATAGACGGGAAAAGGCCCGCGAATGGTCAGTACAATGCTATCCTTGGGCTGATTTAAGTAAATAAAATCATGCACTTGGTTGCGATACAGGGAAACTTGGGCGCTCAAATTGGGCGCTTCCCATTCTCCGGAGAGATTGGTATTCCAAGCCTTTTCTGATTGTAAGTCGGGGTTGCCTTGTTCGTAGCGTCCGGCGCCATGGTGTACACCGCGCGCAAAAAGTTCATTCACATGAGGCGGCCTCCACGCGTATCCGGTGTTGAGTTTGGCCGTTAATGCTGGTGAAACATGGTATATGGCGCCGGCAGAACCCGATACGTTCCCAAAGGACAATCGTTTGTCCAGGTTGTTGTTTGCGTTGCCTGTGGTGGTTATATGGTTGCCACGGTAATCAAAACGCAGACCCGCTTCCCATTCCCAGGGATTGGGGAAACGACGCCACCGCTCCATGGCCCAAACAGATCCACCCCAGCCAAGATAATCCGGGATAAAACCGCCCTTGGTGACGTAATTGAGTTGTTGGATGGCTTGCACCCCAATACCACCCTGCCAATGGTGTATTGGCAAGTGTTCCAAAGCAACATCAAGGGTATTGCTCCAGAGTTGAAAGATCACCTGGGCCTTGTCATTGGCGATGACAGACCTGCGTCCGCGATCATATTCCCGGCGTTGGTTGTACTGAAAATTGTATTGTGTGGTAAGTTTCCATAGGTCGTTGAACCGATAGTCAACTTTGTATTTTAAGGTATTGTGCTGAACCTGCTGGCTTGGCCGGTCTATGACGTACGTAAAATAGTTGAGGTTGTTGCGCGGTGTTGCACTGACGATGGCAGAATCCAGGTCACTGATGCTTCCAGTGTGTGCCGCACGGAGAATTCCAAAGGATTGTGCAAACTGGGTAGCGGTCATTGTTTGTTTCCAGCGGCCTTTTTTCCAGCCAACAGTCGCGGAGAAATCAAACTCGGATGCACCGGTATTTCCGAGCCAATAGTCCGGTGCACGAAGGTTCCCGCTGCGTTTTACGGTTCCTTGCAGGCGAAAAGCAACGAGGCCTCGCCGAGGTTTCCAGTCTATTGACCCCGCCCCTACTCCGCCGTATCCATTGCTGAAACCTCCCACACTCGCCCAGCCGCCGATACCGGCTTTTTCACGCAGCACGGACGGCTCGAGTATTACCGCTCCTGCCATGGCGCCAACACCATATCGCACTCCGGCAGCACCCTTCACCACTTTGATGATGTCTGCCGTGTAGGGATCAATTTCGGGAGCATGATCATTGCCCCATTGCTGGCTTTGCAGGGTGACACCATCTGACACCACGGCAATACGATTGCCGTGCAACCCTTGGATAACCGGTTTCGCTATGGTACCACCAGAACTCAACAACGTAACACCAGGAATCTTCTTGAGTGTCTCCGTTAAATTCAACCCGCGGGCAGCTTCCAAATCCGAGTGTTCAACCACATTTTGTGCTTGAGACGGTGGCGGCGCCACCAGCTTTTCAACAATGACGACCTCCTTTAAAACGGCATCGTGCACCAGTCGAAAATCAAGGGTGGTATTTTCCTTTAATTGAATGATCTGGGTAAAGTGCGCACATTCTACGTGACTCACTTCCACCGTGTAAGACGTGTTTTCACACAAATCTGCTATGGAAAAGTAACCCGAATCATCGGTCATGGTACCACGTGAAACTTCTTTCACAAAAACACTGGCAAAGGCCAATGTTTCATTGGAAGATGCCTCCCGAATATAACCCCGAAGGGCAACATGACAATGCTGCGCGCCCACCGATACACTGATGCATAGCAGGCCTATAGCCACCACCGCGGCTTTGCTGTTGATCATGGTCGAAAATAAGAAATAAGAAATTTACCCCCAAAAATGGCAAAAAACCGAATGGAAAAGACCGAAAATGCAACGGAATTCCGCAACACAATACGACAAACCGACGAAATTTCAGCTAAGGGCGAGAAACTATGTCCAAGCCGGACGCATTATCAGAGCGCGTCAGGGAGGAGACCCAACATTTAGCAAGCCGGCGGAGGGCCGCGAAGACTATTGGTACGATCTATTGTTCTCGTAGAGGAAGGCGTACACCGAAAGGTGTCAAGGGTGCCCGGAGACACCCCGCGCTTATAAAACAGGTACTTTACAACTGGTATTTCAGGGGTTGACAACACGAAAGCGCAAAGCGAACATTGCTCGTTGGCGTAACGTTCGTCGTGTAAGTGGGTGGTGTGGGGATCGTGAGGGTTTTCGTTGACACCACATTCCTGTTTACCGGAGTGGTTGTGGTGTACCAAATGGTGTACAGCGCCCATAGACCAGCCGGTCATGAACACTAGGAAAACCACCCATGCGCTTAAACGCCGATATGTCGCAGTGCTACTCAAAAAAGATAAACCAATAAGCAAAAATAGGACAAAATAGTCGAAAAAGCAGCTTATTCATTGATAATTTTATGTTAATAAACGGTAACTGGTTAGAAATGACCACCCAACCGGTTACAAGCAACCAAAACTCACTTTTTGCCCGTCAAAGCAGCGTGTTCCAAGGTATAATAAGGCTGTGATGGATCAGCATAATTTAAGCGCATTCGCCCTGTCATGTAAATATAATCGTCAGTGCGCAACCCCTTTTCTGCACGGTCAAAAAGTACCGTCATAATAGAGGCCGGCCCCGCTTTTCCGCAAAAAAAACACGCCGAAAAGGGGTTGGCGGAAAGGGTTATCTGTGTCCCAGTTGGATCAAGTGGAATGGCATACCCTTCTACAGCCACCATTTTCCCATCAAGTTGTTTCACCGCATCGGTGAAAAGCGGAAAAGGGGGCTCCTGATTCGGTTTCCAGGAGCCATCTAGGGGAATACTGGACAGGGTGTACCAATAAGCCTTGACAGGCTGCTCGTTTTGTGCTTTTACGGAAGCCGCACAAAACATTAAACTGATAAAAACAAAAACCGGAGCGTAACTTATTTGCTGCATTTGTTATTGGTGTATGGTATAGTTATGGGCCTAAACGCAATATTTTTCCTGTTATTATGCATCGGCCAACGCGGTAGAGAGGTTCATCCTGAATGCTTTTAGTGCGGGAATCAGTGCTGCCATGAGCCCAACAACCAATGTAATGGTCATTAAGATCCCCTCAGCAGGAATAAAATTGTATCGAAAAACCAGATGAAAATCTTGGGCAGCAGTACTGTTCAGCAGCCACAGCGCCGTCCTGCTGAGTACAATACCGCCGGCAAATCCTGCCAGCGCCAACAGCACGCCCTCCGACACCAACATGCCAAACAATCGCAAACGGCTACAACCCAACGATCGCATCAAAGCCAATTCATAACGACGCTCTCGGAGGCGGTTGTACAAGGCGATAAAAACGCTAAAGCCGGAAATAAACATGATACCCATGGCCAATGCTTGTAAAGTTGCCACGCCAATCCCCAGCATTTTCATCAACCTGTTGATCTCCAAGGCAGGGATGGTAGCCTGCAAATTGGTGGTTTCATTGAGCAACCTCGGCAGCGTCATGACGGCCATCGTAGAGCGTACTTTTACCAACGCAGCCGTAATTTCATGCGACTCAGCATCCGGTTGCTCATGCTCCCCATGGATGTCACCGGCTGGCCCATCATGCTCATGTACCCGCCACACGCTGGCAACGTTGGTGAGCAGCAGGTTGTCCAGCACACTGTTGGTTGGCATCAGAATACCCACCACACGGTACGCCGCCTGTTCGTGTTTTTCTCCTGCTTCCGCGTCCCCATGTGTGCCGAAAAAAGTCTGCCCCACCAGGAGCCCCGTACTATTTGCGACCGTGGCGCCCAAAACAACGTCTAGATTGTCCTGAAAAAGGCGGCCTTCTCGCAAAGTCGCCCGGTACTTACCCACATAACTCGTATCAGTTCCGAGAATTCTAAACCGTTGATAAGAGTCTCCATAGGCCAGGGGAATCACTTGCTTAACCGATCGCATTTGGCGAATGGTATCCACTGCTGCTGCGGGAATATTCCCGGTAGGAGCGTCCACGTGGTACACCGCAGAAAGTACCAGCTGCAAGGGACTTCCCTTGGCGCCAACCACCAGGTCAATGTCGCGCAAGTCGTTTTCAAACTTCTGTTCCAGTTGTTGTTGTAAGAGCAACAACAGTGAAATGATCCCTACACTGAGTGAAAGTAAAACGACACTCAACAGGGTGTTTAAAGGCTTGTGAAAGAGATTTTTAAAAATTATTTTGATGATCACGGCTAAAAAAATATTGGTGCGTTTGGGAAATTACTGTTGCTGAAGAGTAACTGGTTAGCGTGGTCGCGTCTGAGACAAAAAAATGGGCCTTTTTAGGTCAGACAGCGTGCCACCCAACCCGTTACGCTGAAAAACCATTTTGTGCTGCAATCAATGCATGATATGATACGTGCATATTGGGTACTTTTTCTTTATCCAAGCGAAAAGGGGACGAGATATGATACATGCTAACCGACCAGCAAAGCTGAAAAAATCAACGCCGTATGCAACGTTATCACTGGAGATGGCACGAAAAAAAGCGCTGTCACAGGTTTACCTGGTTGGAAATAACTTCTTTCAAGCGCCCGTCATGCGTCACAATGACCAACGCGGCTGCGCATGCACGGGCTTGCTGGGTCAGCAACCGAATTACAGTCTCGCAATTGTTGTCATCCAAGGCACTGGTGGGTTCATCTGCCAGAATAAGTTGCGGATGATTGACCAGCGCGCGGGCAATACTCGCACGCTGTTGCTCGCCGACACTCAAGCGAGCCGGTAATTGATCCAAGGCATGTCCAATACCCAAGTGGTCGGCAAGGTCCACCACCGATTTTCTGGGGGTGGGCTTGTGTCCAAAAAATGGCGGTAGCAACAAATTATCCAGTACCGTAAGTGCCGCTAAGAAATGGGGGCGTTGGTACACCAATCCAATATTTTGGCCACGGAAACGGTCCGCATCTGTGGCACTTAATTGGCTTATATCCGTCGTTCCAACTTGCACGCTACCAGACTTCGGCCTGAGAATACCCGCCAATAAGTGTAGCAGGGTTGTTTTTCCACAGCCCGATTGGCCAGTAATCAGCAGCGCTTCGCCCGCTTTACATGTGATGTCTGGAAATAAAAATTGTCGATCTGGAGAATAAAAAAATCGGAGCGAATCCGTTTGTAACATCTTGAAAATATATGTTTTTGGAAATCACGCAAGAGCACATCTGTCGGCGAAAAACCTACAGTTTGATGAAAATTTTTCGGACAAAAAGCCAGCGACAAACGAGCCAACAAAGCAGCATATAGCTCAATGCAAATAAGAAAGAGCCAAATTCGCCAGCGTCAATCGGGCGAAAAATTGTCTGGTAAATCCATTCATACAAACTAATTTTCTGATCTCCGGAACCCCACGTGATACTACTCCATAAAATGACCAACACTTCCGACAATAAGTAGGCAAACAGTGAATTGGCGCCAAATGTAAAAAAGAAACCGGCGCCACTCCGCCACTGCCGAATGTCCATCAACCACACACTGATGGCTAGGAATACCATGGAAATACCGCCCGCGTACAAGACATACGAGCTGGTCCACAATTTTTTATTGATGGGAAAAAATAAATCCCAAGCGAGTCCGGCAAAACCGCACATCAAACCCAGTGCAAGCAAATCCCGCAACAACAAACTTTTGTTTTTGGACCGGTAAGACATCAGTTCGCCACTCAACCAGCCCAATACAACGGTCACAACTGAAGGCAATGTACTCAACAAGCCCTCTGGATCAAAGGGAAGCGACACCCCAGGCGCTACCTCGCCATTGTACAAATGCGCCGTACCAAACAGCCATTGATCGAGTCGCAACACCGCACTGGTTTCAGCTTCATACGGATTGCCCGTAGCAAACCAGTTGAGCAGGCCCCAATACAGCAGCAATATTCCGGCGGAAACCGCTAGCAGTGCCCGGCGGCTCAGCGTCAACACCAATACGGAGGCCAATCCATAACCCAATGCCAAACGCTGTGGCACTCCCAGAATTCTGCACGTGTCCCAATCTCGCCAGAAAAACGGAAGTTTGTACATCAATACGCCAATGATAAAAAGTAAAGCTGTGCGCTTGAATATTTTTTTTCCCGCCTCAGGCGACCATTTTCGACCAAATTTTCCAAAGGAAAACCACATAGAAACCCCGATAATAAACATGAATGAGGGGAATACAAGATCCGTTGGCGTACAACCATGCCAAACAGCGTGGCGGAGCGGCGGATAAATATATTCCCAAGTCCCCGCAGTATTGACAATGATCATGAGGGTGAGGGTGGCTCCACGGAAAAAATCAATGGACAGGTAGCGGGCTGGTGTTGAGGAATCGCTCATGTTGCAAAAAATTTAAGATGTAAGGTTAGGCCGTACAATTGCTACTTTTGCGAAAAGTAGTTAATTTAACAATATCAACAAAAAAAATTATGCTGATCGCCATCGGAACACGGGTTAGGTTGCGTTTTACGGGAGAAAGTGGTGTCATCACCGCCCGACTGGACGATGAAATGCTTCAAGTTCGGCTAGACAACGACCCAGACTTTGAAATTCCTGCTTTTGAAGAAGATCTTCTTCCATATGAATCGCCCACTGTAGGGCATACAGGCGCACATTTCTTGCCCGGTAAAAAGGAAATAAAACCCGAACCACCGCAAAGACGCGTGCTAAAAAGTCAGTACAACATCCTTAAACCAAAGGGCTTACAACTGGCTTTCGAACCCATGCCAGGGCGTGATGAATCCATTTCACGTTACAAAGTCTGGCTCATCAACGACACCCAATACGAGTTCCTCATGGAATTTGATTTATACACCACCGCCAGAGACATTCTGACATTGGATGAAAAGATACCGGCTGCTGCTGCCCTTGAGCTCGGTGATTTCCTTTCTGACGACCTAAATGATGCTGCGGAGGCCTGCCTCAGTGTTCGGCGCATCACCACAGCAGGGCCGGATGATGCCATGGAGCACACCCTAAGAATCCGGGCCAAACAGTTTTTCAACAGTTTACAGACGGCGCCTATTCTCAATGTACTGGCCTATCAGTTTGTCATGCTGCATTCATTTGAAAAAACAGCTGATCAAGATGCCGGAAGCCTGCAAGATTACGCCAAGCAAAATAAAAAGAAGGTCGTGCCGGAAAGTAGTTCTACCCGCTACTCAGTATTTGATCCTGAAGCGTTTGCCACTTTTCTACCGGAAATAGACCTGCATATTCAAAATTTGATGAATGGCTATGCCCGATTGGACAAGGGTGAGATTGTGCGTATTCAAATGCTACACTTCCAGCGTTTTCTGGACAATGCCATTCGCTTGGGGGTTTCCAGCGTATTTGTGATACACGGGGTTGGAGAGGGCAAACTTCGCGAGGCCATTGCCATCCGTTTGGCTGACAACCCCGATGTGATCAAATTTAAAAATGAATACCACCACAAATACGGCTACGGCGCAACCGAAGTTATGCTGAAGTCATAAAAAAACGGGAATCAAGCACAGTGCCTGATTCCCGTTTTCTTTAAAATATCGGAATACATTAGTATTGCCACAAATCATGTTCCCAGTTAAAGATCTCATTCTTGATCCGCTCAGATTGCATCAAAAGATCTACACCCAAGTAGCCTGCGTCTTCCAGTTTACGGTCGTACACATTTGACTCCTTGTAGATATAGCTGGCAAAGTGCCGCATTTCGAACATATCTTCCCATGACGTGGTAACATTGGTGTTACCACCCATCGTAAATACGCGGTGACGGGCAAACATTTCACGTGCATGTGGGTAATACACCCAGAACATAGGCTTTTCAAAGCGGAAATTGCCTTCGTTGTCGCGCACGTCAATCATTGGAGCAATACCGAGGATGCGTACTTGCAACGTAGAAGTTTCTTTGTCGAAGAACCACACTTCTTTCACACGGAAGCGTTTCACGTCTTCCCAGTTGATGTCATTGCGAACAATTTGCAACTTTTCCTCGTACGTTTCGGGGTCAAAAGTTACAACCGTATCGGTTTTTGACAACATCGAGAGCACATCATCGGTGCTGAGACGTTTTTTAAATTTAGCGCCATCTTCATCCGTGCTGTACACTGGCAAATCACCTTTGGTGGCAGCGTCAGAAAGAATTTTGAAGAATGGCTCTTCAGGATAGGCGAACGGGAGATTCATTTTTTCCCGGACGTCAATGATACGCCAAATACGTTTCTCCCAGAAAATATCGCTTTCGCGAATTGGCTGGTAAGGAAGTACCTTGCGCTGACCCATGATTTCCTTTTTAACCACATCGTCAATGGGCGCTTCGGCAGATTCTTCCTCTACTGGAGTTCCCTCTTCCGTGCCAGTGGCCGGTGTGGTTTCAATTTCTTCCGGATCTTGGGCTATTACAACGGTCGCGCTGCCCACTAAAAGGAGCAAACACAAGCAAATCCATTTCATAGTTTGCATGACTAGCACAGTTTGGGTAATGAGTATTGAAAAAATTGTTTGACAAAAGTTTATTGGTTCATCCAGTATTCACATTTGACAAGCAAACTTCCCACTAGATGGACCAATAAGCTGAAATAATTTAACGAATTTTGAAGGCTAAGCCACCAATATTACGGGGGGCTGCGTCTCCTGGGCACTTGCACTTGATGTCGTCAAAGAAATACGCATCTCCTGGCTTGGCCTTGTTGATATAATCTTGAATTTGGCTATTCCAACGGGCTCCAGCATTTTGAGCCGTAATTGGATCCTGCCTTTTTGGCAAATACGTTGTTTCGAAACCGACAATGTCGCATTTGGCTTCAAAGTCAAAGTTTTCCAACACCGAAGCGATACCGCCTTGGGCTTTAAACTCACCATTGGGCATTGCTTTGGAGCGGTGTTTTGCACCAAGCATGGGTACCGGATCGGGGATACGTTTTACACGGTATTTAAATGTTTGTGACGCAGCGCCTCCGGTAACAGTCAGGGTAGCTTCGCCGGGGGTCGTTGCACGAATGGTGAACTTACCGCCGCCTTCAGATGTAACCGCAACACCAGAAGCTGTAACTTTTACATCGTTGGAGGAAACACCGGCAGCAGAAACGCTGATAGGGTTGTCAACACCAATGTAAAAAACATTCATTTTATCAAGTGAAACAGCCACAGAACGTTGGCCAACTTCATACTTGAACTCTTTGCTGTAGTTATCCACTTTTTGTGTCAATGGATTCCGTACATTGATGCTGACATTCACGCTGCGTTCACCAACACCACTGGTGGTGGTTTCATAGCGGGCTACGCCATCTTTAACAGCAATACCACTGCCGTTGACAGAGATGCTGACGTTGTCTGCTGAGGTGCTGTAAGCACTCAAGAAAACATCCGCAGCGTACTTATCGCCTGCAATTACATAGCTTTTATCTGCGGAAAGCGCTGGTGTGAATTTATCAAATTTGATATCATCGCCACCTACTTTAACAGCGCAGTAGTTGAGTACCGCCGTCGCAGAGTTTTTTGAATCGCTCTGTATTTTGCCCAGAATAGGGAATACAGCTGCAATTGGCATTTGTTTAAATTTAAACTCCGACCAGCTTTTCATATTGGTGTTCGCAGGAAGCGCCTCCACATCAAGTGGAAGAGAAGCCTCCACGTCCTTGTCATTGTCGGCCAACGCCAACAACTTCACGCGGGTTTCTTTGATTTTAGCTTCGATTTCAGCGCCAAGGCCATCATTCACAAACATCTTCGTAGTGATATCCTTGTTGCGAATATCCTTTGGAATGGTTGGATCAGTTTTGGACGGTCCCTTTGCTTTCTCAAATAGGGTGCTTCTGACGCTCTCTATGTAGGCAGAAAAGTCTGCAGAGATTTGCAACGCTTGTTTCGCGTTGCCACGATACTTTTCGTTGATCTCGTTTTTGTACGCCTCGGCTTGCTTGTTAATGCTTGCCATGATCTGGTCGTTGTTTTTTTCAACGATTGAGCGACTGTTTTTCAAGCCTTTGTCCAGCGAGAAAAAAGCATTCATTACCTCGGCAGATACGTTAAGTGCCAGCAGCGCAGTCAACACCAGATACATGAGGTTGATCATCAGTTGCCGCGGCTCCTTTGGTATAGACATGAGTCTTTATATTTTTGATTGTGAAACAATTAGAAAACCAAATGTCAATAATGTACCTGAAATTATTGGCGACCAATATTGGACATAGCAGCGAGCATGTTGCCATACACGGTGTTCAAAGAACCAAGATTTTTGTTCAAAGCACCCATTTGATCTTTGTATGCTTTCACGTCTTCAGCAGACTTGGCCATATCAGCCATCGCCTCGTTCATTTTTGTGTAAAAATTGCTCATAGACTTGATCTGATCTTGTGTGCCAGAGAAATCTACTTCTTGCAATGCTTTCAGCGCACCCATGCTTTTAGACACCGACTGCAGTTCTGTCAACATACCACCCAACTGGCGCTCAATTACGTCACCATGCAGCGGCGCAACATCTGGTTGGTTGGTTGGGCCAGCCGTCAAGGGCTGGATACGGGAACCGTAATCAGCAAGACCTGGGTACAGTTTGTCCCAATAGTAATCTGGATCAGGTCCGAGAACACCCAACATTAAGAAAATGAAAATCTCGATACCCATACCCAATATGAGCATTTCGGAAGCACCTTCCCATGATTCGAGCTTGAAGAGGGCTCCTGCGAGCACGAATGCGGCACCTACGCCGATCATCAAATTTTTGAAATACTTAAAACCTTTGGTTTTGACGAAACTCATTGTTTTTAAACTTTTAAGCAGTTTAGAGAAAATGTTCCAGTTCGATGTTTGCTTTGGTTTTCAAAGGGGCGCAAAAGTAACAATCGCGGATGAACAATCCCGAATAAAAAACGGGACAATGTAAAGCCAGCATCTCAATTGTCCGCTGTTGGCAAACAGTAAAGATGTGCTGCGACAATACTACAAGAACTAAAAAATAAAAAATTAAAAGGACTCAACTGACTACGGCGGGGTTTGGCGGGCAAAACGCTAGAAATTGACTGTGCTCTCGCGTTTTGCCCCTCCACCGCAAAGACCCTTCGTTCAATCTAGAAATCGTTGATAGAACGGCCCAAGAACGTCAATACGCAACGGAAGCCAACATAACACTTGGTGGTATCTTGGTATTCGTAGGAGCGGTTGGCTGTCTGAAGGAAAAATGCAACATCTTTCCAAGAACCGCCACGGATCACCTTGCGCTTCGCAGTTTTATCGTCTTCCTCCTTGGCATCATAACGGATATCAGGATTGAGATCGTGTACGAAAGAGTAAGAGTTCTCAAAATAGGCCGTTTCTGTCCACTCAGCAACATTGCCAGCCATACAGTACAAACCGTAATCATTCGGGTAGTAACCATCCGCCTTTACCGTGTACAAGCCGCCATCTTCAGGATAATTGCCACGACCAGGCTTAAAGTTGGCCAACAAGCAGCCTTTGGCATTACGGGTGTAGTATGCGCCCCATGGGTACGGAGCCCCTTCCCTGCCGCCGCGTGCAGCATATTCCCATTCATGTTCTGTGGGAAGACGGAAATCTTCGGTGTTTTCTTCGGTTTCGCCGTACATACCCCACAACTTACTGCGCCAGTAGCAAAATGCTTTTGCCATTTTCCAGTTTACACCCACAACAGGATACTCATCAAAGGCAGGGTGCCAGAAATAGTTCCGCGTCATAGGCTCATTGTAAGAATAGGCGTAATCACGAACCCAAGCAAGGGTATCGGGGTAAACCTTGATTTTCTCCCGGTGAATGTGGCTGGTGCGGTTGCTCGTGCGGTCGTGGGCAGCGCGCTGCCAATCGTACCATTGGAATTCGAACACCAATTTGTTCACGTCGAGTTCTTTGCGACCGGCGAAGCGCTCATTGCCTTGGTAGTACAAATCTTCCAAGACTCCGTCGCCGCCTTCCGCGTCACCCTTCCAATCAATTTCCTGTTCCCAATCCACCAAAGGCTCAGGGGGCTGTTGATCGTTCTCGGTTTCTTCAACAATGTGGTCCAATTTGCGGTGTGCAAGCGAATCGCCTACCCACTTTACAAATTGACGGTACTCATTGTTGGTGATCTCCGTGTCATCCATGAAAAATCCTTGGATAGAGATGGACTTCGGACGAGAAACCAATGATCGGCTTATGTCTTCGTCGCCGGCGCCGACATGAAGGGTTCCGGAAGGGACATAAACCATCCCATAAGGGTTGATCCCATTCCATTTTGGACGATCGGTGACACCGATCAATTGGCCGCCTTCTTTACGGCCACATGACGCGAGTACTGCTGCGAAAAGGAGCAGTAACAGGGTAGAATGCTGTAGTTTTTTCATTTTAAACACCCGATGTTTTCCTACTTTAAATGTACGTTATTGGAAAAAGTGGTCGTAAAGGTAGAAATGATTGGAACTATTGAAAAAAGAATTCAAAATAAAATCAAGCAAGATTTTTTTTTCGTCCATTTTCATACTCCTCTAACGACTTTTTAACTTTTCATTGTATCAAACAGAAAATTTTTTCATCAAAAAAAACGTAAATTCAATACAAAGAACTGAATGTGGCCGTTTTAGAATTTTTATGCTTGAAAATTTTTTTATCTTAATAATAGTTTTTCGATCAAATTCGTCGATCAAAACGGATCACTGATCAAAAAAACCGAGGATTATACACCACTGGAGGAAGCTTCCCAACCCCAATTGGCCTGTTCAAACTGTACCGAAGTAGCAACTCGTGGCTGCCTCGATTCGCTGAACTCAAGGCAGACAGTGGAACGTCAAAGGCATACAACAATATTGTCTTGTCGTTAAGTTTTAACCCTCCAATCAGGACCGCCGCATCTTTTGAGGCACTGCTAAAACCCCTAAACCCAACTCCGGCAAAAATCATTTCGCGCCACCGCGCCAACAATGTTGCCTCCGCTTGTGTCTTGATCAAGTCTGTTTTGACCAAAATCGAAGGCTTCAGCGTGAGGTTATCCGTCAATGAATGGCTGTAGGCTGTATAAAAAAAACCATGCTGGATCGGTTTTATCCCAAACCCGCCAGTCCCTGTTGTCAACTTAGACGCATAAACAGGCTGTACTGAAACGGCAATCTCTAAGTTTTTTCCTTGCCAAAACACCCCTGCCTCTAGCATCGGCGCTCCTACCCGCTCCTTCCCCTCCGGTAATACCTGATCGTTGTGCGAAAAATCAGGATTTTCATACGAGCCCTGCGGCGCCCGCAACTTGGCGCCGTCTAGCACGTATTGTGTGTATCCAGCTCCCAACCCGACGGAAAGGGTTGACAAACGACCAACTTGCAGGTGGTAACTGTAACTCAACACCGCATGACTCCCATTGTGGGCACCAACAACATCGTTTTCCACCCTCAAACCAATACCGCTGTTGATGCTGTAAATCGGAAGGTGTGCGTTGACGTGCTGCGTAACAGGAGCCCCTTTTAACCCTGACCATTGTTGCCGATACGCCCCTGTAGCAACCAAAGTGCTTTCCATGCCGGCGTATGCTGAATTGAAAACATAGGGATTCATGTTGTAAAGACTGTACTGCGCAAGCTGCTGGGCAGAAAGTGATATCGCCAAAAAAACGAAAAGTACGGATAAGTAGCAGTTTCTCATGATTAACCTCAGGTTTTTACGTTTTTTTTTGGTAACTGGTTGGATGGTCGCTTCTGAGACAAAAAATTGGGCCTATTTGGGCCAGACAGCGCGCCATCTAACCCGTTTTTGCTTCAAGTTGGTATATCCCAAAAGGCTTCCAAAGATACGACCGGTTTGTGACAAGTATAATCCTGACAACGGTAAATCATAGCATCTGCTGCGCCTTGTTTCCCAGCCAGCAAGGCAATGGCAGCCGTTGGCCAGGTGCTGGCAGCAATTATTTTATTGGGTATAAACCTGCGCTGCAGTTCCAAGGCTTTTTCAATGGCGTTGGCACCTACAACTGCAATTTCGACCGGTGGTGTCTCCGCATGCAAGAAAGCCGTAGCCCACTTGGAAAAGGAGCGTGGAAATTGCACAACAGAGGGTCGCATGGTTTTCAAAAGGTCCGATACTTTTTCAAGCCATTCCGGACGATCAAGTAAACGCGCCAATTTTTGGAGGTTGTGCGCCATCACGCTGTTGCCCGCCGGTGTAGCATTGTCATACAGGTCTTTCTTGCGCAACAAGATATCGTTTTGTCCCTCCGCTGGAAAATAGAAGAGCGGATTGTCCCCACCGGCAAACGCTTGCAACACGTACGCTGTGTACTGTTCTGCTAGGCGCAGGTAAGGCTCCTCAAAGGTTATTTCGTACAAATCAATGAGGGCTGCAATCAAAAAAGCGTAATCATCGAGAAACGCGTAAGGCTGGGAAACTGCGTGCCGAAGCATGGGAAGAGTGCTGCCGTCAGGTTCATGAATACGCAAGTGCTTGAGTATAAATGCCATACCTTTGGTCGCTGCCTGCCGATAGGTTTCATCGCCCAGGGCTGTGTACGCTCGGGCATGGGCAGTAACCATCAATGCATTCCAATCAAGCAGTATTTTGGTGTCCAAGAGCGGCCAAATACGCTTCGAACGAACCTCCAGCAATGTTTGACGTTGTGCAACATACTGGCGGTGTTGGCCTGGATCATCCGGACGGTGTAGGATGTTGTGCCCTTCCCAGTTGCCGGCGGCTGTTACATCGTAGTAAGCACAAAATTCGACCGCCGCTTCTCCCAAAATTGATTCAATTTCGGCTTTGCTCCAGACATAGAATTTCCCCTCAATTCCCTCTGAATCAGCATCTTGCGCTGCATAGAATCCGCCTTCCGGACTGGTCATTTCCCTGGCCACATAAGCAAGGGTTTCTTGAATAGTCGTCTGAAAAAGGTCGGCATATTGCCGGCTTAATCCGTCCAATCCTTGTTTTTCATCCTTCACCAAGGAAAAAGCATCGGCGAGCAGGGTGACCATCAAAGCGTTGTCGTAGAGCATTTTTTCAAAGTGCGGCACCAGCCATGCGCTGTCGGTTGTGTAACGGGAAAATCCGCCCCCAATTTGGTCATATATGCCGCCAGAAATCATTTTTTCCAACGAAAACAACGCATGATGAAGTGCTTCTGTGTCTCGAAAAACGGTAAAATACTCCAGCAACCATTGGATTGTCATGGTCGAGGGGAACTTTGGCGCACCGCCAAAGCCACCTGCTGAAAGATCAAACTGGCGCTTTATCTGGGCGTTTATTTCCTGTAAATCAACGGCGCTTTCGGCGTTTTCTGGTCTGCCGGGCATGGGCGGCAGATTCTTGCCGATGTGGCCCGTAAGACGATCCGCCTGCTCCAACGCAGTATCGCGCTTATTTTCCCAAATATCGGCTAGGTAATGCAGCAATTGTGCCCAAGAAGGGCGGTTGTGTGCCGGAGCAGGTGGGAAATAAGTGCCGGCGTAAAAAGGCTTCCCTTCAGGTGTCAGAAAGCAGTTAAGTGGCCAACCGCCCCCACCTGTCATGGTCTGACAAGCATCCATATAAATCGCATCAACATCAGGGCGCTCCTCCCGATCTACTTTTATGTTGATAAAATAGCGGTTCATCAGGGCTGCAACCGCTTCATTTTCAAAGGATTCTCGTTCCATTACGTGGCACCAGTGACAGGTACTGTAGCCAATACTGACCAAGATAGGTTTCTGCTCTGCTTTGGCCCGCTCAAATGCTTCAGGCTTCCAAGCATACCACTCTACTGGATTGTGTGCGTGCTGGAGCAGGTAGGGGGAGGTCTCATATTGGAGTTTATTCATTGTCTTTGGTGCTAATGTTTGTTTGTTGTAACTGGTTAGGTGGCACGCTAACCAGTTACAGTTTGTTAAAGCAGGTGCTGGGGCACTATATATCGGCGTGGCCAGGCAAATTGGGCAATTCAGGGATTTGATCGGCAATTTTTTCGCGGTCGGCGATTATTTCAACGAGCCGGCGAATAGCTTTTCTTCGAATGAGCCGTTCAAGGTCTTTGTTGGGTTCGTTGAGAATGTATTGAAATTTCATCGAAACAAAATCCTTTCGAACATCTGCCACCCGCAGGTAATAGCTTTCAGGTTGAATAAGGTCCTGAAAAGGAGAAAGCACCTCCACAAGGCTTTTCTCGAGGTCCTCCACCGTAATCAGGTGCCGCAGGTCAATGTCAAACTCGATGCTGGTACGCTTTACTTCTCGCCTGGTGTAGTTGACTACTTCTGAGGTGAGCAGTAAGTTGTTGGGAATGAAAATCATATCGTCATCGTCGTTGAGGAG
Source organism: uncultured Bacteroidota bacterium (assembly GCA_903933805.1). Lineage (GTDB taxonomy): Bacteria > Bacteroidota > Bacteroidia > Chitinophagales > Saprospiraceae > M3007. The sequence goes on along the minus strand of CAIZLM010000314.1, from coordinate 2,646 downwards.
GTGGATATTTTGCAGGGTAATATCTGTTATTTTACCCCGATGACCTCCAATGCGCACATTGTCCCCGATGCTCAACTGCCCAGAAAAGGTGATGATCATTCCGTTGATCATATTGGAAATATAATCCTTTGTCAAGAGGGCAAGACCGGCAAAAATGATGGATAGGGAGGTAAATAACTGCCGGGAATCAATTTGGAAGAGCGAAAGTATGCCCACAATAAGCCCCACCGCCAACAATAAGGAATATATATGTCCCAACCCAACAATATAGTTGTCATCGCCACGGATGTTGTGCCTGCGCCGATAGAACCAGGTGACGATGACCTGTACAAAATCCAGAAACATCAGAAAAATGGCGAGGCTTGCCAAGGTATCTTTGTAATAGTCGAATGACGTGTGGTACTTTGAACGGGCATAAAGCCACGTTACATCCAATTCATTGAGCCGAATAAGCACCAAAATGGCGAAAACAAACAGTTTAAACAGCAGTATCAGGTATTTCATGGTATTATTGGTAAAGTTACAATCTGTAGAAACATGGAGCGTTCATATCAAACGCACAGCAAGCTTCTCTGTTTTGGCTCAAAAGTAGATTTTTAACAATTCTTCTGCCTGATTAGCGGAGAGCCTTTATTATCTTTGTCTCCTCCAGTAAATGAAAAGAATCCGTTGTAGCCTCGGTTTAATCCCTTTTATAATTTGATGTAACTTTAGGTGGCACGCTGTCTGGCCCAAAAAGGCCCATTTCCCGCCATACTTCGCAGATTTTTTGACCGTAGCGCCCTGGCTACGGGCTGCAAAAATCAGCTTCGTCTGGCAAATTAATGGCCACTTTTTTGTCTCCGATGCGATCACCTAACCAATGATCAAGATTCCACAACGATTTTTTCATTTCAAAACCGAATTTCTATGCTCAAAGCTATCCCAAGCATTTGTATTTCAACACTCTTTTCTTTCATCTTGCAGGCACAATCCGGTTGCCCAGGCTGCGCCGTGGGTGTTCCAGCTGGCCTGCCGGCCGACACCGTGTATTTGCCCCATCTGGCCGATGGGGTGGCAGGAACCCCTTACGATACCGAAATATCCTTCAGATTGCCAAAGACATCCACCCCCGTGCATGCCATTGACAGCACTACTCCACCCGGACTCACCATTTCAAAATTTGAAATCGTATCCATTGACGGCCTTCCTCCGGGGATGTATTGGCAGCCGAATAAATTTACTTTTAATATGTCAACTGAAACAGATGGTTGCCTGAAATTTTGTGGTACGCCCAGCATCTCTGATTCCTTTAAGCTCATTGTCACACTGAAAGCAACTGTTTTTTTCCTAGCCCAAGAAGCTACTTTACCCATTTCACTGTATATCGCGCCAAAAGTGAGCAATACCGACGGCTTTTCACTGACAGGTCCGGAAGGCTGTGGAAGTACGACAGTCACTTTTACAAACAACGTACCATCAGCGGGCGGCAGCGGATTTGCCTACGAATGGGATTTTGGCGACGGATCGGCCATTTTCACAGGAGAAAACCCTCCACCACATGTTTACGATCAAACAGGAACATACCCCGTATCATACCATGCAACGGTGGATACTGCCGACTATACCCTGGAAAGCATTCGAGTGCTCGGGGTAACTTGCGTGGATGAACTGGGGATCGGAACGCCTGACTTGTTTGTCCAGATTTTCGAGCCAAACAATGGCGCAAAAATATTTGACTCTTCTCCCGCCATCAACAATACGCCCTTGCCCCATACTTTTCCAGTGGGCTTGCTACTCGGTAGCGGTAACTATATCCTCAAGGTTATAGATGAGGACAGCGGGCTGAAGGGCAGTGACGACCTGTGTGGAACGGCCTCTTTTAACCTGCTCAGCGGCGATACCATTGTAGCCGGCGGACTAACCGTCTTTCTGAACATCTTACACCCCATAGAAGAAGTTTTCTCCTTCGATACTGTCACGGTATTTCCACAACCTGAAGCCCCGCTGCTGAGCGCACCCAATGGCGTCAGCGCCTGTACCGGCACGTCAGGTCTCGTGTTGCAATCATCGTATGGCACTGACAATCAGTGGTTACGCAATGGTAGCACCATCCAAGGCGCAACCGATACGGTGTACTCTCCTACGCAAAGTGGTTACTATCAAGCAAAAATAACCACGTCGAATGGCTGTGTGGCGACTTCAGACTCCACCTTCATCGAGTTTTTCCCCCTCCCCGCCAATCCTGTGTGGTACTATTACAACAATGCTCTTTTTGTGTATGATTCAAGTACATTGCCGGAACACTTCGCGCTGCAATGGTATGCAGGAGCAGACCCTATACCGGGAGAAACAGGCTTGTCGTATTGTACCACCAGCGACGGCGTATATGGCCTGGAAGTAACCGACCTAAACACCGGATGTCACAATTCGTATGCAAATTTGGTGGAATACAATCCTCTTTTTGACTGCACCTCCGGCACCCACAATGTTGATAGCCAATATTTTGACATTTCGCCCAATCCAGCATCAGAAACAGCCACCATACGGCTGGATAATCCGTTTTTGACCCATGGGATACTGCGCCTTTGGGACAATACCGGCAGGTTGATCTTGTCTGAAAAAATCAGTTCCGGGCAGGTGGATATGGTGGTGGATCTCCGAACG
>CAIZLM010000313.1 GCA_903933805.1 uncultured Bacteroidota bacterium | reverse complement strand
GGCCTGACGTTGTAAATTTTAGTTCTTTTTCTGCGAATGTTGACGCCAAGAAAAGTACCGCCTGTACCCCTGCATTGAAACAAAAAAAGGCGCCGAGGTATGAACGCGTATTGGCATCACGGCGCAGATTGCGCCAGGCCTTTCGCAATTCTGTGTAACCCTTTACCAATAAGTGCTTCGTTTCACCTTGCGGCAAATCGTCGGGGAGCCTGTTAAAAGAAATCTGGGAAAACAACAGCCACCACAACCCTACCATGACAAATGCCGTAGGCACAGCCTTCAACCCATCTGAAAAACCAAACCACCCGTAATTCATGATCACAACCAAGTTGATCAACAACAAGATGACGCTGCCCACAAAGCCGTAACTGTATCCCTTGGCACTGACATCGTCATATCGATCTTCCGTCGCAATCAAGGGCAAAAACGCGTTGTAAAAAACGATCCCCCCGGCAAATCCAATCGTCGCAACGATAAATCCCGACAAACCAATCCAAAGGGTATCCATTCCGGTAAAAAACAACAAGGATATGCAGGCAAAAGCCCCCATCCTGGTAAAAAAACGCATAAACATCTTTTTACGCCCGCCGTAATCTGCAATACCCGACAAAATGGGTGAAAATGCAGCAATCAAGAGGTATGCCAAGGCGATGCTCCAAGCATACAGCGTGCTGTCTGACAGGCGAAAACCCCCAATATTAACCGTATCATCGGTCAGCGAAAGGAAATATCCCGGAAAAATAGCGACGGTGATGACCAACGAATATGCGGAGTTCGCCCAATCAAAAATGGCCCAACCATTGATGACCTGTGGATTGTTTTTGCCCATTTGACTTGCTGGCGCTGGTGTCGTTGCGTGTATTTCCAAAGTGCTTTTATTTAGTTGTAACTGGTTAGCGTGGTCGCGTCTGAGACAAAAATTAGCGTGGTGCGTTTGGCGCCTTACTCGACCACTATTTCATCCAGAAATAGCCATGAGCCCTCCCCGGCGCCCGGCGCATCCGAAGGTATTTGCCCATACGTTTGCGCCACAACTTTGACGTACCGACCGCGTGCGCCCGGCACATCCAACACCACGGTTTCTACCGTAGAACCTTGCAAATTTTGGGCGTCAATGGCCTTGTTTTTTAAGAACTTAAATTTGACACCATCATCCGAAACAAAAACGGCAACGTTCTTGGGCGGGTATATCCAGGCGACTTTCGAATTTACAAAATGGGTGGTTACCCGGTTGATGTCTGTTGGAGCACCCAAGTCAATCACCGGGTCCATATCTTTGTTGTTCAACGCTACCCAATTGTTGAATGCTTTGAGGGAGCCCACAACACCGTTGGTCAGACCATACTGTTCGCCGCCAGTGTACTTGTCGGGGACTCCAGTCATTTTATAGGGTTTCCCACTGGCTTTGTGCAGCAGGTATGTGATGGACAGCACTTTGCCTGCTGGCTTGTTTTGCCGAACGACGACTGCTTTGACGGTGGTGGTTTTGGTGAGCGGAAATGGCGCTTGGTATCGGGTTGATGCAGCGGAAGGGGTTGAGCCATCCGTGGTGTAGTAGATGTCAAAATCCGGCAAATTGCCCTTCAGTGACACTTTCCCATCCGAAAAAGAAGCCGTCAGGTCGTAAAAAGCCTTGGAATAGTGCAACCCCATCGCGTCCAACCTGGTAAAGTGCCGAACCAACCGAGCCCCAAAATCCTGCCAGTTTCGTTGGGCTTTCGACGACCAAACCACTTCTGCCAGCGCGCACACACGAGGGTAGGCCATGTACTCCACCTGATCGGTTGTTTGCATGTATTCCGTCCAGATATTGGCTTGTGCTCCAAGTATATGCTTCGACTCCGCCGCAGTAACTTCCGCAGGTATGGGCTCGTAGGCATATACTTTCTCAAGGGGCAGGTAACCGCCAATGGCCAGGGGCTCTGTGGCTGGGTCGCTTTGATAATAGTCGAAATAGACATCTGACGAGGGCGTCATGATCGCATCGTGGCCCGCTTTTACAGCCGCGATCCCGCCTTCGGTGCCGCGCCAACTCATGATCGTCGCGGAAGGCGCTATGCCGCCCTCCAATATTTCATCCCAACCAATCAGCTTTTTCCCATGACTGGCCAGCATGGATTCTGCCCGTTTGATGAAATAACTCTGGAGCTCATGGGTGGTATTGAGCTTTTCCGTTTCCATTCGTTGGATGCATTTTGGGCATACCTCCCAGCGCGATTTTGGACATTCATCACCGCCAATATGGAAATAGGTGCC
>CAIZLM010000312.1 GCA_903933805.1 uncultured Bacteroidota bacterium | reverse complement strand
GCGGAGAAATGCCCGGACAATCAGGTGATTGCCCTGAAGGATCGCGATGGAACAACCCTCAACCTGGGTATTTTCGGCGTGCTAATCAATACGGGCAGGAAGCCTTGGGCCGAGTACAGCGACTGGATGGAATCGGCTCGAAACAGCTATGCTACCCTGCAACCCAAGAGCGATGTCGTCATTGCCCTGACCCACCTGAATGTCTCCGATGATAAAAAATTGGCCCTAATGTTGCCCAAAATTCCACTCATCATGGGTGGTCACGATCACGACAACCAACTCCACAAGGTGGGTGCAAGCGTGATCACCAAAGCGGATGCCAACGCCAAAACAGTGTACATACACACCTTGCGTTACAACAAAAAAAAGGGTACCTGTACCGTTAAATCAACGTTGAGAAGGGTGGATGCCAGTATTCCCGAAGAGCCCAATACCGCCGCAGTGGTGGCCAAATGGGAAAAAATAAAAGATGAGGCGCTCGTGGCGGCCGGTATTAACCCCAATAAAGAAGTCGCTAAACTGCAGGAGCCCCTTGATTGTCGCGAAACAATCGTCCGCAGCCAGCAGGCTAAAATCGGAACGATCATCGCCGAGGCCATGTTTGTCGCTTCCCAAAACAATCCCGATTGTGCCATTCTCAACGGTGGATCCATCCGCGTGGACGATATCCTCTCCGGGAAATTGACGGAACTGGATGTGGTGCGTATTTTACCCTTTGGCGGCGCTGTTGTGGAAGTCGAAATGAAGGGTATTTTGCTCCATAAAACACTCGAAGCAGGGTACAACAACAGCGGAAATGGCGGCTATCTGCAACTTTATCGCGTTCGCCGCGATCAGGCAACAGGGAGGTGGTTTGTGGGCGACAATGCCTTGGATGACCATAAATTGTACCACGTTTCGCTGCCAGAGTTCTTGCTCTCCGGCAATGAATCCAACATGGGTTTCCTCAAAGCATCCATGGGCGCTGATGGCAAAAGTACCAACCCGGATATCCCAATGGTGCTAAAACCTGATTCAAAAAATAAAAATGACGCTAGAAACGATATTCGACTCGCGTTTATTCAATTCTTTAAATAAGGGCAACTGGTTGGGTGGCTCACTTTCTGGTTAAAATACCCACTTTTTCGCCTCAGACACAACCAACCAGTTACCAGTAGTGTAACAAATTACCCCACTTTTATCTTGCAGATCTCACGACTCATCCTCACCAACTACAAAAACTACGAAACTCAGGTAGTGGATTGCTCGCCAAGACTGAATTGTCTGACGGGCTTGAATGGTATGGGCAAAACCAATGTGCTGGATGCTGTTTATTTCTTGTGCCTGTGCAAAAGTCACTCCGGACTCACCGATCGTAACTTGGTGCGACGTGGAGCAGCTTTTTTGCGCCTGGAGGGCCATTTTGAACGCGGGGGAGAAAAAACCAAGGTGGTGGCAAAGTACCAGACTGGAGACAGAAAAGAATTTGAGCGCAATGGATCGCCGGTGGAGCGTTTGTCCGACCACATCGGCCAGTTCCCAGTCGTGATGATTGCCCCCGACGACGTGACCTTGGTACAGGAGGGTAGTGAGGATCGCCGTAGATTTCTAGACACTACCTTGTCGCAAATATCCGCAGAATACCTGCAAAACTTGTTGAAATACAATGGGTTGCTCAAACAGCGTAATGCTTTGCTCAAGCTTTTTTATGAGCAAAGGCGTTTCGACCCTGACTTGTTGGAGGGGATTGACCGCCAAATGCCGGAACCTGCGGCCTTGCTTTTTCAGCATCGGCAACAGTTTGTCAACCGCTTGAAACCTTATTTTTCAGATTTTTATGCAGCCATTTCAGGTAGCCGGGAGTCGGTGGATGTTGCATATCAATCGGATTTAAAAAGTGGGGACTTTGCCGAAATCCTGCCGCTGAGCCTCGAAAAGGACCGTGTCCTGCAGCGCACCACTGTGGGCCCACACCGCGACGACCTCCAGTTGATGATGGACGATATGACCTTGAAAAGATTTGCTTCTCAGGGCCAACTCAAGTCGTTCTTGCTGGCACTTCGGTTGGCACAATACGAGGTGTTGCGCCAACAAATCGGCCAAACACCCATTTTACTCCTCGATGATATTTTTGACAAACTGGACGAAAACAGGGTGCGGCAGTTGATGGGGCTGCTCCTGGAACGCGATTTTGGCCAAGTTTTCGTCACCGACACCCAACGCAGTCGGATGGAGTCGGTGGTATCTTCTTTTGCGGGTGCCTATAAATTGTTCGATGTGGAAAATAGCGTTGTGCGCGAGGTCTAATGCTCCGACAGCAGGTTCCATGCTGCAGGAATTAGGAACCTTCCACCGTTCCAGTGATATTCAGGACTTCTGCTTTTCGTTGTTTGTCAAAGAACACCGTGATTTTTTTTCTAAAATCTCCCGTTTTGTAGGCGTCATATTCAATGCGAACCTCTCCCGTTTCGCCTGGGGCAAGTGGCTTTTCCGTCCAACTGGCAGCAGTACAGCCGCAGGTGGTACGCACCGTTTCCAGTAAAATGGTTTCTGTCGAGATATTTTGGAATTTAAAAACAAAGACTACCGGCCGGTCGTGTTGTATTGTTCCGAAATCGTGCTTTCTCGGGGTAAGCCAAGTGACAATCGGATTTCCGGTGGCAAAACTTGTTTCAATGGGGCGTGCTGTTGTCAGCGTCAAACCCAGTAGGGCGCAATAAAAAAAAGGCAAGTACATGGGTTTAGCGTTAAAATGGGCGTAAAGTATATTTTGTAACTGGTTGAGTGGCACGCTGTCTGGGCCCAAAGAGCCCATTTGTTGAATCAGGCGCGACCGCCCAACCAGTTACTTTCTGGAAAATACAGATACCAAGTCGCTTCCTATCCTAAACTGTGCTTTGAAAACGGCCAGTGCAGGAATTTTTGGCGCCACCACGCCTTCTCCCAGCCGCTGTGGGTTTTGGATGGTCCTGATTTCGTCCCAAAGGCCATTTTTGACAAATTCATCCAAAACGTGGGCGCCACCTTCTACCAATATACTGGCGCAATTTTTACGGTAAACAGTGTCTAGTACATCCTCTAGTGCCAAGTCACCTGCTGTTGGCACGATTGTTTTGAGCGCAGAAATATCCTTCCGAAAAGGCCCAACAACAACCGTTGGTTCCGTGTCGCACAGCAACGCCCGGTCGGAAGGTACCGATCCCCGGCCGTCTAACAACACCCGAAGTGGGTTTTTCCCCGGGAAGTATCGAACATCCAGTTTGGGATCATCCACAATTGCCGTTCCTGCCCCTACCAAGATGGCATCGGTTTCAGCACGCCATCGGTGCACCAAACGCTGAGCGAGGGGGCCTGAAATACGGGTTTTTTTGTGGTGTTCTCCCAAAAAACCATCGGCAGATTGCGCCCATTTTAGGATAACATAGGGCCTTTTTTCAAGAATCCAAGTGAAGAAAAATCGGTTCAACCACGCGCCCGCTTCAGCCTGTACGCCTTCGACAACCACCACGCCCGCCGCCCGTAGTTTGTCCAAGCTTTTGCCTCCAACCAATGGATTCGGATCTATATTTGACACAACTACCCGAGGAACCCCGTGCGCCAAAATCAGGTCAACGCAAGGTGGTGTTTTGCCGACATGCGCACAAGGCTCCAAGCAGCAAAACAAGGTTGATTGGGCGATAAATGGCTTGTTTTCAAGGGCTACTGCGTTGAAACAGTTTACCTCTGCATGGGCTTCACCCCAAGCCTGGTGCCATCCCTCCCCAATGATTTTGTCTTGGAAAACAAGCACAGCGCCCACCATCGGGTTGGGAGAAACGCTCCCTGCTCCGCGACGCGCAAGGTCAAAACAACGCTGCATATAGGCCTCATCGGTCATCATACCCGGGCAATAGCAGCCAAAATATTGGCCATGTCAGTTTGTAAGGACAATGCTTCTAACCTGGCTTTTTCAGCAAAATCTTCCCCCGCTGAGGCGTAAATGATGTTGCGGGCTGAATTGACAAGTAAGCCACAGTCGGCGTTCATGCCGTGCTGGCAAATGGCAGCCAAATCGCCACCCTGTGCACCAACACCGGGCACCAGCAGAAAGTGTTCCGGCACAATATCCCGTACCCGTGCGAAAGATTCGGGGTGTGTGGCGCCCACCACATACATCATATTGTCTGGGGTGCCCCAAGTTTGGCTGGTGTGCAATACCTTTTCCCAAAGCGGCTCTTCCGTATCGCCCAACGTGCAACGCTGGAAATCGTCGCTTCCTTTGTTCGAGGTGAGTGCCAACACAATGGCCCATTTCCCGTCGTAGGCCAGAAAGGGCGTTACACTGTCGGCGCCCATATACGGCGCTACGGTGATGGCATGGCATCCAAAGCGGGAAAAAAATGCTTCCGCATACATCTTGCTGGTATTACCGATGTCACCTCGTTTGGCATCAGCAATAATCAGGTGCTCATCACCAATGTATTCCACCGTATCCGCGAATGTTTTCCAGCCGCTCAGGCCCAATGCTTCATAGAATGCGAGGTTGGGCTTGTAGGCCACACACAGATCCCGGGTAGCATCAATGATCTGTTTGTTGAATGCCAAGATAGGATCATCAGCACCCAGCAGGTGCTCGGGTATTTTGCGCAACTCAGGGTCGAGTCCAACGCAGAGGAAAGATTTTTTACGAAAAATCTCAGCGACAAGGGTAGCTCTGTTCATAACGCGAAGGTAGTGCCTGTCCGCACGTCAATACTGCACCCCCAGCAGATTTATTGCGCAATTTTTTAAGCAGCAGGTCGTTATGCACCCTTGAAACAACTATTTTGAGCCATGATTTTAAAACGACAGTGCCTCTCCATCGTATTCATAGCGGGTTTGTTTTTTCCCGGACTTTTTGCCCAAACCCAAAAAAAGCAGTCAGTAAGGCCCACCGCAGCAGGGTTGGAAAAGATGAAAACAGCGGAGGATACCTTGGCTCTGCTTGCTTATGCGGTCATCAACGATTCCATAGAACTCGAGCGCTTCGCGGCCTGTAAGGTCTTGATTACCTCCTTGGTACGGACGTTAAAAGTAGAAAATTCGTTTAAGTATCCCTTTGACCGGCTTAAAAGTATTTCTATTCTAGCGCCTCCAGACAGTAGCTTTCGCATTTTCACGTGGCAACTGTATGTCAACGATTCTACCTACCGTTACTACGGCGCCATACAACGCAACCAAACCGCATTACAACTCTATCCGCTTATCGACCGCAGCTTCGAAATGGAGGTTCCTCCCTTGTACGAACAACTTAATCCCGACAATTGGTATGGTGCGCTGTACTACAATATCCGTCAATTTGACACACGGGAGGGCAGGAAGTACTTGCTGATGGGATACGACGCTTTTGAATTTTTTGAAAAAAGAAAAATTATTGAGGTGCTGAGCTTTGACAAAGAAGGAGTGCCTGTTTTTGGTGCCCCCGTTTTTCATCGGGAAAATCCGCCGCCGGGCCCGCCGGAAAACAGGATGTTTTTTGAATACTCAGCGGAAGCAGTGGTGAAGGTAAACTGGGATGAACAGTACAAAATGATCTTATTTGACCACCTTATTCCGTTCCCAAGTCCCTTTGCACGGGGTATGACTGCTGTGCCCGATGGTAGCTATGATGGCCTCCAATTCCAAAAAGGACAGTGGTATTTCCAGGACAAAGTTTTCAAAGATTCTCAGGAGGAAGTACCCTTTCCCGAACCAATACTCGATTCTAGAAAATCTAGGGATATTTCAGGAAAGGCAAAAAAAGGAAAAGGATAAACTAATTTATCTTACAAATATTTGACAATCAATATTTTATGTGCTTCTTGGCAAAGAGTTTGCTTTATTTTGGACATCGTTAACAGCCAAGTCCTTGCTAAACTAAGCCGCCTGCTGCTATTTTTGTCCCATCAAATTATTGAAACATCCTACAACATCACATTCATAAAAAACAATTTTTCCAATGAAAAAATTACTCTCTATCGTCGCACTAGTTGTATTGGGCACCATCGCTGTTCACGCTCAAGGTACTACTGGTCCAGTTATGACCTTCCCAAATACAACCATTGATTATGGTAAAATTGAAAAAGGCAGCGACAAAGTGCGCAAGTTCGCATTCACGAATACCGGCAACGAACCACTGATCATCAAAACAGCAAAAGGATCTTGCGGTTGCACCGTTCCTACTTACCCACAGGAACCCATCATGCCCGGCGAAACAAAAACCATCGACGTTAGCTACGACACCAACCGCCCAGGTGCTTTCACCAAAACGGTAACGTTGACTACCAACGAAGCGACGGATACCCACACACTTACCATCAAAGGTGAAGTACTTGTACCACCAGCTCAGGAAAGTGTTCCTGCAAGCGACGGCGGTATCAAAAACTAATATTTCGTAACTGGTTAGGTGGCACACTGTCCGGCCAAAAAAGACCACTTTTTTGTCTCAGACGCTACCACGCTAACCAGTTACATTTTTTCTTAGGAATTTTGGTTTGACGATATGAAACCCGGCCAGTGTAATACTGATCGGGTTTTTTTAACACTTTGGTGTAACATTTCCAATATTCAAACGTTTAATGTTGTGATTGCAGTTTTTCTGTTCTGCCATTTTGGTCAATCTTTACCCAAAGTTCATGAAAACCCTATCCAAGTTTAAAATTACATGGGTGATAGCCGCTATTTTTAGCCTATCAGCTTTCCTATTCGTCAATATCCACGCAGGCTTTTTTGTACAGAAACCACAAATCAACCAAGTTTTTGACCAAACCCAATTGGAAGAAGTCGAACAAGCGGAAGATGGCAAACTGACCGTACCCGATGTGACGGTACTGGGAAGTCTGCTTGAAATCGCCCAAAAATTGATCACGCAACAACATTGAGTAATGGTAGCTGGTTAGGTGACACGCTGTCTGGCCCAAAAAGGCCCGTTTTTCGTCCTACTTCGCCATTTTTTTGACCGTAGCGCTGCTACGGACTACAAAAATCCGCTTCGTCTGGCAAAAAATGGCCTCTTTTTTGTCTCAGACGAGACCAAGCTAACCAGTTACGAGTAATATTAACAGGATACAAAAGCTGGTGCGACAGGTTGTCACACCAGCTTTTGTATTTCGTGCCGTATATTTGCCTTATGAAATTGACAAGCCTAGAAACGGGTTACTTTAAATTAGACGGAGGCGCAATGTTTGGCGTAGTGCCACGACGTATGTGGTCTAAACTCAACCCACCCGACGACAACAACCTCTGTACGTGGTCTATGCGTACCCTGTTGGTGCAAACAGCCGGCCGCAATATCCTCGTAGATACCGGTATGGGAAACAAGCAGGATGAAAAATTTAGGTCTCATTTCGAGCCTTTTGGTGCTGCGACGCTCTTCGATTCTCTTGCCAAAGTCGGTTTGCAACGGGAAGATATCACCGATGTCTTTCTTACCCACCTCCATTTCGACCACTGCGGTGGCGCATTGTGGAAAGACCATGTGACAGGAGAGGTTGAATTGGCTTTTCCCAACGCCACATACTGGTCCAATGAAATCCACTTTGACTGGGCAATGGCCCCCAACGAGCGCGAAAAAGCTTCTTTTCTCAAAGAAAATTTTCTGCCTCTCCAACAACAGGGCAAATTGAAATTTTTGGAAGTCAAACAGAATATCCAGTTCTGCGATGGTTTTAATGTACGCTTTGTATATGGCCACACAGAGGCCATGATGATGCCGGTGCTTCAAACGGAATATGGTACCGTCCTTTATTGTGCAGATGCCATGCCATCTCAATGGCATATCGGAATGCCTTACGTCATGGCTTATGACGTAAGGCCCCTTAAAACCCTACAGGAAAAGGCTGCCATGCTCGACGAGGCTGTCAACGAGCACCAAATTTTGTTTTTTGAACATGATCCTGTCGCCGAGTGCGGTACCGTTAGGCGCGAAGCTTCCGGTCGAATTGTGCTGGATCGGGTAGGTACGCTGCAGGAACTGGCAATGTTGCCCTCCTCAGGACTGATCGGATGAGACCTCAAAAACCGCTAAACCTATTTCCATGAAAAAATTGATTGCCGCCGTTGTGGGTCTGGTACTCTTCGCTGCCCAAGGCTGCGTGGGCGCCAAGGTCTATCGTGCTGAAAAAACAACCCGCGTTGCCGCTGAAGCAAGGGAAAAAGTACTCGTTCAGCAACTCCTCGAACGCAAAAAAGAGTCCATTGACCTCACACAAATGGTGGGGGACCTCAACAGACTTGTCGGACGTCAAGAAGTGGAAATCAAAGACCTCCAAACGGAATTGGTTTCCAGAACCCAGAGCATGGGCGAGTCTGCTGGCAAACTTGCCCTGGAAAAATCAGCCTTGGAAAAACAATTCGCCATTACCAGTGAACAATTGGAGCAACGAAATACGGTGTTGGAACAGGTGGAATCTGTGCAGGAAAAACGCAAAGCTGTTCTCAATGACCTTGAACTGTCCCTGAGCAAGGCTTTCTTGGGCCAAGGCAACATTGATTCGTGCCTGGTCACCGAGGGCGAGACCATCGCCCTGACCCTGCAAGACAAAGATATTTTTGAGCCAACAGGTCTAAATGTGAGTGTTTCGGGACAGCGTTGGTTGTTGACACTGGCTGATTTTCTGGCTGCCCGCCCAGGGTTAGACGTAGATGTCGTTGCTTATACGGACAATGCGTTGCCTCCCAAGGAGAAGACGATTCGAGACACTTGGGACTGGAGTTTACAGCGCGCCACCAATATCGTGCGCCTGCTAGTACGAGAGCTGAACGCCAATGCCAACCAATTAACACCTGTTGGGCGGGGTGAGTACTATCCGCTCTCGTCGAACGAAACACCGGAAGGTCGCGCAAAAAACCGCCGTACCGTGTTGGTTTTTAGGCCTGTTTTGCCGGCTATTCCCAGTGCCGCATCCGATGAGTAGCCCAACAATGCGGTGATCTTCCCCGAAATACTGGTGTAAACCACCAATATCAGAGGCTCATGACAGCAGCGCCAAGAGTTTTTTTTGTGCTTCCCACAACACAATACCAGCAGCAACCGCCACATTCAAGGAGTGCTTGGTGCCAAACTGCGGGATTTCCAATACGCCATCGCATTGTTCCAACAAGGAATCTTCTACGCCATCCACTTCATTGCCCAGAACCATGGCGTATTTTGCACCGGGAGCAGGGTCGAACTCATGCAGCCAAACCTTGTCGGAGGTTTGTTCAATGGCCAAAACAATATAACCACGGGTCTTTAATTGTTGAACGGCCTGTGACGGATCTGAATAATACTCCCATGCCACGGAGTCGGTGCTGCCCAAGGCTGTTTTAAGGATCTCTCGATGGGGCGGCTGGACGGTGATACCACACAACAGAATTTTTTCCACGGCAAATGCATCCGCCGTGCGGAAAATAGACCCCACGTTTAATCCCGACCGAACGTTGTCCAAGAGCACAACAAGCGGCAACTTACCCTGATTCCTATAATCGGATACCGATATCCGGTTAAGTCCTTCCATGCTGAGTTTTTCCATGCTGCAAAGATCGGCTATTTCTTGTGGCTGAAAGTTTTCAACTTTGCGGGTTCTTAAATTTTTTTGAACACGCAAATCATTCGAATGTCCAAAATTAGTTGTTTTCTCGCATTGGTCCTTTTTCCCGCCTGGGTTTTTGCACAGGTGGTTACTGTTCAGTCGGCGCGTACTTTACCCCTCGGTTCTGTGGTGACGGTGCGTGGCTTGGTCACCAGTGGCGCTGAATTGGGTAAAATTCGCTACCTGCAAGATGGCACAGCCGGTATTGCGGCCTATCCCGGTAAGGGTTCAGCCGCGGGCTTTGAGGGGGCTGTGATGCCCGGCGACAGTATCGAAGTGACGGGTACGCTGGTGGATTATCAAGGACTGCTTGAAATCAGCCCCATCTCATCGTATATGGTGGTGGCTTCTGGGTTGGCCATGCCAGCGCCCAAAATATTGACGTTGTCAGACATTAGTGATGGCTATGAAAGTCAATTGGTAGGCTTCCAATGTGTTGCGTTTGCTGCCGGAGGCGGTGTTTTTACCGGTTCTGGCGCTTACAGTGTTTCAGACGGAGGCGGAGAAACCGCCAAGGTTTTTTTACGCGCCAATCACCCCCTGATTGGGGAGGATATTCCCGGCACACCGGTCTTTTTGACGGCCATCCTCACGGACTTCAATGGTATTCAATTGCTGCCACGGACAACCGATGATTTTTCCGAATCGCTCTGTTTCTATTTTGTGGATCAACCCGAGCAGTCGGATATTGCGGAATCGGGGTTTACGGTATCCTGGGAGACTAATCAAGGCGCCGTATCAACCATCCGATATGGTACAACGCCGGCCCTGGGCATGGAAGTGTCTGTGGCCGGTACAGCAACGGGCAACAGTCTAGCGCTTACGGGGCTACAGCCAGGGAGCATTTACTGGGTACAGGTAAAATCATTGTACAATGGCGCTGTTCTATGGTCTGAGACAAGGCCTTTCGCCACTCGATCTACTTCGTCAGGCCAGATAAAAGTGTACTTCAACCACACAGTGGATGCTGCTTTTGCCAATGGTTTTACACCAGAAGGACAATCGAGTGCTGCGGTGGTCGCGGAAACCATTGCCCGTATCAATGCGGCACAACAGACGCTTGATGTCGCCATGTACAACAACAACCGTACGGATATCACCAACGCCTTGAAAGCAGCGGTTTCCAGGGGTGTACGCGTCCGCTATGTGGCATCCCTGGATGCCAGCAATACAGCTTTGCAGACAGCGCCAACATTTCCGGTACTGTTTGGCAACACGGAAGCCCTCATGCACGATAAATTTATGGTGGCAGATGCCGACTTATCCGATCAGGCATGGGTGATGAGCGGCTCCCTCAATTGGACCAACCAAAACATCAACACAGACTTTAACAATACCTTGTTTATCCAGGACCAATCCCTTGCCCGGGCTTATGTATTGGAGTTTGAGGAAATGTGGGGTGGGCAAGACGTACTGCCAAACGAGCAGTACAGCCACTTTGGATCCAATAAACGCGATAATACGCCGCACCATTTTATTGTGGGCGGCCGTGTGTTGGACAGCTGGTTTTCGCCTTCTGACCGCACCACCGATCATATTGTGGAAACGGTGTACACCGCGGAATCTGAGGCGCTTTTTGCCACCTTTTCATTTACCAAGGATGAAATTGGAGATGCGTTGGTGGATATTTACGCAAACCATACCGATGTCCGTGGTATGATCGAAAACGTCAGTGATTCCGGGGTGGAAATTGGTTACCTGACTTCTGTGGGTATCGATTGCCGCCCGCACGCGATAACGGGCGATTTACACCACAAATACGGTGTTTTCGACGTGAATGCCAGCGACCCAGTGGTGCTCACGGGTTCTCACAACTGGAGTTTTTCTGCTGAAACGGCCAATGACGAAAACACTTTGGTGATCCATGATTACCGATTGGCGTCGCTTTTTAAGGCTGAATTTGAAAAGCGCTGGCAGGAAAATTCTGTGGCAACATTTTCAGCAACACAACGCGAAATTCAGTTGACCCCCAATCCTGTTGAAGATCAACTGAATTTACAAACCACTACCGCGTTTGTTGAACAGGTGGTAGTACGAGACATGCTTGGCCGCGTTGTTTTTTCCAGGACGGTTGATGGCGCATCGGGTACGGTGTCAATCGGTGTTACGTCGCTGAGTCCCGGACAATATGTCGCATTTATTCAAACCTTATATGAAGTACGCGCCATTCCATTTCAAAAAATTTAGTATTTTTCAGGAAGGTGTTTCACATCCGGTGGGTACTGATGGTGTATTATTGGGCGCTTGGGCCGATGTTTTGGGCGTCCACACGGTGTTGGATATTGGCACCGGTACGGGGCTTGTCGCGCTGATGTTGGCGCAGCGCAGCGTACCGGGCGCACTTATAACGGCGATTGATTTGCATCCTGGGTCGGTGGCCTGTGCCCGGCGAAATATGTGGCAATCTCCTTGGCGGGATAACTTGGCAGTGGTGGAAATTCCGGTGCAGCAATACGCATTGGAGACAACGCTGCGGTTTGACCTGATTGTGAGCAATCCGCCCTTTTTTTCTGATCTGACGGTTTCGCCGGATGGTGAAAGAAGTCTTGGGCGGCATACGGGGACGCTTTCTACGGGGGATTTGTTGGAAGCTGTGTTGCGCTTGTTGAAGCCTACTGGGCGGTTTTGTCTGGTTTTGCCCTACAAGGAGGGCAAACGGTTGTGTGAAATGGCTGTTCCGTTGGGACTTTATTGTACCTATGAGGTGGAAGTACGTTCGCGTGCTGGTAAGCAAGTGGAGCGTTTGCTGTTACAATTGGAGCGAGATCCGCGTTGTTTCAGGCGGGAAGGGCTGGATATTTACGATTTGGAGGGCGGATATTCTGCTGCGTATCGCCGTTTGACGGGCGATTTTTACCTCAAAGGGTAGTGGCGCTGTTGTCAAGCAATCACCGCCAGTACAGCATCTGCAATAAATAGCGGGCACTGGAAAATTGGCAAAAAAAACACCCCGCTCTTCTTTTGACAGAGAAGCGGGGTGTTATATTTAAAGCAAGTGGTAACCACGTAGGTGGTTACGGAATATTTATGCTTTTTCCTTTTTGATTTTGGCGACCTTTTCAGTGCCAGCTTCTACAGCAGGTTTGGCGGAAATAGCTTTGCCTTGAATAACATCTTCCTTCATAAAGTCAACCACAAGGGCAGACGCAACGAAGACGGAAGAGTATGTTCCAAAGAAAATACCCATCAACATACCAAATGCAAAGCCTTTAATTGCGCCGCCGCCAAATACGAACAACAGCAATACCACGAGGAATACCGTACCAGAGGTAATCAACGTACGACTTAAGGTGGTGTTGATGGCCATGTTGAATACTTCCGCCTTGGGTCTGCCGGCAAAAGTTCCCATGAATTCACGAATACGGTCGTATACAATGACCGTATCGTTCACAGAGTAACCAATAACCGTCAGAATACAAGCGATGATGGCCTGGTCAATTTCAAGGGAGAACCAAGCGCGTCCGTGTAACAAGGTAAAGAATGTCAGCGTAATCAGTACGTCGTGCAAAAGCGCCAAAACAGCACCAAGCGAGAACTGCCAACGGCGGAAACGAATCAACAAGTACAAGAAAATCAGACCGAGCGCCCAAAAAGCTGCGAGGAAAGAAGAGTTGCGAATGTCGTCGGCTACGGTTGGGCCTACCTGACTGGAGGAGGTAATGTGCGTGCCGGAACCATCGGTGGCTTTGAAGGAAGCATAATCCACGTCAATACCTGCGGCTTTCAAGCCTTCATGTAGTTTGGATGTAACACGTTCAGAAACATCGTCACCACGCTCGTTGATGAGGTATGGCGTTGTGATGTTGTAGGTATTTTGCCCGCTGACAGTTTTGATTACAGTATTGCTCCCGAAAGCAGTTGCCAAGGAAGTACTCAACTGATCCAATTCAACTGGTTTGTCAAACTGTACGTTGAAAGAGTAACCGCCCTTGAAATCTACGCCCAATTCGAAGCCGCGCTGGAAAAAAGATGCAACACCAATAGCGATGATTACCATAGAGAAGATATAAGCCCTTTTGCGCTTTCCTATCCAGTCAAAGTGGAAGCCTACGAGCCAATTTTCAGACCATTTTCGGCTATAATTTAGTTCGCGACCCTTGTCGAGCCACCATTCTGTGATGTAACGGCCCACCAATACTGCTGTAAACAGGGAACTGGTGATACCAACGAGCAGTACGGTACCGAAACCTTTGATAGGACCCAAGCCGAAATAGATGAGTACACAAGCTACCAACAGGGTGGTAACGTTGGCATCAATGATGGCTGTGAGCGCCCTGGTAAAGCCCGTTGAAACAGCTTTTCCAATGGCCAAACCATTACGCAGCTCTTCTCGAATACGTTCGTAGATGATTACATTTGCATCCACGGCTGTTGCCAGCGTCAGCACGATACCGGCAATACCCGGGAGGGTAAGAACCGTACCCATCGAAGCCAAGGTGCCTAGGATAAAGAAAATGTTAGCGAGGAGGGCAACCACACTCACCCAACCGCCGCGGTTGTAATAGGCCACCATAAAGAGGCACAGGAACACAACAGACAATACCATTGTCATCAATGATTTGTTGATGTTGTCCGCACCCAAGGATGGGCCTACTTGGCTTTCCTGCACGATGTGCGTTCCGGCAGGAAGTTTACCTACTTGTAGTATTTGAGCAAGATCGGTTGCTTCATCCAGTGCGAAACCACCTGTGATGGATGAACTACCACCGGTGATGGGGTTGATAACACGTGGAGCGCTCACCACTTCATCATCCAATACGATGGCGATTTCCCGATTGCCGTTGTTCGCAGCTTTGGTGGTCATTTCTGCCCAGGTACGCGCGCCGTCGTTGTCCATTTGCAGGCTGACCTGAATGTCACCACTGCTTGGATCAGGGTTTGCGCGAGCGTCTTTTACGACTGCACCGTCCAAGGGGGCGAGATCAGAACCAGGGCGTTTTTTAATCGCATAGAGTTCATATTTACCGTTGAGGGAAGTCAAGGCAGCATCTTTTTCACCTTCCACAGGTTTGCGGCTGAATCGGAACTCAACATCCGCGGGGAATTTTGCTTTTACATCAGCGCGGTTGAAGAGTTCTGTCAGAACGCGAATTTTGTTTTTATCAACCCAAGCGATGATAGCACTACCACCCTGTTGGTTGATACCCAGCAAGGAAAGGAGTGGTCCAGCTTTTCTTTGAGCTGGATCAGCGGCTTTATCCACTACTTTCATCACCTTTTCTTGGGTAGAATCTGGTTGGCCATTGGCGCCAAGCGGGAATTCATAAACCGTATCCTTTGTGATAGAAGAAGCGGTAGAGTCGCCAGCACTGAGCATCAAGTCAGCATCTGTCAGGCCCTTCACGATACCTTCATCGTTGATACGATAGGTTTCCCAAAATTCAAGTTTGGCTTGGCTTTGCAGCATGGTGCGGGCGCGCTGCGGATTGTCAATGCCTGGAAGCTCCACCTGAATCAGGTCTCGCGTTGCGTCTAGGCTGACATTTGGCTGCACGACACCGAGTTTGTCGATACGCTTTTTGAGCATATCGTACGTTTGGTTAACGGTGCCATTGGCAGATTTGCGGAGGGTATTCAGCGCATCTGCATCGGGGGTATCAAAAATGATACCGCTGGATTCATTGCGCGCAAAAATGGAGGCCAATGAACGCCCCCCCCCCACTTCTTTCCACGCCTTGGCGAAAAGGGTGATGTAGTCGGCCTGCTGTGTTTTTTGCATGTCAGTCGCTTTGTCAAGCGCTTGCAAAAAAGCAGGATCAGTACTGTTTGCGGAAAAACTTTTAAGAAAATCGCGCAAGTCCACCTGAAGCAACACACTCATACCGCCTTTCAAGTCGAGGCCCATGGCCAATTGACTTTTTTTCAGGTCAGCATAATTGAATTTCTTGATGAGTGGGATCTCGAAAACAGTCTCGCTCGAAAGCGAGTCAAGATATTCGGAATAACATGTGCGCCATCCGGTGGTCGGGTTTTTTGCGGAACAATCGTCGGCATAGCGACGCGCCGCTGATTCGATATTGTTCGTCGGAATGACGAGCAAGTATTGATACAGACACACTATCGTGAGCGCAATGAGGAAAAATCGTACAACGCCTTTGCTTTGCATACCTCGAAGGAGTAAATGGTGCTAAAATTTGTGAGAATAATCAGGTGTATGGCATGCCAAAGGCATACTTGCTAGAAAAAGTCCGCAAATATAGGCAGAATGCTAAAATCACAAGCGTTTCAGGTAAAAAGGTTTTTTTTACCAAGTTTTATCTTGATTCCAGAACGGCGGAAAGAAGTCTGAAGACTCCTGTTGACGACGCACCTCTTCTTCTTTTTCCAGGGCCCTCTGCAACTTTGTCTTGTCAAAAATATCAGCCGAAAGAAAAGGCTTTTTTTCGGAATACTGGTCATCTGAAATAGTACCGGCCTGGTTTTTTACTTCATCGTCTTCCAGTTCAGACTTAAACAGGTACGCTACAAAAATGCCCACAAGGCTCCCTAAAAGGTGACTTTCCCAGGAAATACCCTCCTGTTCCGGCAAAATCCCCATGAACATTCCACTGTAAAGCAGGATCACAATTCCAGCCAACATGATCGAACGCAGGCTTCTTCGAAAGATTCCCGTCCAAAAAATAAATGCGACCAAACCATAAACAATGCCGCTTGCGCCAATGTGTGACACGGGTCTGGCAAACAACCAAACGGCTGTATTGGTCAAAAAATAAATCAACCAAAAAGCCTGCATGGCTACTTTTCGGTAAAAGTAAAGACTGAGAAAAGTTAGCACAAATAGCGGAATGCTGTTGGAAGCGAGGTGTTTCCAGCTGCCGTGTACCAGCGGCGCCGTTACAATTCCGCGCAAACCCCAAATTCTGCGCGACATAATTCCATACATACCGGGGTCAAAGTCATGCACCATCTGCCAAATATGCACCAACCAAAGGAAGGCTATGGCAAAGAGCGGAAAGGTAAGACTATCAAAAAAATGCCTTCTGGCGAGCCCTAGCCCGTCCGAATCGCTGTCGAGGATTGACATATACGAGTAGGTATTATCAGTGCAACATGGTTTTGGTGTATCCAAAATCCAATTGTACACCTACGCCAAAACACGCGCCAAAACCGTTGGAGACTGACTGAATGTCAGGCTCCACGTGCAATGATAGGTCATCACTCACATCAAAACTCGAAAGGTGGGCATCTACAAAGGCGTCGGTCACCGTCAGCAGGTAGGTAATGCCAAGAAAAAGGTAGCTCTTTTCGGAGAATCCCCTATATTGATCTCGGTACCCCTTCATTTGAGCAGCATTCATGTAAATATAGGGCGCCTCGGTTGGTTTGGTAATGGGATCACCATCTACCAACCATTTATAGTTTTGTTTTAAGGCTTGGTACTGCTGGCCATTGTCCACTGCAAGCCAAGTCATTCCGCCCAATGCACCGTAAACAAGTGGTATTTTCCACCATTTCTTGTTATAAGCCTGCCCGGCACCGGGCAATACAAATGAAAGCAATGCAGCAGTACGGGGACTGGGGTATTGTTTTCCGAAAAAACGTTTTACCAAGCCAAGTTTTACGGGCGGAATAGCCAATGTATCGGGTGCTGTCTGAACGGAGGTTTTTGCTGTTGGTTTTTGTACTTGGACAGCAGTTGTCGTCGTGGGCACTGTATCGGATGGTGTGGTATTTTGTTGAAATGCATTGTCAGGGTTCTGAGCCGACAAAGAATTCAAGCAAAAACAGCACAAATAAATTAAGAATTGGCGCCTCATTTGGGTCGGTTTTAAGAGCAAACGTTTTTGTGTAAAAAACGTTGCCAGGGTCTCAGCATGTTCCACACTTCGGCGCACACCCGGAGTATTGGATGCAGCACTAGCTGAAAAGTAAGGATTGGGCACTGAGTTCGTCCTCGTTTTTAGCGGATTCAACCACACTTTTGGGCGTTTCAATTTCATCGGGCAACAGTCTTTTCACAATGCGCAATTGATGAGAATAACGGTTTGTTTCGCGGTTGAAAATCCCAAAATGGTCCAATTTATCAATGCGGACCCTTCCACTGGAGTGTATGATGTGACAGTCTGGCAAAATGATGCCTACATGCGTGATATGCCCTTTCCCGTTGTCAAAAAATGCAAGGTCTCCCGATTGGCACTGTTCCATGAAATCAATCAACCTTCCCTGCGATACCTGCTGAGCAGCGTCGCGCAACAACCGCACGCCGGCAATTTTATACACCATTTGTGTAAAACCGGAGCAATCAATGCCAAAAGGAGAGCGCCCTCCCCAGAGGTATGGTGCATTCAGGTAGCGCCGCGCAATTTTTACAATCCATTCATTTCCAAGCTTTTGCTGTTCAGGTGTAACCACGGGGCCCGAAAACTGGAAAGTTTTTTCACCCAAGGCGCACCGTAGTCCATCGTATTTTGGCAGTACAGCACCCATGGTCAGGGGGATGAAATAATCGGTGGCCATCAATCCCTCCACCAGCGATATGTTGATCGTTTCCAATTGTCGATACTCCTGAAATTCTCGTTCAGTAAGCTTTACCAATTGTTTGGAATCAACCCAGCCGGAGTATCCGTCCCAGGCACAAATGATGCGACGCCAGTTGTCTTTAAACTCCTGAACCTCTACGGTTTCACCAAAAAGCAACTGGGACACCATTTCGCTTTTTTCAGAAGAATGGGCGCGTATCGGGGCGATAGAGACTTGGCAGGCTGCGTATTCCACCATGAGCGGCGTTGAGAAGATGATTGTACTGTGGATAGGTTGGCCCATGAAATTACTCGAAAGTTAACATCAAGGGCCATTAAAAGATCAAATGGAAGAAAAATATTTGAAATCGTGGTTGTTTTCGATTTTTTGAAGGGATTCGTAAATCAATCGTATGAGGTTGTTTACATCATCTTTGTGTGCCATCTCAACGGTTGTGTGCATATATCGGAGTGGAAGGGAGATGAGTGCCGAAGGAACGCCGCCATTGGAATAGGCAAAAGCATCGGTATCGGTACCGGTAACACGGCTGGATGCTTCCCGTTGAAAGGGGATTTCCTTTTCGATGGCGGTATCAATGATGATATCCAATAATTTCTGATGCACAGCCGGTGCGTACGTCACGGTTGGGCCGCTTCCGGTTCTAATATCCCCGTGTTTCTTGATGTTGAGCATGGGGGTGTGGGTATCATGTGTAACATCCGTGACGATGGCGACATTTGGCTTTATGGTCTGTGTGATCATTTCTGCGCCACGAAGGCCCACCTCTTCTTGTACGGAATTGACAATATAGAGGGTATAAGGCAGCGTAATATTGTTTTCTTTGAGCAAACGGGCCACTTCAGCAATACAAAAACCGCCAATTCTGTTGTCAAGCGCTCTTCCCGTGTAATAGCGCTCGTTCAAAATCGTAAATTCATCTTGAAAAGTGACCACACAGCCCACGTGAATGCCCATTTTTAAGACCTCCTCTCGATCTTTGGCGCCCAAATCTATGGTCACCGTGTCTATTGCAGGAGTGATATTGGAATCTTTGTCGGTGCGGGTATGGATGGCCGGCCACCCAAACACACCTTCTATTTTGCCGCCTTTTCTCAGGTGTACCCACACCCGCATCGACGGGGCGATTTGAAAATCACTGCCACCGTTCCGAATGACGTGCAAAAAACCGTCGTCGGTGATGTGGTTGACAAACCACGAAATTTCATCTGCATGGCCTTCGATGACTACTTTAAAGTCATGTCCGGGGTTCACGATCCCGTAAGCAGTACCATAATTGTCTAATTTCCATTCATCGATGTATGGAATAAGGTATTCAAGCCAGAGTTTCTGCCCTTCCGATTCAAAGCCGGTGGGGCTTGTATTGTTCAGGTATCTGCGAAGAAATGCTTCGGAATTGGTCGTAACTAATTGCATACGGTGAAAGCAGCTAAATGGGTTTTGGATGATGAGAGTATGGATAAGCGGCAAACATTCTACTGTGATCAGACGTAAAGGGCGCCCCAACCTTCTGGGTTTTCTCGCCACTTGGTTAAGGTGTTGAGGTCATTTTCAGTTACGTAACCCATGTTAATGGCTTCCTGAATCAGCACGTCGTAGTTCGTGAGTGTTTGAAAGGGAATATTTTTGTCTGCAAACGCTGCACTGGCTTTTGGAAACCCGTACTGAAAAATGGCCAAAACACCCACCACTGTTGTGCCAGCTTCCCGCAGTGCTTCAGCCGCCACGATACAACTTCCACCGGTACTGATCAGGTCTTCTACGACCAGCACCCGTTGCCCTACATGCCATTCTCCCTCAATCATATTGCGACGACCGTGATCTTTGGCGTTGCTGCGGACGTAAACAAATGGTTTGTTTAACACATCGGCCAGCAGAACACCGTGCGGTATGCCGGCTGTGGCAACACCAGCCACGACATCAAAATCGCCAAATGTTGTGGATTGTTCCGCCAGGCATTCCTTGATAAAAGTACGGATGGCAGGGTAGGAGAGCGATACCCGATTGTCGCAGTAAATGGGCGACTGAATACCCGAAGCCCAAGTAAAAGGTGAAGTAGGGTTTAGTTTTATTGCTTTGATTTCCAATAATTTACGTGCAACGTCTGTTTGAATCATGGTGTTTTTTTCGATAAGAATATTCTGGTTGGTTATCATTGCACCCGCGGAACGCATTTTTAGAGCGCACCAACCGCCACTTTTCCATGGAACAGCAAAAGTATAAAATCTATGTCAACGGTACGCCCGTTTTCCTCGTCACACCCGATCAGGTTTCAAAAATAGCCGTTCAACCCGACAAAAATAATTTTGTAGCCCGATATACCGGCAAAAAAAAGATGATCAAGCAATATCTTGACCTGCTTGACAAAAACAAAGCGGTGCAATCGGTTGTACTGTTTTTTGATGATTTGGATTTGTTATGGGCTGATTTTATGTCGTGTTTTCTCCTCGTGGAGGCGGCAGGAGGTTATGTTCAAAATGAGACCGACCAATTGCTCGTTTTTTTCAGACGTGGTTTTTGGGATATGCCCAAAGGTAAAATTGATCTTGGTGAAACACCTGAATTGGCGGCAGTTCGAGAGGTACAAGAGGAGACTGGCCTCGTAAATGTTGCCTTGGGCGATCTTTTGCTCATAACCTGGCATACCTATGAACAGAAAGGCGAACGTATCCTCAAAAAAACTTGGTGGTACGACATGAAAACCTCCGATCATCAACTCGTTCCCCAAACGGAAGAAGGCATTGTTGAAATTTGTTGGGTTGAACCAACATCCTGGATACAAACAGAAAAAGTGCTGCACGCCAGCATCAGAGATGTAATCGAAGCGGGTTTGAAAAAATAAACCAAAAAGAAAAAATATATTTGAAAAGTTGTCAAATAAGAATGTACCTTTGTGCCACTAAATCGCGGAGTGGAGCAGTTGGTAGCTCGTCGGGCTCATAACCCGAAGGTCGTAGGTTCAAGTCCTGCCTCCGCCACCATTTTAACGATAATTTATTTATCGAACATTTTTTGAGACGCAGGTCTGCCGAATCACTTTGGCAGACCTGCTTTTTTTTTGGAAAAATCGTAACCGACTACCTTTTTTGTAATCTTGTCAGAAGCGTTTACATATTTTTGCACCCGAAAAGTGTCTGATAATCATGGAAATACTTCATTACAACGATCTCAACCTTACTAAAGTTAAAAAAAATTTCAATAAGGTTGTCGAGCACTTAAAAAATGGCAATTTTGCTGCTGCGGATGTAAAAAAAATGAGTAATACTGGTTATTATCGTGCCAAATTGGACGATGAAAATCGGTTGCTTTTTAAATTTAGCCGATATGAAGGACGCAGTTACCTGCTGTTGTTGGAAGTTATCCACCACCACAATTGCCAGGATTCCCGCTTCCTGAACGGTGTTGTAATTGATGCTTCAAAAATTATTCCAGTCTCTTGTGCTGACATTATCAGTGAACCTGAGGCTGCCAACTTATCTTACGTCAACGCACATTCAATCCAATTTCACCTGTTGGACAAGGTTATTTCTTTGACGATGACCAACAACTGGTGTTTCAGTTGCCTACCCCGCTTATCGTTATCGGTTCTGCGGTAAGTGGGAAAACAGCCCTAACGCTCGAAAAAATAAAAAACCTGCGTGGCAACATTTTGTATGTCACCCTTTCGCCATATCTGGTGGAAAACTCCGCAAATCTCTATTACTCGTTTCAGTATCGCTTAGTGCTCGAAATGCTGAGTTCTTCCTGCTACACAATTTTATAGTGACACAAACCAAGTTGTTGATGGAAAAAAGGGACTTTGATGAAAAAGGTCTTTCAATGGATGATGTTACCGATATTTGTGCGAAATTCTCAGACAATATCCTGTCGGAATTTAGAAAAAAACGGCAATACCTCAACGCCATCCTTTCCAAAAATGAGGTAGATCGTATTGATCCTTACGGCAAAAAATTGTTTCTCAGAATAGGTCGTGGTGTTTACGTACTCAACCCGGATCTTGAAATTCTGATTGCAGAGGATCAGTGGATGAACGTGTATGATATGAAGTTTACGGAAAAAATGACGCGTGAACGCAATGAAGCCATTAAAAAGGAAGCCGTGATCCGCCATCACCAGCAATGGGAGGAAGAGCGGGAAAAAGCGCGTTTACACGAAGAAGCTGAACGGAAACGCCGCTTAGAGGATTGGCACAACCAATGGAAGTGGTAAATTTCCCCTGCGCTCTTTTAGGGCCAGCTACGGCGCAAATTAAGTCGTTGGATCACAAATATTAAACGAATCAACCCGTATGAATTGGCTTACTTTTCACTGCTATCCCCTTGACACACAGGACGTCTTTTTGGTGCGGGCGCTAAAACCTTTTTTGGATCAATACATTTGGTCAAAGAAGGAGTCTCTTGCTTATTATGTTCGGTATCAGGATGAAAAGGGGGCGTATATACGTTTGCGCATCAAGGGAGAGCCTGCTTGGCTGGATGAAACGATCCGTCCTGCGGTTCAAGGCTGGTTTACAGGTCATGGCGCATGGGCGGAAGCTGTTTATGTTCGTGAGCCGGAACGATTTGGCGGTGATGCTGCTATGGCGCTTGCAGAATCGTATTTCCATGTTTCAACCAGGGTGGTACTCGACAGGCTTTCCCGGGATAAGTTCGCACACGGAGATGCCATGTTTGACGCCTTGAGGCTTCAAACCATGGTTGTATTTGGTGCAGGTTTTTCCCGGGATCGCGCCCGCTGGTATTTCGAGCAACTAAAAAAACAATGGATGCTGATGTTTATTTCAGATGGCGGACCGTCTTTAGAAGCAGCAATCACAACTTCTTTTGAGGAGCAATTTGCTCCCCAAGAGGAGCAAATTCGCGCGATGGTGGCGCTTTTTTGGAAAACACTGGAGGATGAACAGTTCGATGAAAAACAGCCTGAATGGATTCGGTGGTTACGCGGCAACCAATTGATATTGAATGAGTTAGAGGGTAATCTTGAAAAAGCACTCCCGAGCTTGATCCACTTCACGAACAACCGACTGGGTATCAGCAGCCAAGACGAGGTGTATCTGAATTACCTGCTTTCCAAGGTTCTTTGATCGCAACTGGTTAGGAAGCACGCTGTCTGGCTCAAAATGGCCACTTTTTTGTCTCAGACGCGACCACGCTAACCAGTTACCTATGATCAGCCTTCGATGCAAAAATCTACCACCGCTTCTACCACCGAGGCATCTTGCAGCCGATGTCCTAGTCCGGTGGTTTTCAGAAAAGTGGCGTGCCAGGCTTCGGCAACCAAACGCCCCTCTGCTACTGGTGCAACGGCATCATCTTCGTCGTGTACAACCAACCCCTGTACATTTTGAAGCATGGCCACTTTTTGGGTAACCGAGTACGCTTCTATTGGAATGCCGCTTTTTTTCTCTACCTCTTTGTAAATAGCATTGATTAAACTGTCATTTGCGCCCAAAAGCGACCCGAAATCCCGGATAACCCGGGTTGACTCAGCAAAAACGCCCAGTAAAATCATTTTGGTCGGCGGAATAGCGTTTGGAAGGGTAGCGCTCAATACTGCTGCCGCGCCACCCATGGAGTGACCAATGACAACATCTGGTACGCCGTGTTGGGCAATGTACTGCTCCACCACCCGGCTGAAAATAACTGCGTTCAGTCTTTTCCCCTGGGAATTTCCGCTGGCTGGAGCGTCTATGGCCATAACCGTGAATCCGGCTTTTACCAATGCTATTACGTATTTCTGCCAACGCCCGCTGTTCGATTCCCATCCGTGTAGTAGCAGGGCTTTTTTGGCATTGGGATCAGGGGCCTGCCAAGTGTAATGTATTATTTTTTGGTTTGAAAAAAGGAGTGAACCCCGGTGGGCGGAATCAAGAAATGCGGCATCTTTTTCACGCACGGGCTGGCGTCTGGGCGTACAAAAAACCTGAAAAGCCAGTTTTCCAGCCAATGTAGGTGCAATACTATCTAGGGCATTGAGCATTTTGCCCATGCGGCGAATTTTTTTTAATACGGACTCCGAAAATTGCTGCGCCATCTTTTAACGTCAAAATTGTCAACCTGCTAAGACAGCGTAATTACTCAAATCGTCTTTTGTAGAACCAGGTATTGTCGTTCAAGGTGAAGCCAAGGGTCATGCGGGCATAGGTTTCTTCGATGGGTGAACCTGCTCCAATTTTACCCAACTCAAAGGAGGCGTTGACGAATGAGCTTTGTTGGCGCGGCAAAACCAGCGGAAACCCGAACCCGAAGGTAAGTCCTGTATCCGTGAAATTTTTCCCATCAACGGTTCGTGGATCCTGGCGGAAATAGCCACCGAACCTG
The DNA here is from genome assembly GCA_903933805.1 of uncultured Bacteroidota bacterium. Lineage (GTDB taxonomy): Bacteria > Bacteroidota > Bacteroidia > Chitinophagales > Saprospiraceae > M3007. Next base: position 15,854 of record CAIZLM010000312.1, on the reverse strand, counting down.
TACCGCACCTTTTTTAGAAAACTGTTATAAGAACTATAATCAGGAATATACTCTACGCCTCCGGACAGTGAAAATATGTTGCGAAGTGTTTCAGGACGGGCTTCATTGGTGTATTTTGACCAGGTTTCTATGCCAAATTGTGCGCCTATTTTGAGTTTATTGGCATTTACGTACTGGACACCGAGGGTAAATGAAGCGGGAAGTGTGATAGACTGTTGCACATTGGTGTTTTGCAACAGCGTATCAGCATCAAGGTACTGACCGCTTGAGAGGAGGCCCCGGCTTCTGATTTTGTATTGATTGGTGTTTGTATTTAATTTGTGTTTGCCTTCGCCATCTAGGCCGATGGTGATCCATTTTTGGGGTGTATCCTTGTCATTTTCGCTGTTTTCGAGCACGATATCGTGCTGCACACCCAATTTCCACACAAAACCGTTCATCGCGATTTCGTCTCTATAGTTGTTTTGAAAAAATATTTGGGTAAAAGTATCCAGCGTTCCGGTTGGGTCATCTACAAAGATGGTTGTGTTGGAATAGGTTGTTCTGCCAAAAGCCCAACCAAGATTGGCGCCAAAAGCGGTGTTTTTGTATTTTGCGGCATTGCTCCAAGTGAGGCGGTAAGTGCCGCCACTGCCGACAAAGGCACTTTGAACAGTACCCAAGCCGGGCAAATTGTCTTGGGTTTGCACATCGTATCCAACCAGTGTTCCTGGGGTGAGCGCGATGCCCATGCCATATTTCCAGGGAGACTTGGCCCGATCCAGCACCTCATTGATAGGGCTTTTAAGGGTAAAACCCAGCGCCAAGTATGCCAAGTTGCCACTCCAGATATCCTGAGTAGCTGTGGCAGATTTAAAACGGCCGAATTTGGTGTACAGTCCGGTTTCCAGTGTGGTTGTTCGCAGAAAGGCAAAAGACGCCGGATTTTCCAGGTTCAGGTGAAAAGGGTCGTGAAAAGCTGCTGTTTGGCCACCCCAAGCTGCAGCATTGGAAAAATATTGGTTCACCTGATCTCCAATGCCGTAGCGGGAGTAGGGTGAGTTTGTTTTGGGTTGTGCCCAAAGGGCAATGCTGCTCAGCAGTAAAAAGGAAAGGGTTAGTATTCTCATGGTAGTTGTGTTCGACCCAATAAACTTTTATGTGTTGAAAATCAATATATGGTTCAATCCGTACAATGTTAAATCAGGTACTGTAGCGCCTTTGGACAAGGCTAGATATGGTTCAAAAAAGAGAGCATCTCCACCGGTCAGCACCACGTTCAGCGGTGGGTATTGGTGTTCGAACAGCCCTATGAACCCGGTAATTTCCAAACAAGCGCCGCGCAAAGCACCATTTTGCAAAGCCGTTGTGGTACTATTTCCAATGAAAAATTCGGGCATTGCCATGGTTACTTCTGGCAGTCGGGCGGTAAAGTGGTGCATGGCCTGAAGCCTCATGATGGCTCCGGGAGCTATATTTCCACCCAGATAAACGCCGTCAGCAGTAATCAAATCGTACTTGATGCAAGTGCCACAATCTATCACCAAGTTGTTTTCATTTGGGAACAACGCTTGTGCCCCTGCTACCGCTGCCAAGCGGTCTTTTCCGAGTGTTTTTGGGGTCGTATAATGGTTTTCAAAAGGCAATGTGGTTTCCGTCGTAAGTTCGAGTGTGTGGAAGTTATCCCGCAGGCAGCGTTCAAAAGGTGGATCTGGTTGTATTACCGAAGAAAACAGGACCTTTTGAGCGCCATGCTGTTTGCCAAATTCAACAATACGGTCCACCGTCCAATCGTGCCATACGCACTGTTCTACCAGCTTTTTATCCAAAAAAAGGCCAATTTTGATGCGAGAATTTCCAATGTCAATGCATAAATTCATGAACGGTGGCGAAGGTCGGGTTTTCCAGTCAAAAAATCAGTGTCTTTGTAAAAGTAGCCCAGTTGTTTACTGCTTTTACCAAACAAGTGCTGTGGTTGAAGCCAGCATGCCACCCAACCAGTTACAAAAAGAGTTACCCCCGTACTTGGGAGTAACTCTTCGTATTTATTATTGGATATCAGCGGTGTTATTACCCAAGATACGTTTTTAAGACGGCACTGTGCACTTTTCGAAGGCGTCGCAAGCCGCGTTCCTTGATTTGCCTGACGCGTTCTCGGGTGAGCCCGTACAATTCGCCGATTTCGTCCAGTGAAAGGGCTTGGTAGCCATTCAGGCCATAGTAGGAAGAAATTACTTCCATTTCACGGGGCGAGAGGGAACTAAGCCCGAGGGCTACTTCTTCCTGCAGTGATTGTGCCATGAGGTTGTAGTCCGCTTCGCCGCCGCTTTCGGGCATCATGACATCTAGCATGGTTGCTTCGCCTTCTTCCAAACCATTGAGGGGTGCGTCCAAGGACACGTGGCGAGAGCCACTGCGAAATAAATTTTGAATTTCGCGTTCAGAGAGGCCCAGCACTTCACCCAACTCTTCATCGGAAGGTTCCCGTTCAAACTGCTGAACGAAAGAGATGTACGCATCGTTCACCTTGTTGTAAGACCCTACTTTGTTCAGCGGCATACGAACAATGCGGCTGTTTTCCACAATGGCCTGTAGGATACTTTGCCGTATCCACCAAACGGCGTAGGAAATAAACTTAAAGCCCTTGGTTTCATCAAAGCGACGGGCCGCCTTGATGAGGCCCACATTTCCTTCGTTGATGAGATCGGAAAGACTGAGGCCTTGATTTTGATATTGCTTGGAAACGGAAACAACAAAGCGAAGATTGCCGCGGGTCATGGCATCCAGCGCTTCCTGATCGCCTTCTCGAATGCGTTGGGCCAGCCGGACTTCCTCTTCCGGCGTGAGCATGGGCAACTTACTGATTTCGTTGAGGTATTTGTCCAGTGCCTGGCTTTCGCGGGTGGTAATTTTGTGCGCAATTTTTAACTGACGCATAGTATTAAAGTTTTAAGCGGGTTTAAATTGTTTTTTGTGAGTAAGGTTGTCTTTAACAATACGTATTTAACGAAAAAAGTTTCATCGTATCCAACTGATTACTAAAAAATGACACAATATGCCGTAATCAGCAATTTTTTACAACACAATCGCAATAATAGAACAAAAAGTTGATATAAAATTCTTTTAAGGTATAATTATTAACGTTGGTGAATGGTTAGGTGGCATCTTGTCAGGCCCAAAAAGGCCTATTTTTGCCATAATTCGATCATTTTTTTGACCCTAGCGCTGTTAATGCTAAAAAAATCCGCTTCGTTTGGCAAAAAATAGTTGCTTTTTTGTCGCAGACGCGACCAATTAAAAAGTTATCAACGTAAAAAGATTGTTTTTTTTGAAATCATTGATTCAATCGCTGCGGTTGGGATGGTTCAATCGACCGAAAACAACCAACATTTGGAGAAGAATCTTGCTGTCACTACAACCGTTGGCGATTGAATTTTGTTTAGTTGTAACTGGTTAAGTAGCACGCTGTCTGGCCCAAAAATGGCCACTTTTTTATCTCAGACGCGAGCACCCAACCAGTTACTTTTTGTTTTAATAAAATTCCTGTGACACCGTGGCGTTCAACCAAGTAACTTTGCCGCTTAATCTTTTGATTAAAGGTCAAAAGATGTTGTTTACGCATTAAGAATCTTTCGAAAAAGTGTCTGAAACTAAACTGAATACGATCGAAGAAGCTATTACGGAAATCCGCGCAGGACGCGTTATTATCGTCGTAGATGATGAAGACAGAGAAAATGAAGGCGATTTTGTTTGCGCCGCGGAAACTGTCACACCTGAAATTATCAACTTTATGGCCACCCACGGTCGGGGTTTGGTTTGTACGCCGATGGAGGAGAAAAGGGCCGATGAACTTGGCTTGAATCTCATGGTGAGTTCGAATACTGCCCTTCACGAAACAGCATTCACCGTCAGCATCGACCTGATCGGACAAGGCTGTTCTACGGGGATCAGTGCATATGACCGGTCTATGGGCAATCGGTGGCTGACCAGTCAGGAAGCCAAGGCCAGTGATTTTGCTCGCCCCGGACACATTTTTCCGTTGCGTGCCAAGCCGGGAGGCGTACTTCGCCGGACGGGTCATACCGAAGCAGCGGTTGATTTTGCCCGTCTCGCAGGGCTCTATCCCATGGGTGTGCTGGTAGAAATACTGAATGCGGATGGAACGATGGCACGGCTCCCACAATTGTTGGAAGTAGCCCGGGAACACAACCTGAAAATTGTGTCTATTGACGACTTGGTCGCCTACCGGATGCGTCATGAACGCCTTGTGCGCCGTGAAGTGACCACCACCATCCACACCGTTTTTGGGGAGTTTGACGCCATTGCTTACTCCGATCTTACGAGTGGAGACAACCACTTGGTACTGAAAAAAGGAACTTGGCGCCAAGAAGATCCGGTGCTGGTGCGCGTCCATTCTTCTTCTGAGACCGGAGATATTCTGGGTACTTTACTGGAAGATTACGGCACCCAGATCAACAACGCACTTAAAAGCATCGCCAAAGAAGGTCGTGGAGCATTTGTGTACCTTCGCCAAAACGACAAAGGAAGTCTGCTCGCCAAGCTGAACCACTACAAACAACTTACAGAGGCGGGACAAGTAGAAAAATTTGAGCTCCATTCACCCATGGGAAAAAAAGACTTTGGGGTGGGCGCACAAATATTGCGCGATCTCAATATCAGCAAAATTCGCCTGCTGACCAACCATCCAAGACGTCGAATGGGTTTGATGGGTTATGGATTGGAAATTGTAGAAAATGTGGAGTTGACCTAGTGCCGCGACCAGTTAATGGCCCATGAATTGGGGAGGCAAATTTTTTTGTCATCAAGGCGTGAGGAGGGAATATTGAAACCGACGAACAACGCAGAGGAAGGGAAAATTGGACCGCCACATGCATGGGCCATTGACTGGACACGGCACGTATGGTTGACAATAGTTGTTTTTAACCGTATTATTAACCTCAAGTACTGTGGAGCCAACCAACAACGATTCAACCGCCGTCAACAATCCAGCAATACCTTTTCGCTCAGGTTTCGTCAATATTATTGGCAGACCCAACGCTGGAAAGTCAACGCTGATGAATGCCCTCGTCGGGGAGCGCATGAGTATCATTACCCACAAGCCTCAAACCACCAGACACCGCATTATCGGTATTCTCTCTGGCGAAGGTTTTCAAATCGTTTTTTCTGATACTCCGGGTTACGTTAAGCAGCCGAATTATCGCATGCACCAAGCCATGAATCGTTCGGTGGAGGGAACCGTGGAAGACGCTGACTTAATGCTTTTTGTTTTTGATTTAACGGAAGAACTGGAAGACGATAATCCTGTCATCGACGTACTGAAAAAAACAGAGGTCCCCATTTTGCTGATCCTCAACAAGAACGATCTTGTGGCGGAACAACGCGCTCAGGATGTGACCGGCTGGTGGCGAAAGCGCATTGCAGTCACCGATGCGCTGGCCCTTTCGGCCCTGAAAGAGCCCAATGCAGCGAGTTTATTGGAAAAAATAATTGGATTTCTTCCGGAAGGCGAGCCTTATTATCCCATCGATCAACTGACCGACCGACCAGAGCGATTTTTTGTCAGTGAAATTATTCGCGAAAAAATTCTCCTGCTCTTCAGCGATGAAATTCCGTATTCCACGGAGGTTGTCGTAGAAGATTTCAAAGAAGGAAAAACCACCGCAGGTGAAGATATTGCCCGAATTCAGGCAACTATTTTTGTCATGCGGGAAACCCAAAAGGCCATCGTGCTCGGAAAAGGTGGTGCCGCAATCAAAAAACTTGGTTCCATCGCGCGCCTCGATCTCGAAAGATTTCTCAAAACAAAGGTGTTTTTGGAACTTACCGTGAAAGTACGCGACAACTGGCGTGACGACGACAAGGCTTTGCAGCGCTTTGGGTATTAGTACTGCGGAAACGATCGCCCCAAGGCTTGAACTATTTTTTTGTAAATATCGGTGTTGTCGTATTGACCTAAAAAAAGTTCGTCCATGGGCCCGTAGGCGTACACGGGAACCATAGAAGCGGTGTGGAGTCTGGTAGAAAAGGTAGGTTTGAAATCTTTTTTTCCGCTTCCCGGAATAAGCGCCAATCCGCCACATTCATGATCACCCGTTACAATGACGAGTGTTTCGCCGTTGGAAGCGGCGAATTCTAGTGCAGTACGCACAGTTTTGTCAAAATCATCCATCTCTGCCCGGAGCCAATTTCGGTCATTGGCATGTCCTGCCCAGTCTATTTGACTGCCTTCTACCATGAGAAAAAAACCCTTTTTTGATCTTTTTTGCAGGTATTCGCACGCGATTTTTGTCGAACGTGGTAGGTAGGTTCTGCCGCCGGAAGCGGTGGGCGGCTCATGCTCAGCGGTAAAATTAACGAATGGCTTTGCCCCATCGAGGGGCAGTCGCTTCAGTCGTGTACCCCGCCGAATGACATAGCCTTTCATCCGGAGTGAATCCAGCAGGTTCAGTTTGTCGTACCGGTCTGAAAAATTTGACTCCCCCCCAGCAATAAGACAATCGAAGGGCGTTTTCAGGTAATCCAGGGCTATTTCATCGGTAAAAGCCCGGAGTTCCTGGTGGGCAATGAAAGATGCTGGCGTTGCGTGGGTTGCTGTGCAGGCCACCACCATTCCCGTCGCAAACCCTTCTCGTGCCAGATCCTCTAAAATGGTTGGACAAGGAATATTGTCTGGGGGAAGGGTGCCAATTGCGCCGTTTGTTGTTTTTTTTCCACAAGAAAACGCAGTAGCCCCAGCAGCACTGTCGGTAACAAGTTCATTGCAAGAGTGGCTTTCGTGAAAACCTATGACGCGAAACTGTTCAAAAATCGTTTTTCCCAGGCCTTTCCAATATACATGTGCAGCTACTTGGGGCAGTGACATGCCATCACCAATTAACAATATGATGTTTTTGGGGTGTTGGGCAAAACTGACTGCGTGCAAATCAATATTACCTTTGCGGCTGGCAGCGCAAGAGAAAAAAACCAAGACAATGGGCAGCAGAATGTGGCGCATGGGCGTTCCGTATTGGAACGTTGAAAGCAGTCGTGTGGAGACTTTTCAACGATCAGATCAGTAGGCCGTCTTTCATTTCCAAACATCGGTCTGAAAGTTCGGCTAATTCTTTGTTGTGGGTGACGATGACAAATGTTTGGCGGTAGTCGTCGCGAAGTTGGCGGATGAGCCGGTGCATGTCTTGCGCGGCATTGGAGTCTAGGTTGCCGGTGGGTTCGTCTGCAAAAATAATGTCTGGTTGGTTGATCAGTGCACGGGCGACCGCAACCCTTTGTTGTTCACCGCCACTCAGTTCGGAAGGTTTGTGCGTCAGGCGGTCAGCAAGTCCAAGGTAGTCGAGTAATTCTTGGGCACGTTTTTTTACAGCAGCATCACTCTTTTTTTGAATAAAGCCGGGGATACAGACGTTTTCAAGGGCGGTGAATTCAGGGAGCAGGTGGTGAAATTGAAAAACGAAGCCAATGTGTTGGTTTCTAAACTGGGCCAACTGTTTGGCTTTCAAGGATTTGATAGCAATATCGGCGATGGCCAAATCTCCTTGATCTGCGGCATCGAGCGTGCCCAAGATGTGCAACAAGGTACTTTTGCCAGCGCCGGATCTGCCGACTATACTGACAATTTCACCGCGTTGGATGTTAACATGTACGCCTTTGAGTATTTCAAGGGCGCCGTATGATTTGTGAATATTTGTAGCTTGAAGAACCATAAGGCAAATGTCTGAAAAATTGAATGAGTTAAGGACTTATTCGGAAATTCTATCAATTTTCACGTTACGATAATATTCAAGTAGTGGGGGGAAGCCCACCGCGTTAAACCAAGGGAAACCTGAAACAAGATGCACATCCTTCAACTTTGCCATAAATTCCCGTATCCACTCAAAGACGGTGCTGCCATCGCCAGCACCTATTTGGCAAAAGCGTACGCAGCGTTGGGGCACGAAGTAACGTTGCTTTCCATGAATACGCGCAAGCATTGGGTTGATATGTCCAAGTTGTCGGACGATTTTGATCACTACAACGCTTTGCACACGGTTTATGTTGACAACCGTATTCAGTTGTTTCCTGCATTGCTCAATCTATTTTCGACAAGATCATATCATGTAGAACGGTTCGACGATCCCGCATTTTCAACAAAATTGCAAGAAATTCTCGTAAATCAGCATTTTGATGTGGTTCAATTGGAATCTTTGTACTTAGCGCCATATATCGCTGTAATACGGACATTTGCGCCTGAGAGTAAGGTTGTTTTGCGGACCCACAATGTAGAGCATGAAATATGGGAGCGAATAGCTGAAAAAGCGAATCCGTTAAAAAAATGGTACCTGGATCGAATTACGCCGCGATTAAAAAATTACGAAGCAGCTCGAATCAACGATTGTGATTTGGTTGTTGGCATCAGTGCGCGCGATGTGGTGGCTTTTCGGAAAATGGGGCTGAAACGGCCTGCTACCGTGGCGCCCATCGGTATTGACACACGAGATTACCACCCCGATCCTGCGAGTTTTACCAGGCCTTTGAGCCTGTCATTTATTGGCTCCCTGGATTGGATGCCCAATCAAGAGGGCTTGAAGTGGTTTTTGGAAAAAGTATGGTTGCCTTTTTTGGCGCCAAATTTTCCTGAATTGACTTTCCACATTGCCGGTCGGGCAGCACCCCGTTGGTTGCGGGAATTATCCATGGACCGTGTTTTTTTTCACGGAGAAGTGCCCAGCGCCCCCGACTTTTTGAATCAGCATACGATCATGGTGGTACCCCTATTGTCAGGAGGCGGTATGCGCGCCAAAATACTGGAGGGTATGGCGTTGGGGAAGGTGGTTGTTTCTACGCGCCTTGGGATGGAGGGGATTGATGCGGATGATCGCCAGACATGTTTACTGGCCGATGGTCCGGAATCTTGGGTGGAGTCCATTCGTTGGTGCTACGAAGAAGGCGAAAATATTGCCATAATAGGCCACCATGCACGGGTATTTTGTATCGAAAACTTTGAAAACATCGCTGTTGCACAGCGATTGTCGGAGTCATTTCAGCGCTTGAACGCAGCGGCATCGTTGCCTGTAGCGGAATGAGAAGTAACCGCCTACAGGACTGTGTAGGGTGTAGTGTACCTGTTTGACGTTTCTACAATTGGAAAAAACAGCAACTCTTTCATGGAATTTCCACTCCAAGGGCTTCCTTTTCAGTCCTTTTCCGCACCTTTGCGCCTCGTTTGACAACAATGCGCCAACTGCACTACCGCAATTTGCGCATTATTCTGACATTCGATTGATCTTTACACTCCGCAATTCAAACACCCACCAATGCAAGAAGATTTGTTCAAGCGCATCGTGTCGCACTGCAAGGAATATGGCTTTATATACCCCTCGTCGGAAGTTTACGACGGGCTCAATGGCGTGTATGACTACGGCCCAATGGGGGTGGAGTTGAAGAATAATATCAAGGAATACTGGTGGCGTTCGATGGTGCAGATGCATGAAAACATCACAGGCATCGACACTGCTATCTTTATGCACCCGCTTATTTGGAAAGCCAGTGGCCACGTGGATGCGTTCAATGACCCATTGGTTGACAACAAAGACTCGAAAAAACGTTTCCGTGCCGACGTTTTGATTGAGGCGGAGATTGATAAAATGACTGCCAAGGCCGATAAAGAAGTGGAAAAAGCCGCCAAACGTTTCGGGGACTCATTTGACCCGACCATGTTTCGCGAAACAAATCCCCGTGTCCTAGAATACACCCAAAAGGCTGCAAACATTGAAAAACGGCTGGCTACGGGCTTGAAAAACAATGACATGGTCGAGTTAAAGGCCATTATTGACGAACTCGAAATCACTGAACCGGATACTGGTTCCCGCAACTGGACGGAGGTGCGACAGTTCAACCTAATGTTCTCCACGCAAATGTCCAATACTGGCGACGACGGCAAATTATACCTGCGTCCAGAGACGGCACAAGGTATTTTTGTCAATTTTCTCAACGTACAGAAAACGACCCGCCAAAAAATACCCTTCGGCATTGCCCAAATAGGCAAAGCGTTCAGAAATGAAATTGTTGCCCGTCAGTTTATTTTCCGGATGCGCGAATTTGAACAAATGGAAATGCAGTTTTTTGTGCGACCGGGCACCGACCAAGTGTGGTACAATACCTGGAAAGAGCGTCGAATGGCTTGGCACCGGGCCGTTACGCCCGCAGCAAAACTGCGTTTCAAAGACCACGACAACCTCGCACACTACGCCAACGCTGCGGTGGATATTCAGTTCGAGTTTCCCTTCGGATTCAAAGAACTGGAAGGCATTCACTCCCGAACAGATTTTGATCTGGGTAGTCACTCCGAACTCTCAGGCAAAAAAATGCAATTCTTTGACCCTGAATTGAATGAACACTATATCCCTTACGTGGTAGAAACCTCAGTCGGTTGCGATCGTATGTTCCTTTCTGTGCTCACCAATTCACTGGTGGAAGAAACGGTGCCGGATGCACAAGGGGAAGACAGTACGCGTACTGTCCTGCGGGTGCCTCCAGCCTTGGCGCCCGTGAAATGTGCCGTACTGCCCCTCCTGAAAAACAAAGAGGAACTCGTTGGGAAAGCCCGTGAGGTGTTTGACAAACTCAAATTTCACTTCCTTTGCCAGTATGATGAAAAAGACGCTGTCGGGCGCCGTTACCGTCGTCAAGATGCCATTGGAACGCCTTTTTGCGTAACCATAGACTTCGAAACGCTGGAAAACGACACGGTTACCATTCGTGAACGCGATACCATGACCCAAGTAAGGGTTCATATCAGCGAAGTTGCAGGTATTGTCAGTGAAAAAACAGACATGCGTAAATTGTTGGAAGCCATTGATGTACATCGCTAATCTATCCACGTACCAACCGCTAATTTTTTAAAATCTATGGGCTTCTCATCAAGGATTTATTCATTTGTGGCACTGGTATGTGTCTGCTTTGTCGCTTTTTTTTTCTGGCGGACGATGTTTTTGTCTGCTGAAAAATCGGAATTGGTCAAGCGAGTAGCCGCGCTACAATCCCAAGTTGATGATTGTGCTACCCGCCGTGAAAGTACTACATCCATGACCAATATGCTGCGGGACACCGATACCCGTCCTGTCAAACTGACGGATGGCAAGGTGTACCACATCACTATTTTTCACAATGCGATCAGGAAAGCTTGCGCCTTGGACATTTCCGGTATTCCGGTGCCGCCCGATCAAAAATACCTGCAATGCTGGGCCAATGTAGCGGGCAAGTCAGTAAGCTTGGGCATGGTGGATATGCAATCGCCTGCTGGCTGGCAACCATTGCCTTATACAGAAAACGCAGAGGGCTACGAAATTTCGGAGGAAAAATCGCCCCAAGGTAATTCGACGCCCACGATGGTGATGGCAGTGGGAGTATTGGGAAGCAATGAATAGTTACAAAAAACAGCTTAATTTTCATAAAAAGCGCATAGGTTTGCCAAGCCTATGCGCTTTTCTATTTTTCCACCATTGACAACAACACTTGCCCTTCAACTTTTTCAGGTGATGCGGTTGGGCGCTGCCGTACTGACGGGGGTATTGTTGGCCAAAAGTGGGTTGTCAACGACTGAAATTGGTTCTTGGGAAATGTTGCTCTACATTGGGACAACGTTTTCCTTTTTTTGGGTCAATGGGCTGTTGCAAGGCATCGCCCCGACGTATTCAAAATTGGGCGATGAAGCTCGAAAAGTGTTTATTTTCAATCAATTTTTGCTTTTTTGCGGTATTTCACTTGCCTTGTTTTTCCTGTTGGTGCTGGGTGAAAAGTGGTTGTCCCCAATGCTCACGGGCCAACAAGAAGTGCCTTATTTCAAGCTTTTTTGCGGCTATTTGTTGCTTCATCTCCCCAGTTTTCCCGTAGAATATATTTACCTGTTGCAACAACGACCGCGGCAGATTGTGGTGTGGGGTGTTTTCGTTTTCGGGTGTCACTTAATGGCCCTGTTTGTGCCCATTTGGTTTGGGTATGGGCTTTATGGGGGTGTTTTGGCCTTGATTGTGTTGGGTGGGGTGAAGTTGTGGTGGACCCTGACGTTGGTGATTCGGCATGGTCGGTTTGTACTTGACATCAAATTGCTCGTACGATACTTGGTTTTTTGTGCGCCGCTGATGTTGAGCAGTGTGGTCAGCAACGTTATGTTGCTGTTTGACAATTGGTTGGTGGGGTGGCATTTTCGGGATGCCGCTATTTTTGCTATATATCGGTATGGAGCACGGGAGTTTCCATTGGCAACTGCATTGGTTTCGGCACTGGGTACCGCGGTGATTCCCCGTTTGGCGGTTTCCCCTGCAGCTGGTTTTGCTGAAACGAAAGCCAAAGTACGTCAATTGATGCACCTGTTGTTTCCGGTGACCATGGCACTAATGTGTACCAGTCGGTGGCTGTTCCCCTTGGTTTTCAATCCTGATTTTGTGGCCAGCGCTGCTTTGTTTAACATTTACTTGCTCACCCTCGCAAGTAGGGTGTTGCTGCCGGCTTCCATTGTCCTGTCAAAGGGTGATTCGCGCAGTATTTTCAGGATAAGCCTCGTGGAAATGGGGGTAAAGTTGGTATTGGGATACTTTTTTATCCAGTGGTGGGGTTTACCGGGTTTGGCGTGGTCGGTGGTGTTGTCGTATTGGGTGGAGAAGCTTGGGTTGGTGTATATATTGGAGTATAAACACGGGGTACGCACCAGTTCCTGGCTTGATCTGAGATGGTATTTTGGGTATGTACTTGCGCTTTTTTCTGTTTATTGGTTGTATTCAGCGTAAAATTTGGCCTTATTGGGCCAGACAGCGTGCTATTCAATCACTTACAAATCAACAGCAATTTGTCCGGCAATTAAATCTTCGAATGTTTCCCTTTTTCGGATCAAATGTGCTTTCCCTTTGTAGATCAGTACTTCTGCGGGCCTTGGTCGGGAGTTAAACTGAGACGCCATAGACCACCCGTAAGCGCCTGCGTTGAAAAAACAGATGATATCGCCTTCGACAACTTCTGCGATGCGACGATCGACAGCGAAGGTGTCTGTTTCACAAATATTGCCAACGACATTGTAGATCCGGGGTTTGAAGTTGGGTTCTGTCACATTGACAATTTTATGGTAAGAACCATAAAACATGGGTCGGATGAGGTGGTTGAATCCGGTGTTAACGCCGACAAAAGCGGTGGAAGTTGTTTGTTTGACGAGGGTGCATTGGGTAAAAAGGTAGCCTGCTTCGCTCACGAGAAATTTTCCAGGCTCTACCATCAGGGTTAATTCCCGGCCGTAATCGCGGCAGAATTCGGCGAACCGAGCACTCAGTTTTTCGCCCAACTCTTCAATGTCTGTTTCAATATCATCGGGTTTATACGGTACTTTATAGCCGCTTCCCAGGTCTATGAACTGCAAATTTGGAAATTTTACAGCGGCTTCAAACAGAATTTCAGCGCCGCGGATAAAGATATCAACATCGAGAATATCCGAGCCAGTGTGCATGTGGAGGCCCTCTATGGTGAGCCCTTGGTTTTCAACGATGCGCAACACGTGGGGAAGTTGGTGGATACTGATGCCAAATTTTGAGTCAATGTGTCCAACACTTATTTTCTCATTGCCCCCGGCCATCAAATGCGGGTTAATACGAAGACAAATCGGATAGTCCTTGTGGTGTAACCCCCAGTTTTCGAGCATGGGAATGGCGTCAATATTAATTTTTACACCCAGACTTACTGCTTCTTCGTATTCCGCCATGCTTGCGAAGTTTGGGGTAAAAAGGATGTTGTCAGGGGTAAAACCGGCAAGTAACCCCAAGCGGACTTCTCCGATGGAAACACAGTCGAGGGCAGATCCCAGTTGGCGAAAAAACCGAAGCACGCTGATGTTGCTCAATGCCTTACAGGCATAATAAACCTTAAATTTGTGCCAATGATACGCCGCGGTCATACGTTTGTATTGCCGTTCTATCACAGCAGCATCGTACACATAAAGGGGCGTACCATATAATTTGCACAATTCTAATGGGCTGATACCACCCTGTAGCTGGTATTGATTGTCAATAATCTCCAAGGGAATGTTATTTGTAAAACTGGTTAGGTGGTACGCTGTCTGGCCCAAAAAGGTCCATTTTTCGTCATACTTCGCATATTTTTTTGACTGTAGCGCTGCTACGGCCTGCAAAAATCTGCTTCGTCTGACAAAAAATGGCCACTTTTTTGTCTCAGACGCGACCATGCTAACCAGTTACTGTTATTTGTAAGTAACGGGTTACAAAAGCAAAATTAATCCATCTCTCCCGCCAAAACCAATTTATTCCGCATCTTTAATAACTAGTAACTGGTTGGGTGGCAAGCTGTATGACCCAAAAAGGCATATTGTCCGCGATACCTTGCATATTTTTTGACCGTAGCGCTGCTAGGGCTTACAAAAATCCGCTTTGTCTGGCAAAAAAATGGCCACTTTTTTGTCTCAGACGCGACCACCTCACCAGTTACAACAATGAAACGGCAGAAACCACCATAAGATGACACACGACGAACTGTTGAAACGCCTATTGGAACAAGATCGAACGGCACAGAAATGGCTGTACGATCACTATTCGCCGTTGATGTTCAGTGTTTGTCGCCGATATTTGAGGTCTCGGGAGGATGCGGAAGAAGCGCTGGTAAGTGGGTTTTTCAAAGTATTTTCCCAAATTGATCGTTATGCTGGTACGGGTAGCTTTGAAGGATGGGTGCGTCGAATTATGGTAAATGAGAGTTTGATGGCACTGCGGAAAACGCAGCTGCTCACTTTTCCAGGAGAGGAGGATAAAATTGCTAATTTATCAGACCATTTCAATATAGAAGCGGATATTTCAGCCAGAGAGATCATTGACATATTGGATCAACTTCCGCCTGGTTATAGAACAGTATTCAATTTGTACGTGCTCGAAGGATTTAAACACCACGAAATAGCCGATTTGCTCGGCGTGAGTATCAACACCAGTAAAAGTCAGTTGGTATTGGCCAAGGAAAAATTGCGCAACCTCTTGAAAGCCAAAGGTTATTGAAACACCATCGAATAATCAAACCCCAGTTTTCGAAGACACTACTCACTATTTTGCCAGCACCCTTAACAACACGATACCATGTCCGATATTTTTGATTTTTTTAAAAAAAACGAGTCGAAACTTCAGGAAAGACCCTCAGACCAGGTGTGGAAAAAGCTGGAAAAAAAGCTAGAAAAGAGAAATCGGCCCAAGCGAAGGGTTGTGCCAGCCCTGCCATTGGGTACGGTGGTCGTTGTATTGCTGCTCTTGATGTTGGCTGCGGCGATGGTCTGGTATTTTTCGATAAAATGAGCACGGGTCACTACGTTCAACCTTTATTATCTTGCGCCGGTTTTTATCGTCAATCCACCGAAAAAAAATGGCAAAATCCAACAAGCTCAATCCGAAATCTACCCAACAACCGTCTGCTAAAAGCAATCCAGCTCCTGTCCGCGCAAAGATGGCGGCGTCAGGACCACCCAAAAATTGGCTTGAACGCCCCGACCCTAATGGGAACGAACAGCCCTTGCAGAAAAAACTATTTTGGTACCTCGCTGCCGTTGGCTTGATCGTCATGGTAGCCTTGTCTTTTGGCTCCGGTATCAATGCTGATGATAAATTTCAGGTAGATTACTCGCAAAAACTGGTCAACTATTACGGCACTTTTGGCCGCGATACCATGGCCCTCAACATTCCGGAAGGCAATATGCACTTGTATGGGGGCTTTTTTGAAGTAGTCACAGGTTTTGCCAACAAGGCAATGGGTTTTCAGCCGGGTGAGTTGGCGTATCACAACGTACGCCATGTGTCCAGTGCTGTGTTGGGCTGGGTAGCCATGTTGTGCGCTGCTTTGTTTGC
>CAIZLM010000311.1 GCA_903933805.1 uncultured Bacteroidota bacterium | reverse complement strand
CCCAATCGCCCTATAAGACCCCAAACCTTGGGAGCCCCCGATGCGCGACGCCACTGTAACCCGCACAACGTCTGAGACAGCGATATCCGTCTCGATTTCCCTCGATGGCACAGGAAGCGCCAAAATCTCCACCGGCGTGGGGTTTTTTGACCATATGCTGGACCAATTGGCCAAGCATTCGCTGATCGACATGACCATCACCGCCAAAGGCGATCTGCACATCGATGATCACCACACGGTCGAAGATGTGGGCATTGCCTTGGGCCAAGCGCTCAGCAAAGCCTTGGGCGACAAAAAGGGCATCCGCCGCTATGGGCATTTTGCCCTTGCGATGGATGACGCGCAAATCGCCTGCGCGCTGGATTTGTCGGCCCGCCCCTATCTGATCTGCAATCTGGATTTCCCCACGTCCAAGATCGGCAGTTTTGATAGCGAGTTGGTGCGCGAGTTCTTTCAAGCCCTGTCGACCCATGGCGGCATCACGCTGCACATCGACAAAAAGCACGGTTTCAACAGCCACCACATCGCGGAAGCGGCCTTTAAGGCTGTGGCGAAATCTTTGCGGATGGCCGTTGAAAAAGACCCGCGCAATGATGCGCTGCCCTCCACCAAAGGCACGTTATGAGCCTGACGGTTCTGGTCGATTACGACAGCGGCAATCTGCATTCGGCACAAAAAGCCTTTCAGCGCATGGCGATAGAGACGGGTGCGGGAAGCGTTCTCGTCTCTTCGCGCCCCGAAGATGTGGCCCGCGCCGACCGCATCGTTCTGCCGGGGGATGGGGCCTTTCCGTCTTGCAGGCGCGCCCTTGGCAGTTACGGCGGGCTGTTTGAGGCGATTGAAGAGGCCGTCACCGTCAAAGCGCGCCCGTTCTTGGGCATCTGTGTGGGGATGCAGATGATGGCCACTTGGGGCCGCGAATACGAAGACACCCAAGGCTTTGGCTGGATTGCGGGCGAAGTGGTCAAGATCACCCCGCAAGACAAGGCCCTGAAAGTGCCACATATGGGCTGGAACGATCTGGTGATCGACCATGAGCACCCCGTGCTGGCGGGCCTTCAGACCGGCGATCACGCTTATTTCGTGCATTCATATCATTTCAAGGTGCGCGATCCAGCGCAACGCTTGGCCCATGTGGGCTATGCAGGAGAAGTCACCGCCATCATTGGCCGGGACACGATGGTTGGCACACAGTTTCACCCTGAAAAAAGTCAGGCGACCGGCTTGCGCCTGATCGCCAACTTTTTGTCTTGGAAGCCCTAAAGCGACCCTAAGGCCTAATCTCAGCCGGCAACCTTGGACCAGCTGAGTGTCTTGCACAAAGACGGGCAGACCTTCACCTTCAACGTGTCGCCATCGGCCTTCATCGAGGCGGAATAGACGCTATCACCACCCGGTGCCGTCAACTGGCCATCGGTAAAGCTGCCCTCAGCGGCCAAAGTCATGCCGGTGATGATCGCTTTGCCCACATCGCCACCCGCCTGTTCCGCGCCCGCGCTGTCAAACGCCTTCACAACCGTGCCGCACATCTTGTCGCCGCAAGGCGCAATTTGCACATAGGCATAGCCGCCCGCATCATTTGCTGTGGTTTTCCAAACACCTTCCACAGGGTCAGCAAAAGCCACGCCCGCGCAAAGAATAGCCATCGTCGAAAGAATCAGTTTTTTCATCGTTTGCTCCTATTTTCAGGCGTTATCCCAAAAGTGGCTGCATCTGTCCACCTATCCAAAAGGGCTTTGACCACTCTTGCTCTGTGCACCGCTTGCGCCTAAACCCGCCCCACGTTTCGGAGTGCCGCCATGATCCTTTACCCCGCCATTGATCTGAAAGACGGCCAATGCGTGCGCCTGTTGCGCGGCGAGATGTCTGCCGCCACCGTCTTTGGCGACGACCCTGCCGCCCAAGCCGCCAAGTTCGTGGACGCAGGCTGTGCGTGGCTGCATCTGGTGGACCTGAACGGTGCCTTCGCCGGCACGCCCGTCAACGCCGCAGCGGTCGAGGCGATCTTGGCCGGCGTGAACGTGCCCTGCCAATTGGGCGGCGGCATCCGCGATATGGCCACGATCGAGATGTGGCTGACCAAGGGCCTTGCCCGTGTGATCTTGGGAACTGTCGCTGTGGAAAATCCCGATCTCGTGCGCCAAGCTGCCCGCGCTTTTCCGGGCCAAGTCGCCGTGGGCATCGATGCGCGCAAGGGCTTTGTCGCCACCAAAGGTTGGGCCACGGAAACCAACGTCCAAGCCAGTGACCTTGCCCGCAGCTTTGAAGACGCAGGCGTGGCCGCCCTGATCTACACCGACATTGACCGTGACGGCGCCATGCAAGGCCCCAATATCGAAGCGACCCAAGCCCTGTCGCGCGCTGTCACGATCCCTGTCATCGCCTCGGGCGGGGTCAGCACCATGGCCGACCTGATAGCGCTGCGCGACACCGGCACCATCGCGGGGGCCATTTCCGGCCGCGCGCTGTATGATGGCGCAATTGACCTGACCACCGCCTTGGCTGCCCTAAAACAGCGCTAAAGCCTTTGCCATGAAATCTGTTGAGCTCAGCGCCATCATTTGCTTAAGCGTTTTCTGCATGCCATCGACAGAGCCATCCAGGAAAATCACGTTCCCTTTTCCATGCTCCGTAAAGTTTTTGATGGCTTCAGTCCACATAGAAAATAGGATGACCGACGTATCGAGGTTGGCATTTTGCATTTCTTTCGCTGCTTGGCTCATGCCCCGTGCAACTTCCTCCCGGAAAAGGGCCACGGCTTGACCCCTCATTTTTGCCGCCTCGCGCTCCGCCTCCGCAGCTATTTTAATGGCGTTGCCCTCCGCTTCAGCCCCTTTGGTTTTGGTAATGAGGAGCGCTTGGCCTTCATTTTCTGCTGCAGCTTTCAGGTTGTTGGCAGCCACAATTTTTGACATAGAGCGCATCACTTCCTCATCAAACGTGATGTCATTGATCTGTAGATCTATGAGGTGAAAGCCCCAGTCTTCGAGCATGTGGTCCACATTCCCCTTCACCGCTTCGGTGATTTCGCGGCGCAGACTCAGGATTTCCTGCTGCTTTTTGGATGCCACATAGGAACGAATACTGCCTTCCACGGTACGCGTGAGCGTTGCCATAAATTCACGGTCACTGACGAATCGAAAAGCCACTTTTTTAACGGTTTCCTCGTGATCGTCCATCACAGCAAACAGCAGCAGCGACGTAAAATGTACGTTGGCCTGATCAATCGTGACCGCCTGAAACGTGAGCTCCACTGCGCGATTTTGAACGGATATACGCTTGAAAATCGCCTCAATGAACGGAATCCTGAAATTAAGACCCGGACGAAGCGTACGGTTGTATTTCCCGAAAATAGTGGTCATCGCAACCGTACCTTGCTGTACGGTGACCAGACTCAGGAAAACCAAAAAAACTAAAACAATGACAATGATACCGGAATACATGTTGAATAATGGTTTGCGGTGAAAAACTGACGTGTATCAAAAAATAAAACGCACTCAAAGTATGTTGGAAATTTCTGGCCAGCGGAAAAACAAAGCGTTTTTTGTCGCAACAGGTTATATAGTCGCTTTTTGGGCCAGACAGCGTGCCGCCTAACCAGTTACTTTATTTATTTTTTAGGGCGAATAATACGAGACTACACAACCCAAAAAACGTCTTTTTTCACCCGACAATCGAATCACCAACATGCACTTCAAGTCGTGCGTTTCCCTTTGCCCATCAAACATAAGGTATTTTGAAATAACAACCCCGAAAATACAAAACGAAGTGCCGCTCATTTACCTCCAACAGCCGTGTTTTTAGTAAGAAAAACAGTAGGAAAAAGGGCCGTGTTTTTGTAACTTTGCCGTCCGATTATGAACGACGAAAAGATTCCTTTGAAAGAGCAACCAAAACGCCCCGATACGAGTGATTATGGGGCCAGCAGTATCACCGCCCTCGAGGGGCTCGAAGCCGTGCGGAAACGCCCAGGCATGTACATCGGTAGTACCGACATAAAAGGGCTACACCACCTTGTTTGGGAGGTGGTTGACAATTCTATTGACGAGCACCTTGCGGGGCATTGCAGTGATATTTGGGTGACTATACACCCCGACAACTCCATTACTGTAAAAGACAATGGCCGTGGTATCCCCACCGGTATGCACGAAAAACTCCAGAAATCAGCCTTGGAGGTGGTGCTGACGGTGCTGCACGCCGGCGGCAAATTCGACAAAGATTCTTACAAAGTCTCCGGTGGCCTCCACGGCGTAGGCGTTTCCTGCGTCAACGCCCTATCCATTCACCTCCGCGCAGAGGTGCACCGTGAAGGCATCGTATTTGAACAAGAGTACAAACAGGGCAAACCACTCTACAGTGTGCGCGAAATCGGCACCACCGACGACCGCGGTACCATCATCAACTTCCTGCCAGATCCAGAAATCTTTGAAACCGCCGAGTATAAATTTGATATCCTGGCACACCGCCTGCGCGAACTGTCGTTCCTGAACAAAGGGCTGCGACTATCCCTCGTGGATGAACGCGAAAAAGAAGAAAATGGCTTTAAAACAGAGCTTTTTTACTCAGAAGGCGGCCTCCAAGAATTCGTTCTCTGGATCGATGAAGCCAAACAAAAACTCATAGAAACCCCCATCTATATCCACACCAATGAAGAAAGCGTGGACGTAGAGGTGGCCTTGATGTACAACACTTCTTACTCCGAAAACCTAATCTCCTTCGTCAACAACATTAGCACACGCGATGGCGGTACGCACGTAAGCGGATTCCGACGCGCGTTGACCAGGGAATTCAAAAAATATGGCGAGGATGGTGGCTTTTTTAAAAAAATTACCTTCCCCATCTCCGGAGAAGATTTTATGGAAGGACTCACAGCCATTATCTCTGTTAAAGTCCAGGAGCCCCAATTCAAAGGGCAAACCAAGGGGGAACTCGGCAACTCCGAGGTAACCGGTATCGTGTCTCGTTGTGTGGGCGATGCACTGAAACAATTCCTAGAGGAAAACCCAAACCAAGCACGACGCATCATCGAAAAAGTGGTGCTCGCCGCCACGGCCCGCAATGCAGCCCGGAAAGCCCGTGAAATGGTGCAGCGAAAAGGCGTGCTCACCGGCAGCGGACTGCCCGGTAAACTCGCCGACTGCGCAAGCCGAAAACCGGAAGACAGCGAAATTTTCCTCGTCGAAGGAGACTCCGCAGGTGGTACCGCCAAACAAGGCCGAGACCGCCATACACAGGCCATCTTACCACTCCGCGGTAAAATCCTCAACGTCGAAAAAGCCCTCGAACACAAAATTTATGAAAACGAGGAAATAAAAAACATGTTCACCGCGCTCGGGGTCAGTATCTCTGAAAACGACGAAGGACACCGGGTGCTGAACATAGAAAAACTCCGATACCACAAAATCGTTATCATGTGTGATGCGGACATCGACGGCTCACACATCACCACCCTGATCCTCACCTTCTTCTTCCGATACATGCGGGAGCTGATTGAAAATGGCCACATCTACATCGCACAACCACCCCTCTATCTGGTAAAAAAAGGAAAAAATCAACGCTATTGCTGGAATGATAAACAGCGCAAAGAAGCTCAGTTCGACTTCTCCGGCGGCAAAGAAGACGATGACTCCGTGAAGGTGCAGCGATACAAGGGTCTCGGAGAAATGAACGCTGAACAACTCTGGGAAACAACCATGGATCCGATGAGGCGTATCCTGAAAATAGCCACCATCGACGATTCCGCTGAAGCCGACCGTATGTTCGCGATGCTGATGGGCGATGAGGTGCCACCCCGCAGGGCTTTCATCGAAGCCAATGCCAAATATGCGAGAATAGACGTTTAAACGCTACGCTCTTTGCTTCTATCTCAAAAATGGCGTGAACAGGATACCATCATCCCGATCACGCCATTTTTTTGGTAACTGTTGGGGTCATGTCCGAGACAACACGCGGGCCTCCAAGTAATTACTGTTCAACCTTACATCCGACTTGCCTGAGATGTTCCCAAAAAAGCGGATATGATTTTGTAACAACATCGGGGTGTTCCACGACTACCGGGCCCAGCATAGACATCGCCGCAAAAGACATCGCCATGCGGTGGTCGCCATGGGTGGCAAAATGCGGCGGGATGTCCCACGATGCTTTACCCTGTACTTGATAGAAGGTTTTACCGGGTGAACGCTTGTTCATGTGCGCAGGTAGCTTGACAAAAGAGACTCCCACCTTGCCCAATTCAACCTTAAGGGCTGCAATGCGGTTGGTCTCTTTGATGTAAAGCGTTTCGAGTCCCGAAAAAATGCCCAAAGTGCCCAAACCGCCGCATACCACAGCCAGCGTCTGGGCGATGTCGGGACTTGCCAGAAAATCCCATTCAAAAAAGGGAGCCGACTGTTTTTCACTTTTTTTCAACACCAATGTGTTGGCATCAAAGTACGACTGAATACCAAATCGCGCCATCATACCTACCAAGGTCGCATCTCCCTGCCAGCTATCTGCCGTTAAGCCCTCTAGCCTCAAATCTACCGCATCGGCAAACGCGGCCATCGCATACCAATACGAAGCCGCCGACCAATCTGCTTCTACCACCAATGTTCGGGGCATATATCCTCCTGGCAGTACTTGAATGGTATCGCCCTCCCAATGTACCTCAGCGCCAAAATAGCGCATCATGGCAACCGTCATGGCAATATAGGGACGCGATACAAGGGGGCCATCCGGACACAATTCCAACCCCTGGGGCAAATAAGGCCCTATGAGCAACAAGGCCGATAAAAACTGGCTGCTGATATTGGCGACCACCCGAATACGGGGCGCCTCCGTTCCTGAAAAAGTGGGCGTTCCCAGCCGCAAAGGCGGAAACCCCTCCTGACCAAGATATTGTACGTCTGCGCCCAGCGCACGCAGGGCGTCCACCAACGGGCCTATGGGGCGCTCCAACATACGCGCCGAGCCTGTAAGGGTTTGGATACCCGGTTGAATGGCCAAATAAGCAGCCATAAACCGAAAGGTCGTGCCAGCATCCCCAGCGTCATACGCCTCGCCACCTTGAGCGAGCAAGTGCTGCAGCGTAAGGGTGTCTTGGGCGGTTGAAAGGTTAGAAAGCCAAGCGGAGGGATCGGCTTTGGCCAGAGCAAGCGCAATAAGGGCTCGGTTACTGATGCTTTTTGAACCATTCAGCGACAGGGTGCCACACAAGTTGCGGGCGGGCCAGTGAAGCGCAATGGCCTCCATGGTCTATAATTTTTCGTTGTGATCCACCAACGCCATGACGGTTCTGAAAGCAGCAAATTTGCCATCAAAACGCTCCCGATGCTGGCTTTGTAAGGCTGGCCCAAATTCCTCTTGATAGCGGAGCAAGTGCGCCATATCCTTTACCAGGTATTGCGTTGTATAAATTTCAGCATCCGTATGGTCGTGTCCAACGAGCCTGCTCAGGCGATAAGAGATGAACATACCGGTCATCATCACATCGGGAATGTGGACCTCGCGCATCCAGGCAACCCAATCTTCATGCACATCGAGGTCGATGGTTATGGTTACGTTGTAGAGGAACATGCTCCGTAATTGTTGAAGGTTTGGTTTGAATGGCGCCCCCCCAGGCTGATATTAACCCTGCCCGTGGTGGGCGCCATTCCAATCATACAGTAGAAACTACCAGCGCTTCTTGGCTCCGCCGCGGCTGCCTTTTTTCTCCCACTTATCAAAAACTTGGTCTTCTTTCTTGCGGCTCTTGTCGTTCGACGCCGAAGCATCGTCCACACGAATACGGCGGCCATTGATGGTAAATTCTGAAAGTCCCTGGCGTACGACCGTAATATAGGCATTGTCGAGGTCGAAGTGCATATAGGCGCGGTTCATATCAATGTGTCCGATACCGGAAGATGGGACACCAAAATTGCGCGACAGCAATTGGATAAACTCCTTCTTGCCAACACCGTCCATTTCGCCGACATTGACGAAAAGACGCTGCATTTGTCCGCTGGAAACTCCTGTACTTTGCGGACGAATGCCGCGTTTGTCGCCACGAGGATACACGTTGATGTCGGGTGCATTCCGGTAGTAAGAAAGGAATCGGTTGAACTCCACACTGGCGAAGCGCTTGATGAGCTCTTCCTTCGTGAGATCTTTCAATTCATCCTGAATTTTCTCCATGAACGGCTCAATTTCAGCGTAGTGCACCTCCTGTTCATGGATGCCCCGGATGATGTGGAACAACTGTTGCTCACACACTTCCATCCCGGTTGGCAAGGACAATTTGGTAACCTTGGCTTTTGTTTTGCGTTCTATTTGGGCAATACGATCCTCAAATTTCGGAGTAATGATGGTGATACTCACGCCGGTTTTTCCGGCACGGCCAGTACGGCCCGAGCGGTGGGTATAAACCTCAATTTCATCCGGCAATCCGTAATTGATGACGTGGCTGATATTGCTCACGTCGAGGCCACGGGCCGCCACGTCGGTGGCGATGAGGAGTTGAAGGTTGTTTTCGCGAAAACGCTGCATCACACGGTCGCGGTCACTTTGTCCGAGATCGCCGTGAAGGGCATCTGAATTGTAACCATCGCGGATCATTTGCTCGGCAACCTCCTTGGTTTCGGCACGGGTACGGCAGAAAATAAGCGCGTAAATACCAGGATTGGCGTCAACAACACGCTTCAGCGCGGCATAACGATCATCAGGGCGACACACATAATATTGGTGCTCAATGTTGGCATTGGTCTGGTTCTTGCCACCAACGGTCAATTCGCGGGGCTTCTCCATGTAATTGGCGGCAATGCTGCGCACCTCATTGGGCATGGTCGCCGAGAAAAGCCAGATGGATTTGCGGTCTGTGGCAGCAGCAAGGATGAAATCAATGGCCTCTTTGAAGCCCATGTTGAGCATCTCATCGGCTTCATCTAGTACGACGCGCTGAATGGCGTCCATACGAATTGCCTTGCGGGACATCATATCCATGAGGCGACCCGGCGTGGCCACCACGATTTGAGCGCCTGCCTTGATTTGGCGAATTTGACCTTCTATGCCTGCGCCGCCATACACCGCTACGACTTTGTATTGATGGGCAAATTTGGAATAGTTCTCCAAGTCACTGGCCACCTGCACACAAAGTTCGCGGGTAGGGCACATGATAAGCGCCTGTACACTGCGCTCTTTGGGATCAATTCTTTGCAATACGGGAAGGCCAAAGGCGGCGGTTTTGCCGGTGCCGGTGTTTGCCAAGGCGATGATGTCTGTGTCGCCTTCTAGGGCGATTGGAATCACGGCTTCTTGGACGGGGGTAGGGGTTTCAAAACCCAATGCTACGATACCCTGCAGCAGATCATCGGCAATGCCGAGATTTTGGAATGCATTCATGTAAAACTGACTTTAGGACGCTGGGGCGGATTGACCTCACAATTAATTGTCTATCATAATTTTAGACCAAGCCTTCATGCATTCAACCGCTCGAGACCCATCGTCTAATGTCAACACTGCCCAATGCCACAATGAAATAAAAATAAAAAAAAGAACCTTAAAAAAGGTCTATTTCCCAAATAACGCCGCAAAGGTAAAAATTATCTTTTGAATTAAGGCATGATTTTACCAATAAACCTATTTTTCATTTTTTCAATCGCTTAATTGATGTAGAAAAATTTGGCAACTTGCCCAAAAACAGCAGCGCCGGATCTCCAAAATATGCGCCGAAACAGGTGCAAATACGCTACCGTTCCACCTGCCTATTCTCATCACCCGACATTTGTTTCTCAAACATATCAGCGTAATAACCTCCTTGCGCGAGCAGCGATTCATGGGTGCCCTCCTCCACAATGCGGTGCTGATCCAACACAATAATCTTGTCAAATTGGAGCATTGAGTATATGCGGTGGGTAATGATGATCGCGGTTTTGTTCGACAAAGCAGACTGTAAGTAACCCAGTATCTGACTTTCTGTATGGGTGTCCACCGCTGAAAGGCAGTCGTCCAAGAGCATGATATCCGGTTGTTTGGCAAAAGCCCTGGCGATGCTGATACGCTGTTTCTGACCGCCTGAAAGGGTGACGCCTCTTTCCCCTACCATGGTATCATAGCCTTCGGGTAAAGACATTATTTCGTGGTGGATGGCCGCGCTTTGCGCAAAAAAAGCGGCCTCTTCCCGGCTTACCCCTTCTCTACCAAATGCGATGTTGCCATATACACTGTCTGAAAAAAGAAATACATCCTGTGGTACATATCCCATCTGACGGCGCAAATGAAACAGATCATGCGCGCGAATGTTTTTGCCGTCTATTAAAATTTCACCTTCCGACGCGTCATATAGGCGGACCAGCAAATCGGCAATGGTCGTCTTTCCACTGCCAGTACGACCGATGATCGCCATTTTTTGACCACTTTTCAAAGAAAAAGACACGTTTTCAAGGGCTTTTATGCCCGTGTCGGGATAGGTAAAGGAAACATTCCGAAAGTCCACATCACCCCGTATATCCGCTGGCTTACCATCGACATTGGGAGCCAAATTCTGAATGGTCGGAACGGTTTTTAGAAATTCATTGATCCTTTTTTGAGAAGCCGAAGCCTGCTGCGTCAACGACGCGATCCAACCAATGGCGGTGACCGGCCAGGTGAGCATGTTGATGTAAATGACAAACTCCGCGATGTGCCCAGGCGTCAACGTGCCCGCCACCACCTGTAAACCACCAACATATACTGTAATGATGATACTGGTGCCAATGAGCAACGACATGAGGGGGAAGAAAAAAGCGTCAATACGGATTAGCTGGAGTGATTTTTGGCGATACTCCTCGCTTTGGTCGGCAAACCAGCGCCCCATAGACGCCTCCTGCGCATAACTTTTGACAACCCGAATACCACTGTACACTTCCTGCGCAGTACTGGTGAGGGTGGCGAGTTGCTGTTGTATTTTCTCGCTGCGACGGTTTATGACCGTACTCACCCAATAAATAGACAAGCTCAAAAAAGGAAGGGGCAACAACGACCAAAGGGTCAACTCAACGCTAACACTGAGCATGGAGGAAATGGCCAAGACAAACAAAAAAATCAGGTCCAGACCATATAAGATGGTTGGCCCCAAAAACATTCGCACCTTCGACACGTCTTCGGAAATACGGGACATCAAATCACCGGTGCTATTTCGCTTGTAAAATGCCAAATCCAATTGGGTATAATGGGCAAACACCTCCTTGCGCATGTCATACTCAATCAGACGGCTCATCACAATGATGGTTTGCCGCATGAAAAACATGAACAACCCCATCAACAATGCCAGCCCGATAACTGCCGCACCAAACCAGGCAATCTTTACACCCAAATCGTGAAAAGCTTCGGGATGGGCGCCAATTCCACCGTGTTCTTTGTAAAATTTTACGCGATCAACGACCGTATCCAGCGCCTGACCAATGACCTTGGGCTGTAACACACGAAACCAGTTGGCCAACCCAACAAACAATATCCCCGATAAAAACCGCCATCGATATATCCAGAAAAACTTTTTTAGGTAGGCAAGGTGCTTCATACAGCAAATTTTAAAAAATCAACAACACCTCGACGTTAAAACTGTTCATTCATTACGCAAAAGGATTTTCCAAAGAATTTTATCAGAGGTGGTACTTTTGACCTTACACTAAAACCAAACACCAACATTCCATGAAAGAAGCATACATCATCACAGGTTACCGTTCTGCCATCGGGAAAGCCGGAAAAGGCGCTTTCAAAGGCTATCGCTCCGACGATTTGGCCGTGGATGTGATCAAACATTTACTCGCACATGTGCCGCAACTCGACCCAAAATTGGTGGATGACTGCATCGTTGGTTGCGCCAACCCAGAGGGCGAGCAAGGACTGCAAATTGGCCGCCTGATTTCCAACCGCGCCCTCGGTAAGGATGTCCCCGGCATGACTGTTAACCGATACTGCGCTTCTGGACTGGAAACCATCAGTATTGCCGTCGCAAAAATCCGCGCCGGCATGGGGGAGTGCTATATCGCTGGCGGCGCAGAAAGCATGTCTTTTATCCCCATGACGGGCTATAAATTGGCCCCCAATTACAATATCGCTGCCAATACCCCCGACTATCTCGTCGGAATGGGCCTCACGGCAGAAGCTGTGGCCAAAAAATGGGATATCAGCCGCGAAGCAGCCGATTCCTTCAGTGTCCGCAGCCACCAACGCGCAGCAGCAGCCATAGACGCCGGAAAATTCAAACCTGAAATTGTCCCCATCAACGTGCCGGAAGTGTGGGTGGAAAACGACAAGCGCCAAGAACGCACCGTGCTGGTGGATACCGATGAAGGCGTACGACGCGAAACTTCTCTCGAAGGCCTTGCCAAACTTCGCCCAGCCTTTGCCAACGGCGGCGTGGTCACGGCAGGAAACTCCTCCCAGACCTCCGATGCCGCCGCTTTTGTGCTCGTTATGTCAGAACAAATGATGCAGTCACTCGGACTTCAACCCATTGCGCGGCTCGCTGCTTGTGCCGTCGCAGGCGTTGAGCCCATTTACATGGGTATCGGCCCCTGCGCAGCCATACCCAAAGCGCTCAAACAAGCAGGTTTGACCCTCAGCCAGATACAAGCCATCGAACTGAACGAAGCCTTCGCAGCACAAGCCCTCGCCGTCATCAAAGAAGCCGGCCTGAACCCGGATATCGTCAATGTCAATGGCGGCGCCATCGCCCTCGGACACCCCCTCGGATGCACCGGAACCAAGCTCAGCATTCAAATACTACACGAAATGCAACGCAGCAACCAACAATACGGAATGGTCACAGCCTGTGTCGGCGGCGGACAGGGTATTGCCGGTATTTGGGAGCGGCTGAACTAAACAATGATCATGAAAAAAACTATTTTCCTACTGGCGTTGTGCGCTTTCGGTACTTTCTGTCTCCCTGCCCAGGTGGTGTTGCGGGGAAAAATTGCCAATATAGCACCCAATGCCATTCAGGTCGCCTTGGTCGATTATTGGGCCGTGGACCACTGGCAGCAATTGGCTATTCTCCAACTCCAGGCCGGTGGCGTCTTCTCCACCAGCATCACATCTCCGGCACAAGCACAATGCCGAATCCGGATGGCAGGGCAAAACAAGGCCTGGGCAGATTTCATGCTCCCGCCACCCGGTGTTCAACCCGATTCTGTCCTCCTGCTGGATCTCGACTTTGCCACCATGAACGGTAGCCCGGCACGGGTGAAAGGCTCCGCAGAAAATGATGTTTACTTTGCCCTGATGACAGCCTTCCACAGCCTTAACCTGCTCCGCGACAGCAGCGCAGCAACGCCACCGGCACAATTGCGGGAAGCTGAACACCAATTCAACTTGGTGTGCCAAAAAATTTCGCAGGAAAACAGCGGAACCTTCACCGGCGATATTGTGGCCAAGCTGTTGTGGCAACCCGAACCGGCCCCTGCCAGTAATTCATCCAAGGAACCAGCACCCTACACCAATGCTTTTGCTATGGCTCACGCCTTGGAAAAAATCCCGTTTCGCACAGATAAAATTCTGTACCACAATGGATTGGCCAAAGCGTTAAACAGATATTTCCTATACTTTGAACCCAAAAACCCAGAAAATAGCAAGCTGTATATAGACGGAATCATGTCGCGCCGCAATGGTTCAGATGCCGTGGATGTATTTTTGTTCAAATACCTGCTTGACAAAATGCTGGATGCCAAAGATGAAGCCGGGCTTCACCACCTACTGACGTGGTATTTGCCCGACTGCTCCGATGAATCGCCTTTGCCCAACTATACCCGTACGCTTATTCAGTCACTGATCAGCTGCGAACCCGGAAAAATTATCCCCGACCAACGCATGCCCGGGCCTGATGACAACAGCGTTTCCCTGGAAGCCGTGTGCGCAAAAAACAAATTGACCCTGCTGTTCTTTTGGCGCAGCAACTGCTCCCACTGCAAAGAGTTTAAGCCTGTATTGGCAGCACTGTATGAAAAATACCACCCACTTGGCTTGGAAGTATTGGCCCTTTCGCTCGACAAATCTGACATCGGCTGGAAAGAAACCTTACAACGTGAACCCACAAAATGGGTCAATGCTTTTGTCCCTTTGGCACAACGACAGGCGATAAACGAACAATTTCCCATACCCAGTACCCCCACCCTGATCGCACTGGACAGCAAATGTACCGTGGTCAGCCGGTTGATCCTACGGGAACAATTGGCCGTTTACTTGGGAGAAAAGCTGGGCCAATAACAGAATGTAACTGGTTAGGTAGCACGCTGTCTGGCCCAAAAAGGCCCATTTTTTTGTCTCAGACACGACCACGCTAACCAGTTAATAAAGGTGGACCGGAGCAGCGATCTCCATCCATGAGTAGGATGCGTTGCCGCGGAAAATCTAGGAAGAAAATACTCGGCAAGTCAGGTTGACCGCAAGAGTTGAGATATTTCACTGCACGGGTCGTACCTTTACGACTCACAAAAACTATCTGTGCTGATTTGAGACATTTCCTGCCACACTTTATCCAGGAGCACTACCGCAACAACATTCAACAAGGTTGCTTGCGGGCATGTACCATGTTTGCCGATTTGAGTGGGTTTACCCGCCTGACCGACAAATTGATGCAGTATGGCCCGGAGGGCGCTGAAGAACTTTCAGCGGTACTCAACCACATTTTTCAACCAACGGTAGCTTTGGTATATGCCCATGGCGGTTTCATACCTTATTTTGCTGGCGACAGTTTTACGGCTATTTTTCCCATACTTGACTCCTTGGAAGGCCCCGTTATCGCCCTTAAAGCACTGCAAACGGCCCAAGCGATGCTCACCCGATTTGAGGTCGAACAAGCTGACGACAACTCCATTCTTTCTGAACACCAGATTGGCCTCAAGGTAGGGCTCTCTGTGGGGGATGTTTATTGGGGAATCGTTGGGGATAAACGAAAATCTTACTACTTCAGGGGCGAACCCATTGATGTTTGCGCAGAAGCACAAACGAAAGCCCATCACCTTGAAATGGTCGGTGATGGCCAACTACTGCGTTTACTACACCCCGACTTTGTGGACAGCCAAGCCATAGACGAACGCTTCTTCAAGCTTCGAATGGGCAAAGACTTTCCGAAACAACCCGTATTGACCTCCTTAAAATCAGCCCTTCCCATCCCCGACCCGGAGATTACATCGGTTTTTTTCCCAAAAGAAGTATTTGAAAATCAAGGACTTGGAGAATTCAGAAACGTGGTAAGTGTGTTCCTTTCGTTTGAAGGGGTAGACACCCACGAGGCCCTTAACCACTTCGCTTCGGTCGTATTGGATCAGAGCCTAAATTTCGGGGGATATTTCAAAGAGATTGATTTTGGTGACAAAGGCGGGGTAATGTTCTGTCTCTTCGGCGCACCCATTTCATTTGAAAACAACACCGAACGGGCACTGGAATTTTTAGGCGCTGTACAGGAGGAACTGCGCAACCTAGAATCCCTCACCGGTGCGCGCTACCGCATTGGCATCGCCTCGGGACAAGCTTTTACCGGGGTAATCGGAAGCCCCGAACGCTGCCAATACGCTGCCGTTGGCGCTCGGGTCAACCTCGGTGCACGCTTGATGATGAAGGCTGAATGGGGACAGGTAATGGCGGACGAAAACGTGTCGCGCAACCGAAATTTTAAATTCAGTTACAGTGGCGACGGCCATTACAAAGGTTTTGACAGCCCCATTCCTACCTATACCCTCACAGGTCGAAATTTGGCCGGGCGCGCCACCTTTTCCGGCGACTATTTCGGCCGACAATCAGAACTGAACACCCTGTTCGAATTTTCAAAGCCACTCCGGGAAAATCGCTTTGCTGGGGTTGCCTATATTTTTGGGGAAGCCGGTATCGGTAAAAGCCGGTTTATCTACGAACTTCGGCGGACGATGCGCGACAGTATGGTGGTTACCTGGTTCAGTTGCCAAAGCGACCAGATCCTGCGGAAACAGTTCAACCCGTTTATCTACCTCCTGAAAAATTACTTTGACCAGAGTCCGGAAAATACCCCCGAACGAAACAAAGAGTTGTTCGAACAAAATTTTTTGGAGCTCCAATACGAACTCACCGAAAGCAGCCACCCTGAAGCGGATGCCGTCCGGCGAGAAATAGCACGTACCCAAAGTGTGCTGGCTGCCATGGTGAGCATCCAATATCCCGGTTCCCTGTGGGAACAACTCGACGGCCGGGGGCGCTACCAAAACGGACTTGCAGCCATGGCCAATCTCTTTGTCGCCGAATCCCTCCTCCAGCCAGTCGTGGTGGAACTGGAAGACGCCCACTGGTATGACGACATGAGCCGCGAATTCTTGGCACAATTCATCCGCCGCGCACAAGGATACCCGCTGTTGTTTCTGGTGACCAGCAGGTTTGAAGACGATGGCAATAAATTTTTTATTTTTAAACAAACGGTGCTCGACGAACTGCGTACCCCCGTGTGTGAAATCGACCTCAATTTCTTGCTAGCCACTGATTTAAAAGACTTTGCTGAATCCAAGCTGGGTGGCGTCATGCACCCCGATCTGTTTGAACTCATGCAGCGCATGACACAGGGAAATCCGTTTTATGTCGAACAAATGGCGGAATACTTCCTCGAATCTGACCTGCTGAAAAATACCGATGGACTACTCGAATTGAAAAATAAAGACGTGCAAATCAACGACTCCGTGAAGGAAATCATGATGGCACGTATTGACCAATTGAGCGGACTGGTCAAAGAGACCGTGAAGGCCGCAGCCGTGATCGGCCGAGAATTTGAACTTCCCGTGCTCTCCGCTGTCATGGCCAAACAGGAAGATTTTATCCGTAAAAACGGCGACCTCGATGTCGTCCTGAAAGAACAGATTCAAACCGCTGAAAAATGGCAGGTATGGTATGCCATGAATGAACTGCGCTATATTTTTAGACACTCCCTCCTGCGGGAGGCCGCCTATGATATGCAGTTGCGCACCCGGTTGCGGGAACTCCACTACTCCATCGCAGAAGCCATCGAACAGCTGTACCCCGGCTCCGAAGAACGTTTTGTAGATTTGGCTTTCCACTATGAACAAGCCGAAGACGAAAAAAAGACCAACAAATACCTCGAAAAAGCCGCTCGGTATTCTCAACGCAATTATCTCAACCGACAAGCAATCCAGTTCTACGATAAACTGATTGTCAATGTGCTCGAAAAAAATAAAAAAAGTAAAAAAATCGTCAAACTGCTGCTGCGAAAAGGAACTGTGCATGAACTGGTGGGACAATGGGACGAAGGAGAACAAGATTACCGTACAGCGCTCAGCAGATCTGTGGCACTGAATGACTGGAACCTGATTGGCCGCAGCAACCGCCGCCTTGGACAACTGTTGATGTTGCGCGGCAGTTACAACGAAGCAAAAAAACACCTAGACGTAGCGGTTACCTGCTTTGACCTCGCCGCCGAACAGATCGGTATCGCCAAAACATACGGCAACCTCGGCACCTTCCACTTCCGACAAGGTGGTTATGATGCCGCTAAAAACTGGTTTGGTAAGGCCATCGAAATAAACCGAAGCCTACAGCGTGATGTGGAAAACACCCCCATCGTTGCCAATCTCGGCCTGATCTTTATGAACCAAGGCCACTATGATGAGGGCATACGGTGGCTCGAAGAACAACTCGAAACGGCTGAAAAAGCCGCAGACAAACAAGGCCTAACCAGCCTCTATACCAACCTAGGGATTATTTACCTCGAAAAAGGCGCCCTCGACTCTGCTCTGCTCTGCCTGGAAAAAGGCCTCGCACTCTCCGAAGAACTTGGCAATAAGCTCTTTATGACCATTTGTATCGGATCTATTGGTTCCGTATGGGAAAAAAAGGGCGACTACTCCAAAGCCATGCAAAACTTCGACCGAGACCTGCAACTTGTGCGCGAACTCGGCGACAAACAAGGCACGGCCATCGCCTGTGGCCTCATCGGCGATCTGCTCTCCGTAACGGGTGACTTTGACAAGGCCATTGACTTCTTAAACCAAAACCTCGCCCTGAGTCGTGAACTCAACTATAAAAAGGGTATCGCCAAAGCCCTGAATACACTGGGCGACACTTGGTTTTATAAAGGAGACTACAGCCAAAGTATTGACTATTACAATGAGGCTATTGAATACGCGCGGGAAATGGGCAACCGGTTGGTGCTGGGCTACTCTTTGATCGAAAAAGGACTCGTGCTGGTTTATAACAACAAAATTGGCGCTGCAAGACAGGTGCTGGAAGAAGGGCGCGACATTGCACTGGCACTCGGAAATGCGGAACTGACTTTCAGCGCCAACATCCTCCGCGCGCAGGTCATCATCGCCGAGGGAAATCACGCAGAAGCGCATCGCCAACTCCTACAACTGCTGACCCTGGCGCGCACCGAACGTGAAGAAGCAGCCGTTCACTTTGAACTCCGAAACGTAGCAGACAACCCAACCACACACCACCTACAAGCACTGGCGCTCTACCAGGGCTTGTATGCCCGTACACCACAATTCCTGTACAGGACCCGCTTGGACGAATTGGAAAAATAGCCCGGCCAGGGCCATATCCGATGGTGAGCTCGTTCCAAAAGGGTCACATCAGGCAACATCCTGCGCACACCCTACAGATCAACGTTGTTGCCCCGACATCCTTACTTTCTTGCTTTGTTCCATGGAAAATCAACCTGTTCAAAACACCCATATCCCACCCAACTGTTTCCGACAGGAAGAAGTAGAAGCATTTCAATCGTTTGAAAACCAATGCCTTACTGGTATCAATTATTACCTCTGGCTCAGCCTAACGGAATCGACGCCAACCGTACGTTTTTTATTCGCACTGGAATTGATATTTGATTCCGGAACGTCACTGTTGATCTCCGCCGGCGAAGATTCGGAAGCCATCAGGGTTATTCCTGTCTCCGCACTGTTGGAAACGGCTACGCGTTTGAAACAACTGCACGGACAACCCATCATCCAACGACTCGCTCGCGATGGTCAAAGTATCTGGGCAGATGTCGTCGGAAAAAAATTGGATGGCATCCAACTGGCACGCCACGAAAACGGATTGTACTTGAACGATGCAATGGTGCTCCATTTTGACTCAACCCACATCGTTGTTGAACTGCCGGAAGCTGGGGAAGGACTGGAATTGCGGATGGTTTAAGGACGAGGCTGGATCTGGTTAATACGTCGAATAATGGAGACGACTGGCAACCTTCACCGAGGTTTACACACCTTTGTAGTATGTTCTCAAATGCTGCTTTTTTCAGGTTTCATTTTTATGCCCGAATCGGTCTGGCAGTGCTGGTAGCGCTCATCGCAGGGGATGCATACAGTCAAAAAACGTTGCAGCTACAACTAAACCCCACCGACGAAAGCAGATTTTGGAGCGCCATCAACGATTTCAAACCAAAACCTCTTGGGCCGCACAGCCATCTGGCGACCTTCCGATTGGCATCTCCCAACATGGCAGATACCCTTTGCCGGGATCTCCTACGCTATTTTCGAGATAAATCTTTCCTGTCAGCATCCATCGATAGCCTGACCATACAAGGTGATTCTTTGTTCACCGCCAAATGCTGGCTGGGGCCACCCATCCGCTGGATTACCCTGAAACCGGCCAATACAGAAAGTGCCCGCTGGATCAATGCCGCCGGATACGGCACACCATTGTTTGCACACGAACCACTCCAATTCGAGGCCCTCCTGCGACTCGAGCAACGGATACTGGAACAAGCTGAAAACAACGGCTATCCTTTCGCAAGCGTCAGGCTCGACAGCATACAAATATTACCGAATGGCGGCGTCACAGCGGTATTACTGGTGGATAAACAGCGCTTTTTCTCCTTCAAAGAACTGAAAATCAAGGGTGACGTAAAACTTCCCAGCTACTTCCTTCCCAACTATTTGGGGCTTCGGCCAGGAATTCCCTACAGCCGAGAACGCGTACTTCGATTGCGCAGTCAGTTGCAATCGTTGCTGTTTCTCGAAAATACCGCCAACCCCTCGGTGTCCTTCACCGGCAATGAAGCCACCATCAATCTATTCCTCCAAAAAAAACGCGCCAGCCGATTCGATTTCATCATCGGTATCCTACCACAAACCAACAATGCCGCCCAAAATATTCTACTCACAGGATCCCTGAGCGCCGCTTTTCAAAACGCCCTAAACCTTGGCGAACGATTTTCCCTTGAATTGGAACGGTTGAAACCTGAAACACAAAAACTGGATGTACAAGCGGGGGTCCCTTACCTCTTCGGTTCGCCATTTGGTGTTGACGGTCGGCTGAATATCTTCAAGCGCGACAGTACATGGGTGGACGCTCAGGGTGATATAGGGGTACAATACCTGTTTTCAGGCGCCGATTTTGTGCGGTTTTTGTGGGAAAACAAGTCTGCCTCCCTTCAAAAAGTAAATACGGCAGCAGTGATTTCATCCCACCAACTGCCACCCAACCTCGACCTGCAACAAAATGGGTTTGGTCTTGAAACCTCTTTTACCCGGCTGGATTACCGGTTCAATCCCCGCAAGGGCTGGATGGCTACGCTGAAAACGGTCGCAGGCTTCAATAAAGTACTGCGCAATCCCCAAATCGAATCCCTGACAGATCCCAAAGACCCTTCGTTCAACTTTGGAAGTCTTTACGATGCTGTAACACCACGTTCCACCCGATTCAGACTGGAGGGGCAGGGCGCTTTTTACCAACCCTTGTTTCTCAGAAGCACCCTGAAAATTGGCCTGCGGGCAGGTGGGATTTTTTCTGAAAAATTAGTTTTTGCCAACGAACAATACCGCCTGGGCGGCAACAAACTCTTGCGCGGTTTTGATGAAGAGAGTTTACAGGCCACACGCTTTGCCGTTGCTACCTTGGAATGGCGACTCTTGATCGGTCAGAATTCCTTTATCTCTACGTTTGCAGACGGGGGCTACCTCGAAAATATCACCGAACGAAACCGGGTCTTTTTACACCCCTTGGGATTTGGCGCCGGACTGAATTTTGAAACAAAATCGGGCATATTCGGCATCAACGTGGCCTTGGGCCGCCGTGATCCCGGGCAAGCCATCAATTACCGCGCCGCCAAGTTCCATTTGGGGTATGTGAGCCTGTTCTGAATCCGCTATATCTCAAACTTTAAGTGCTTCACCGTCAATCCCTTGTTCATAAGCTGTTTGAGAGAGTCGATGCCGATGGAGAGGTGTTTCTGCGCGTAATTTGCCGTAACCACAGTATCACTGGCCTCTGTTTTGATCCCTTCACGGGTCATCGGCATATCACTGACAAGCAGTAACGCCCCCGCAGGCATGTGATTTTTGAACGCAGCCACAAAAATAGTAGCCGTTTCCATGTCAATGGCGATGCAGCGCAGGTCGCGGAGTTTTTGTTTGAAATCCTCGCGGTGTTCCCATACACGCTTGTTGGTGGTGTACACAACACCCGTCCAATAGTCAAACTCATAATCACGGATGGTGGTGGATACTGCTTTTTGCAAAGCAAATGCCGGAAGTGCAGGCACCTCTTCGGGCAAAAAGTCGTTGCTGGTACCCTCTCCGCGAATGGCTGCAATGGGCAGTATAAAATCGCCATTTTTGTTTTTTCCGGTTTTCAAACCACCGCATTTTCCAAGAAAAAGGACTGCGCGGGGGTGTACCACCTCCAGCAAGTCAATCACTAAACCGGCATTCGGACTCCCAATACCAAAATTGATGATCGTAATGCCCTCGGCTGTCGCCGCTTGCATGGGTCGGTCATTGCCAAACACCTGCACCTGATGTTGTTCCGCGAAAGCCCGCACATAGCCGCTGAAGTTGACCAGCAGAATGTACTGTCCAAATTGGTCCAATGCCATGCCCGTGTACCGGGGTAGCCAATCTTTTACAATGTCGTTTTTGGCGGCTTTCTCTTTTTCAAAATTCTCCTTCCGAATTTCATCCAAGGAATGCTGCGTCAAATGACCTTTCTTGTCGTTTTCAGGTGTGTTCATAAGTAGAGTTTTATGACGCTTTTCCGGTAAATGGCCCGGAAAAAACGCACGGATTATTGAAACGCACGGTACACAACACCTTGCAGCCTTGGCCGGTAATCGCCATCGCTCAGCTTGCTGTTGTCCATACTGGGGTAGGTTCTGTTGGACAAAAATATAAAAACTAGGTTTTTATCGGGATCGGCCCACACGCAAATGCCCGTGAACCCGAGATGTCCAAAAGTATTGTTACCGGCCAACGTGCTCATATTGGCCGTTTGTTTTGTATCCAATTCCTTCATGTCAAAACCGAGTCCGCGTCGCGTACTGGCGGCATAACGGGTGGTAAACAGGCGCACGGTTTCAGGTTTAAGGTACTCCTGTCCGGCATACGAGCCGCCGTTCAACAGCATTTGAAAAATTTTAGCGAGGTCGTTAGCGCTGGAAAAAAGGCCTGCGTGGCCACTGACTCCTCCCAGCATCGCAGCACCCATATCATGTACGTACCCCTGAATCGTTCTATGGCGAAAGTAGGTATCTTCTTCACTGGGCGCACACCGCAGGGTGAGCCCCTTTTGCCAGGGATTGAAACCAGTAGTAGCAAGCCCCAAGGGGCGATAAAAATACTGGTCGGCGTACACGTCAACGGGCTTACCACTCAGATTAAGTACCGCACGGGCATGAAGGTACAACCCCAAATCGGAATATTTATATC
This sequence comes from uncultured Bacteroidota bacterium, assembly GCA_903933805.1. Classification (GTDB taxonomy): domain Bacteria; phylum Bacteroidota; class Bacteroidia; order Chitinophagales; family Saprospiraceae; genus M3007. Next base: position 2,585 of record CAIZLM010000311.1, on the reverse strand, counting down.
CCCTTTCCTCCAGCAAGGGACTCTTGAAAACCTGCTGCCACACCGAATCCGACCAAGCATTGCGCAGGAATAAATCCTTGGCCACGGGCACCTGAAAATCCTTTTCAGAGGCCGCATGGTATAATTCAGGCATCGGCATTTTATCAGGTGTCAGGGTCCGCAAGTAAAATGGTATCCATGGTTTTAACCCTGCGTGGTGGGCCAATACCGCGCGAGATGTCACCTCATTTTTATTGGTGTTTTTCAGCTCCGGTATAAAATTGGACATGGGTACGTCCAAGGATATCAACCCCAATTCCGTCAATTTCATGACTGAAATCGTGGTGGCAGCCACTTTTGTGACAGAAGCCAGGTCGAAAATAGTCTCCGTTGTCACGGGGATGTTTGGCGCGTACGTATAATATCCGTATGCTTTTTGCCACACGATTTTGTTGTCTTTCGCCACCAGTATCTGGCAGCCCGGCGCAGCCCCGGAGGCGATCATTTCCTGCACAATACCGTCCATTAGGGCAAGCGTATCGCTGCTCAACCCCACAGCTTCCGGCAATTCGTACCCCAGTCGTTTGTGGAGATAATTTTTTCGTATGCCATGCCCAAAATGGGCCAGTTTATTCGCCGTGACAGGCATGATTCCGTTGATATCGCTGGCGCCGAAAAGACCTTGCGCAGCAAATTCCTGGGCCATTGGATCCTCCGTGTATGCCTGAAGCAACACCGCAGTTTCCCCCACCCACCGCAGGGTGTAAGGATTGCCAAACACGGTGAGTACCACGGTGTTTTGTTGACTGAGCTTATGCAGGAACCCAATCTGATTGGGGGTAAGCCCGTACATGGTGTCCACCCCGGCATCTGCCTTGGCCGTTCGAAGGGGCATCGGGGTCGTGCGCATACCATGAAGCCCCGCCAACACCACATCGTATTGGCGCAAAGAATCAAGTAACCGGTGCTGGACGATCGAGTCCGCAGTCTTCGCCATATTGTAATGAACAACCGGTGCATAATAGCCGCAGTACGTCTGAAAAACCGTGCGGTTGGTATCGCCAACTGCAACAGTGGCAAAGCGGATATTTTCCAGGTGTGGAAACCCTACCAATTCTTTGTCGTCACGCACCAACGTCATAGCCGCCGCCACCATCTTGCGCTTGAGTGAATACGCTGCGGGCGTATTGAGCTCGCGACGCAGATTGGCTGTTTCCACCCGCTGTGGAATGGTGAGACCGAGGCGGTATTTGGCACGAAGCACCCGTTTGACGCTCGCATACAACTGGTTCCGATCCAGAGACCCATCCCTGAGGGCCGCTTGAAGGGCCGCCCAAGTGGCCACCATATCCACCGGAAGGAGGCTAACATCGTTGCCAGCCTTGAAAGCCTCTACATCGGCTAGCCCATTGGGATAAAACTTTTTAACACCTTCCATCTCCATCGCATCGGTAAAAATAAGCCCATCAAAGCCCATTTCCTTCCGCAGTAAGTCCGTGATGACCGGGCGGCTCAGGGTGGTCGGACGATTCGGACGGTTGTCGAGGGCCGGGACCTGCAAATGGCCTACCATAAATGAGCCTATCCCGTTTTTAGCCAATAGCCGAAAGGGAAACAATTCAAGGCTGTCCAAGCGGGCACGATCGTACGGTATGAGGGGAAGGTCAAAATGGGAATCCATGTCGGTGTCGCCGTGGCCCGGAAAATGCTTGGCACAAGCCAGTACACCACCATCCTGCAATCCTGCCATGTACTGATAGGCTTTTGCGGCTACATTGTAGCGGTCTTCGCCATAACTGCGCTCTCCGATGACGGGGTTGGCGGAGTTGTTGTTGATGTCAGCCACAGGCGCAAAATCAATCTGAACACCCAAACGCCGACATTCCCGCGCCACCTCTTTTCCCATGTCATACAACAAGCGGTTGTCCTGCAACGCACCCAACATCATGGAGCGGGGAAATGAAATGGCGGTGTTGCGCAGTCGCATACCCAACCCATTTTCCAGATCCATTGATACCAACAACGGTACACGCGGACTTGAAGCCTGATATCGGTTGGTCAGTGCCGCCTGTTTTTCCACCGTGCCGGCATGGGTTGGATTGAAAAAGCAAATACCGCCAGGTTTGTATTGGCGAATCAGGTCGTCCACCTGATTTTCATACACCGAATCTTTGTCTAAATGGGCGCGAAACACAAAAAGTTGCCCAAATCGCTCGTCGTCAGAAAGCGCGTTGAACACGGAATCTACCCATTGACCTTCTTGGGGGTCAGCAGATTCAGATAAATTGGCAAAACGGCGGTTGTCGCTGAAAGACAACGTGAGTATGGCAACAACAAGCGCCAACAGTCCCACGCTGCGAAAAAGAGAGGAGGTGATATTTTCGAACATAACACAAAGGTAAAAACTTAGGTGGTCGCGTCTGTGACAAAAAAGTGGCCATTTTTTGCCAGACGAAGTAGGTTTTTGCAGGCCGTAGCAGCGCTACGGTCAAAAAAACCTGCGAAGTATGGCGGAAAATGGGCCTTTTTGGGCCAGACAGCGGGCCACCTAAGTTTTTGCAGACAAGGTAAAAACTTAGGTGGTCGCGTCTGTGACAAAAAAGTGG
>CAIZLM010000310.1 GCA_903933805.1 uncultured Bacteroidota bacterium | reverse complement strand
ATTGAACCACGTAACCCATTTTATGCCAAGGGTTTCCAGCATGACGGCAGTAATGCTGCCAGTTGCGCAATTTTTGTAAAAGGTAACTGGTTAGCGTGGTCGCCTCAGAGACAAAAAATGGGCCGTTTTTTGACAGACGAAGCGGATTTTTTTGACTGTAGCAGCGCTACGGTCAAAAAAATCTCCGAAGTATGGCGGGAAATGGGCCTTTTTGGGCCAGACAGCGTGTCTCCTCACCAAATTACTTAAAATCAATGGTTCGTGAAGAATTATGCGGTGATTTTACCGAGATTATATAGGTTTTGCAGAGCTGGGTGTCTTTTTGTGAGGTTTGGGATATTGGCTCTAATGCTTCACCAATTTCCCCGTCTGTACATCTCGCGTTTCAGCAGGCAGGCCCTTCAAATTCAATTCCCAGTTATAAACACCCTTCGGCAACGCCCCTACATCCATCACCGCCCTACCTTGTTTCAAGCGCGCTTCCAAAACCTCCCGCCCCAGCGCATCCCGCAGCACAAACAAGCCTTCTCCACCCCGCAAATCCAGTGGCTCCACCTGCAACAGTTCTGCCATCGGATTGGGCCACACGCGTACCTGCGCGAGTTCAGGCGCTCCCTCCGTACCCACCATGAATGGTACCTCGCCCTCCGCCGTGGCCGTGCAGCCGTGCGCATCTGTAACGGTGACGGTGTAATTGCCCTGCGACAGGTTTGTGAGCATTTGAGTATTTCCGCCGTTGCTCCATGCATAGGTATAAGGTGCTGTGCCGCCATTTACCGGAAGTGCAGATGCCGTTCCATTGGGCTGGGTGAGGCTATTGGTTGGTATGGCTATAACGCCTGCCTGTAGCTCCTGCGGCTGACTGAGCGTAAAAGTGTGGCTGGCTGAGCAGCCCAAGGCGTCGGTGATGGACACCAAGTATTCTCCCGGCCCTAGGTTGATGATTTCGGGCTCCATTTGGCCACCGGGTTGCCAGAGATAGTTGTGCGGGGCAAGGCCAGTAACAGCCATGGCGCTGAGCGACGCGTCGTTTTCACCAAAGCAGGAGACGGGGATACCGTCTATGCTCAGGGTGAGCTGGCCCTGCTGCGCCACCGTGGCGGAAGCCGTGGCCGTGCAACCCAGTGCATCCGTTATGGTAACAAGATATTGACCCGCAGGCAGTTGATTGAGCTGGGTTTCCGTTTGACCGCCAGACCAGAGGGTGCTGTATGGTGAGGTTCCGCCGCTGGAGAAAACCCAAACTTGGCCGCCGAGGCCGTTGGCGCAGTTGATATCGGTGGACATGGCGTTGGCTTGTGGGCTGGTGGCTGCAGGGATTTCAATTTGCGTACCAATACTATGGCCCGATGCATCGGTGACGGTGACGGCGTACATGCCCGCAGGAAGCTCATTGGCCACCGGTCCATTGGACATGTCTGGGTCCCAATGGTAGGTGTATGGCTCGCAACCGTATTGCGGTGATATGCTGAGGCTACCGCCTGAGGAGCCTGAGCATGCGGGGGTTATTTCCGCTGCTGCGGAAAGGGCGAAGCCGGGGGCCTCATAAGCGCCTATATCTACCGTGCCGCTCTGGATGCGGGGCGTACCGGAGATATCTGTAAGCAGGCCTGTGGCGGCGGCGTTGGAGCCCGCGTTTAGGAGGGGGGAACAAGGGCGGAGACGGTAGTTATGGTTGGCTGGATCGATGAATTGAGGGTCGAAGTCGAACAGGTTGCCTGGGCCGCAATGGGTGTTGACGGGCAGGCCGCTACAACTGAATTTAGAGAAGAAATTATGTGACAGATAGACAAATTTAGGGTCTGTGAAAGTATATATAAATGAATATTTATATAGTGAATCTGTAAATAAATTGTTGTATAAGATTAATGAATCTACATTATCTGGAATCATAAAGGGAATCAGATTTGGCGTTTGGAAAGTGTTGAATAAAAATGAAGAATTTACCACCTTAACCAACTTAGGGTTGGATAAAGCAAAATATTCTTCAAGCGTATTATGTTCAAAAATAGAATTTTCGAATGTTAAAGAGCGGGTGTTATCGCTAGGTGTAAATGATTCTCTAATAATTCTTGTAGCGTGATTGTCTTTGAAAGTACAATTTATAAAACTATTGCTACTTAAGGAAGAAAATCTCAAAGTTTCATCAATTATATTGTTTTTAAACAAATTATTCCACCCTTTTAAATTAGCATTTCCCCAAGTTATTGAAAGTAGACTTCTATTATTTTGGGACATACTTGTATTCTTTATGCTAATTTCAGACCCTGATGTGCTTAATATATCTGTATATATTACAGACCTATTATTGCCTGACCCTATACCAATATGGCTTTCAAAAACGCAACTATCTAGTTCAAAATCCCCCTCAAAATCCAAGCCATTGGTAAATAAAATTAGTGCTGAAGTACCATCAGAGCTATTTTCTGTAAAATTGGAATGGTGTATATAAACGCCGCCAGTCTCCTGCTTGCCTAAAGAAAGAAAAATCCCTCCACCGGCTACTTTTGCATAATTCTGTGTAAAATTACAGGATTTTATGCCAATGGTATTTATGCCCTTTGTATCCGCGTAATAAAGAGCGCCACCTCTTTTATTGGTACTGTTTTTCACAAAAGTGCAGCCTTTCAACTCCTCTCCCCGTTCAATCCCACTGCCGCCATATCTACTCATTCCTCCTCCACCAAAATCTCCGGCATAGTTGCTTTCAAATATGCAATCTATAAACTTGGGTGCCATCCGCCCAGTGAGGGTACCGTTTAACATAACGCCGCCACCTTGTGAATGGACGTTGTTTTTGTAAAATCGACAATGCTGTATCGTCGCAAATGCGTCCCAGTCGCCAGATTCCATGTAGAGACCTCCGCCACAGACAAACCTGTCTCTGTTGTGTGCAGACATGGCCAAATTATCCGCTTGGCCATAAGCGACTACAAATCCGTCCAGTATGGTAGTCGAGTCTGGCTGAAGCATATAGACAACATTATAAGTGTTGTCTGTGCTGTAACCCGAAACACCAATGTCGCCGCTAAGGATAGTAGGGTTTGCCTGCCAATCTCGTTGATTTATATCCGTTTCACTACCCGTAAATCCTCCGTAGAGTTTTATGCCACTGGGAGGAGTAAAGGACTTGCTTCTGTCAGCATCAGAGGCGGGATAGTATGTTCCTTGGGCCACCCATATCTCATCACCCGCCTGGGCGGTGGAAAGCGCTACATTTAATTGTGTGAACGCATCTTGCCAACTTAAACCGTTGTTTAAACCGGAAGCGGTAGGTTTTACGTAAAAGCGGGTTTGAGATGCTAAGGAATATTGGCCGAGGATCAAGGCCAGAAGTACTAGTTTTTTCATGAGAAGTAAGGTTTACCCACCTGAGCGGGTTCGATCCGGTTTTCCAGACCGAACCCGCTTTAGGGGGGGGGGATTTAACAACTGATAAATGCCTCTAGGTTAAATTTTGATCAGATGTCCCTGCGTTTTGGCGCTATGTGTGAAAACCTTCCACATATATACACCCTTAGGCAGGCCCTCAGCTTCCTGAAGTGAAATATCATGCCTGCCTTTATTGAGGGTTATTTCCTTCAAAACCAATTGTTTTCCAAATGCATCGTAGATCGCAATTCGGCAGGGTTCTGTTGTTTGCGATTCTATGCTCAAGAAGGCTTGTCCGGCAGTGGGCACAGGTCGTAATGTAGCAATCAGTTCGCTGGTTTGTTCAAAACGTTCTCTTACACGCGCGCTTTGTTCAAGTGAAAACTCTCGTCCGTCTGTAGTCCAGGCTGCTGCATCCAGCAGCATATTGTCCAATCGCATGGGCAAAAGACCACTTATATTGTCAATGACTTCAAAACTAAGATAGAATAAAAGGGTGTGCGGAGCAATATTTTCCCATTGCTCATTCATGGGCAACCAGAGGGTGCGTATCTGCCCCAGTTCGGGCTCCACGTGGAAGTTGCCGGGTAAATAGCTGTCCATATCACCCTGAGAAGCGCCCAGGAAACGAAGTTGTGCAGGATCAAAGCGCAAACCCATTTGCAGGGCTTCTATGGTTTTTGCGCCCTCGTAATAAACGGGGAGCGTAATTACCTCGCCTGCAGCTGGGCGTAAGGCGGGCCAGGAGATATAAGACACAGGGCGTTTTTCAGGCCTGTTGGGCACTACTGTATTATTTACATCTCCAATTTTGACTGCTACAAAATCTAGGTTAGATGTGGGCAACTCAACGCAGTTGATAACTTCCCATGTGCCAATCGGATCAACAAATGGGTTTAGTGGGTCTGACATGATTGTAAATTTTTTCGACTTATCAAAAAAGCGCCAAGAAGTATTTTTGGGAAGGTGTTGGTAAATTCCAAGAATCAGTTTTCGCAACTCTACGATATCAAATGTTGTAATATCATTTTCTTTATTTGCATCAGCCGCAATCATATTATATGAAGATGATAACGGGGTTATACCCAAATTGTGTTTACTTATCAACACCAAATCGTATGTAGTTACGCCATTCAACGGGTTGTCATCTTTCTCGGACGTAACTTTGAAGCGGTTACAATTAGGGCAGTCTTGGCAAGAGAACATGTAATGACCTGGGTCTCCGGTCATGAAGGTCTTGGGGCTACAGCCGCCCTGACAGACAAGTGCCGGGCAATCACTACCGCCAGTTGCTGCTTCAAAAGTTACCGCTACCTCTTCTACACCGTCGAATTTCTCCGTTTGAATTAAACCCTGCACCATATCTACTAAATCCCCGCCACAAATCTCAAATCCATCGGTAGGGTCAATCGCAGGAACGCAAACGTTTGTGAACCCTCCTGAAAAAGCAACCAATAGGTAATTAACTTCTACACCAGTTATACACTTTCCCTCTGGTGTATTAAAAACCAAACCCATAGTTACATCATCTCCATAGGGTAAATTCAAATAATAGGGCCCATTAGAAAGACAAAAATGAAGGCGTTTATTCACTGGATCCCAAGTATGGCAACTTTGGACATTGTTGTTTGGGAAACATCCATTTGTCTCACAAGCCATATAGTCAAAAGGCAGGCCCGACGAAAAGTTTACCCCGCTAAAGCTGATGTCGGGAGAAGCCCAGGTAAAATCGAGTATAAACTCCAAAGATTGCACTTGATATTGTGCCGGTGGAAGGGTAGTTCTAAAACCGACATTTATTGTAGATGTACCACAGGAAATTTCACCTGGAGAAATGGTAAAATTCAAAGGCAGGCTACATGGCGGATTCTGTGTATTGGTTTTGCAGGCTGGCGTAGCATTAATACTCAAGCTAGTACAGCCGCCTGTAGCAGTTTTTATTCTAAAATTTTGAGGATTATTTAGAGTGAAACAATAGCTCCAGGATAAATTATTGGGGATGGGAGGCGGAATTTTTATGGTGCCTAAAGGGAACGTTCCTCCTCCGCCATTAACCATGATCGGAGTTTGAATGGTATAGCGAAGATACTTTATTGGTGACCCTTGTACGGTAACTTCATCAGGCATGTTGCCGGTATAGGCTAATGGCCCTGAGTTATTCATTATGGTTGCAATCACAACAAATTCCAAAAAACTAATATTAACCGCAGCCCCATTTGTATTGGTTAATACAACATTTACATTTTCAGTACCGTCCGCATCAGGTGCTCCAACTGCCAGAGACGCGCCTATATTGGTATTGATAATACTGGTGGAAAATAAAGGTGGCATTGCTACTAATAAGTTAAAAAAACCGCTATTACTACCACTCATAACTTTTGTGATATCACATCCACTCGCACTTCCGTACGGTTTAAACAAGCGAGCATCCGTATCGAAGCGTATTGTTTCGCCAGGATACGTATTTACAACAACAGTAAAAATTTCAGTATAAAAGCATCTCTGTCCTAATGCGCAAGGAGGAGACAGTGACAAGGGCGGTTTGCCGGGTTGCATTAGCACACGGTTCGATCCACCATTTGAAGAAGTTCCACAAGCACTGGTGGTACTACCATTTTGAAAATTGATACCTATCCGATTTTTTGTTGGCTGAAAAATCACCTCGTCACCCGTATTTAACGCATTCCACATCATTCCCTGGGGAGAGCTGTTATACAAGCATTGGGTTGTGGTTGCATCAAAATGTGAAAACTGCGGGTTAGATACTTGGACTAAATTTAATCCAATTTGTATTTCACTGTACCCAAGAGAAAAAGTGCCTTGGGTTGGCAATTGATAGTCAGAATACCGCAAATATGCTTTGTAAGTAACCTGATAGAAGTTGTTAGCGCTACACGTACCACTTGCGGGCAAGCATTGGGCAGATACATTTTGCTCTTGTCTAATCAACTCGAGTTCCACTTGTCCACAACTGGCCGTTAGGCAAATATCCTGTCCTTGAAGCTTCGAGGCAAAAAACGCCATCTGGAGAAGTGTAAACACTACTACTCCTCGTATTGAAAAAAATTTGGTTTGGGGAATCATATAAATTTGATTTTAGGGTTAGAAAAGGTACATATTTTTTCGGTCACAAACTGGATGTAATGATTTGATATTTCGGAAGTAACTGGTTGGGTGGTACGCTGTCTGGCAAAAAATGGTCACTTTTTTATCTCAGACGCGACCACCTAACCAGTTACAAAATCACTTTAATCACAGTCTATAATGATGCAACTTAACACTGCTGATATTTGAATCAAACAAGCAACCGTACACTATATAGTCGTCTGTTTCGTGTTTTTGTTATCACTTTTTTGAAGTTATTTTTAAATTATTTTTTTTCGAGGGTAAAATCACGTGAAATTCTTGTTTTTTACCGCTTTTATGTGCTGTAAGGCTTCGTTGGTGGTGGGAGAGATTTCCGCGAATTTCGGATTTGGCAAAGCAAAACGTGGCGTAGCAAAACGCGTGGCGTAGCGTAAGACGCCCACCAACCCCGGGGCCTTACGGCACCTATAACCATTGCACCACGTAACCCATTTTATGCCAAGGGTTT